>JAIXOY010000062.1 GCA_027486525.1 Pseudomonadota bacterium
GCGATAAACACGGCCTCACACAATTAGGCTTCGAGCAGTTCAAGGGTGATCTCTCTGTTCTTAAAACCTTTTCACTGGAATCAGTGGTGAAGGCAACCGGTGTGGTCGCCGCTCGTCCGGACTCGGCGAAGAATACAAAAATGTCGACTGGTCTCGTGGAAGTGCAAGTGCACTCGATCGAACTCTTGTCCCACGCCGAGATCCCTCCGTTCTTGCCCCACGGGCACACCGAAGCGACGGAAGATCTTCGTCTCAAGTATCGCTACTTGGATCTGCGGAGCACACGGTTGCAGGACATTTTGAAGCTGCGGTCAGACACCACTCGCAAAGCGCGCGAGACCTTGTACGAACTTGGTTTCACGGAAGTGGAAACGCCGATTCTCTACAAGACAACTCCTGAAGGTGCGCGTGACTACGTGGTGCCAAGTCGTGTGCACAAAGGAAAAGTGTACGCGCTTCCGCAGTCACCCCAGACGCTCAAGCAGTTGTTGATGATCGCGAACACCGATAAGTATTTCCAAATCTGCCGCTGCTTCCGCGACGAAGACTTGCGTGCGGACCGCCAGCCGGAATTCACGCAGATCGATATCGAAGTCAGTTTCCCGACGATCGATTACATGAAGAACCTCGCGTCTCGCATGATCGCGCGCTTGTTCAATCTGGGCGATAACTTCAGCTTGAAGGGCATCACCTACGAAGAAGTCATGGCGAAGTACGGTTCGGATAAGCCGGACGTGCGTTTCGGGCTTGAGCAGATGAACGTCACCAGTTTATTCGCGAGCTCCGCGTTCGCTACTTTTGCCGACGTCGCCAAAGAAAAGCACGGTCTCGTGAAGGCCATGTTCTTACCGTTGGCGATGGGCACGCTGGCCCGTAAAGACATCGACGGTCTCACGGAGATCGTGAAGCCCTACGGTGGCAAAGGGGTGGCGTGGTTTAAGGTGGAGGCCGGCGCACTTACAGGCGGCATTTCTAAATTCATCACGCCGGAACTTCTCGCGGGTCTCTACGAGCACTCACCTGAAAAAGGTGATGGCCTGTGGTTCTTCTGCGCCGACAAAAAAGACAACGTCGCGCACGACTGTGCGGATGCGGTTCGCCGCCATCTGGGCAAGAGCTTGAAGCTCTTCAATCCAGATGAGTACGCCTTCTTGTGGGTCTACGATTTCCCACTCCTCGACGTGGATTTCGAAACGAAAGCCATCGGTGCCAAACATCACCCGTTCACCATGCCCCGCTTGGATCAAGTGGAACTCTTCATGTCGAACGACTTGGAGAAGCTCGCGGCGTGCAAGGCGCAGGCCTACGACATCGTCTGCAACGGCTACGAGTTGGGCGGCGGCAGCTTGCGAATCTTCGATAACAAAGTTCAAAGCCGCATGTTCGAAGTCTTGGGTCTCTCACCGGAAGAAGCGCAACACCAGTTCGGGTTCTTCGTGGAAGCTCTCAAGTACGGCACACCTCCCCACGGAGGCATGGCCTTTGGCATGGAGCGCTTGGTGATGATGCTCGCGAAGACGGATTCCATTCGTGACGTGATGGCGTTCCCGAAAACGGCGTCGGCCACCGACTTGATGGCGAACGCGCCGTCGAAGCCGAACGTGGCGCAGACCAAGGAACTTGGATTTAAGTGGTTAGAAGATTAGTTTAAGACTGGGGCGTTTGTGATGTTCTCGTCACCGTAGTAGCAACGCACACTCGCCCCTTTCTCTTTCGCAGTATCACACAGCTCTTCGCAACTCTCGATAGTCGGAACGGTGTTCGAAACTCCGGCACCCGACCCACTCAAAATTAAGATTTCGCATTTCTTGTTTTGCACCGGAGCGGGACCTTGTGCACGTTTCGGACGTGGGGGACGTTTGTCTTTCGGCGGCGCCTGCTGACGGACAAAGGTTTCCGCCGATTCTTTTTTGCCGGCCTGTCCCCACATGGTCCGTTGATCGAGTTTTTCGGCCGAAGCCCCAGACCCTTTTTCGAGCTTGCGAGCAGCGAGCCACAGTTTGTGGGACTCGCTCGTCGGGTCCTTATCCGTGATCTCCGGGCAGTGAGTGAGGCCGCCCATTTTTTCTAGGTTAGCGACATTGTTGCGCAGGGTCTTCAAACGAGACAGATGGCGCAGAGAGATCTGACAGTCGTCGGGTGAAACCGAGAGTCTTTCCATGTTCGC
Organism: Pseudomonadota bacterium; assembly: GCA_027486525.1. Classification (GTDB taxonomy): domain Bacteria; phylum Bdellovibrionota; class Bacteriovoracia; order Bacteriovoracales; family Bacteriovoracaceae; genus UBA6144. Next base: position 2,168 of record JAIXOY010000062.1, read on the forward strand.
CGCGTGCGCCGCCTCAGCTTCGAGCATCAGCTGACGTTGCAAATCATCGATGGATTGGCCCCAGACTTGGGTCATGAGGAAGATGAAGAGGATCATCTGCACCCCTTCTTCCGATTGAGCGAGCAGAGCAGGAGTGTGTCACCGTTCACATCAGTGCAGCGGTAATGCCAGTCTTCTGCGTCACCACCAAAACCTCGAGCGCCGGGTTGGGTGAAGGCACGATAATCGGCCAGACACCAAGAAAGACAATCTCCCGATGAGCTCCGAATCTCACTCGTCTTGTCGAGGTTCTTGAGCACCACAATGTCTTCGGCGTGACATTTTTTTTCAGGACTGTTCTTGAAGTCGGTGAGGGGATAACTCTTAATCGTTGCACTCGCAAGTCGTTCTTCCGTTTGCGTGAGGAGGTACGCGTCGATCACGTGTGGTGCGGCACCAGGACTTACCACCGGAAGATTGCGTTCGTAGTTGAGATACGCGTCCTTGAAACGCCCGAAGCATTCTGCGCGATAGACCACAGGTCCGGACACGAGGGTTGCTCCGTTGCGAACGCGCACGAGACACGTGCCGATGATGTGCTTGCTGCTGCCGTCGATGAAAATCTGCTTGATCCCTTGCTCGGCGGGAGTGCCCCGCGATTTCACGCTGACGATTTCGCCGAGATGATGACAGGTCATCAAATAGCTCGCCGGTTTCTTCTCGGCCAGCCAGGCGTTGAGCTTTGTGTCGCACGCTTCCGCACACGCCTGGTTATGGCCCGCGTCCTGCACGTCACTGGCGATCACGCTGGTGATCTCGAGCCCACCGGAAACGATGATGCGACATTCCGGATAATGGTAGAACGTTTCGTTGGCCGCGAGTGGGTACTTGAGGCGCGGGGCCGCTTGCGGCTTCAGGGCCGGCTCGCCGGAGTAGAAAACCCGCAGAGCGTGCATGCCTTCGAGGCTCATGCGGTGGCCGGCAAACTCTGTCGGTGAAGGAGTCTTGAAAAGGGGATCGACAAATTTCCGGCCGATGTTAAGCGAGCTCGGCGCCAGGTAGTCATCCAGGAACTCTTTGCTTAAGATTTTTCCGCTGCTTCCGTACAGCTTGTTTGCTTCGTTGCCGGTGCCGATTTGCGGCAGGGGGAAGTTCGCGAGCTCGGAACTTAAGCGTTGCGTTTGAAGCGTCACGAGGTGTTCGCAGTGATTCAACTCACCGATGGATCTGATGGTCTCGATCTGTCTTTTGAGTAGTCCCTTGAGTTCGCTCGGATCAGTGACCCGTTTACAGGTCTCGGGATCGATCCCCATGAGGATCTTGGTGCGCTCAAAAGATCGGCGCGACAAAAGTTCGGCGCGCCGGCGAAGTCCGAGTTCGTAGTCCAGCAGATTCACACCGGCAAAGACCGGAGTAACCGTGAGGATGATAAGCCAAAGGATCCGCATCCCGCTATTTTACACTCAGTCCTGTTTCAACTCAACGCCCAGATGAGCGCCGGTCTCGATCAGATGACGAGTTTGTTCATCCCAGATAGGGTCTTGGGGTGGGGCCACATCACGAGCGTCAATTTCCACGCCTAAGGATTTCTTGCCCGTCTTAAACGGTGTGTAGGTCGAGTCAAACTCAACGCGACCTTGATGAACATCACCGATCCAGTCATACATCCGCTGGGGGTCCCAGAACGACATCTTGAGGTGAGGTTCGTTTTCCTTGGCCCACGCGCCATCGTAGCCATAGAGCAGAAAGCTCCAGATGCCGCGTTCGGCTAACTTGTCAGCACGAGTGATGTATTTTTCGTGGAGCCGCAAGTTGCGTTTCCACACGTCATCGTAGAGAGCAGGATTGTAGAGACCGGCCACTTGCAAGAAGCTCACGGCAAATGCAGCACAACCTGCGCCGCCCTTCGCTTCGAGGGGCCGCGAATTGAGGCCACCGTAGAGTTTTTCGAGGCCCAGTTTTTGGTAGTCGTCAAAGTACTGCTCGAGCCGGGCACAGGCCTTCGGGTGGAGCTGCCATTTCAGCCGCCTCACATAACCTCGCTCGGTCATGATCGGGAGCCACTCTTGCACTTTTTTCGTGGAGATCAAACCACCGGGAACATCCTCGACCATCGTCTCGAGACTCTTGCCTCGAAGAGCGAGGCCCTTGAGGTATTCACCGTCAGGTCGCAGTGAGGTCATGCCGGTGAGAATTTTCGTTTCACCGTTACAGATCAGTTCAACGTTGAGGTGCGAGATGGCGTGCGGGTAGGCGACGTATTCGTATTCGCGGTCTCCGCGACCGAGATCGCGCCAACGGCCAATGAGTCCGAACAGACTATTGTCGATGGTGGTCCGAGTGAGCGAGCCCGGAGTGGACCAATCCAGCGGTGTTGGGGCGGTGTAAGCGAGGATACTGAGGCTATCCGCTACTGCGATGGGGGCCCACAAGAGGGCCAGAAATAAGTACTTCATGACCGTGTACGCAGCAAATGGCATGCCGACTGAGATGCAATATACACGTGTTTGAGCGTCTAGAAATTAGGCAGCGATCTTGAAATCAACATCTGCGGGTTCATTTTCCTGCGCCAGCTGGACGAGATCCGGACCCGTGTGATCCGTCTGAAGCGGCCGACTGAGTAACCACTCATGGTGCTGCTCAGAGCGAGTTTCTGTTGCAGCTCCGCGATCAAGCCAGTTCGTCAGCAGAGGCAGGCCCAAGGTCACCAGAGACACGGTGCTTCCCCATGACCAAAGGAGTGAGTTCAAAATCGAGTAACTTTCTACCCGATGCTTGAAGAGCCGTAGACCCAGCGTCTTTCCGTGAAACAGGAGGCCGACGAAATTCATGGTGAAGAAAAAAATCGGCGCGAGAATTAAACTCGTGCGCTCGGTGTAGGCCGTGACGATGGCTTTGGCACCAGCGGGAAGATTGTCCAGGCCCAGCGGACCCATGAAGCCCATCCAGGCGCTCACAGCGATCTTGGCGAGAGCGAAAGCGATCACCCAATCTACGCACCAAGCGCAGAGCAGTGCCCAAGGATTCACCTGATCAGGAGCAGGACGAGCGGCGTGATCCATGAGCTGGCGAGGAGTGAGTGAAGTCTCGAGGTGGTCGATGAGGCGTAGTGACATGGGCCTTCCTTTCGTAATCTGTATCGGATTATCAAGGCTGGCGCTGGAGTCTCAAAGTCAAAACGTCGGCTATTGGTTAAGCGCTTGAGATTTCATGTCATGGAGCATCTGCAGCGCCTGAATGGGCGTGAGGTTCATGACATCAATTTCTTGCAGTCGCTTCTCCAGTGCAACCAAGTGCGGCGGTGTTTCCGCACTGGCGGCTTGGAACATCGACAACTGCGGTGGATTCACGTGTTCGACCAGTGAGTGATCGCGGTGCTGCTCTTCCAGTTTGCCGAGGATGTTGCGCGCCCGCTTGAGAATTTCTTTCGGAAGTCCCGCGAGCTCGGCCACGTGGATCCCAAAGCTCTGGGTGGCACCGGCTTCGATGAGCTCATACATGAACTGCACTTTGCCTTTGTGGCTCTCGGTTCTCACAGTCAGGTTCTTGGCGGACGGCAAAGTCTCAACGAGCTCGATCAACTCGTGATAGTGAGTCGCGAACAACGTGAGAGATTTGAGTTGAATGGCGAACCACTCCACCAAGGCCCACGCAATCGAGAGACCATCGTAGGTGGATGTGCCACGCCCGATCTCATCGAGAATGATCAGACTATCAGCGGTGGCGTGACGAAGAATTTCTGCCGTCTCACTCATCTCCACCATGAACGTCGATTGGCCCCGGATGATGTCATCACTTGCGCCCAATCGTGAGAAGAGGTAATCGCGGACGCCGAGTTGGGCGTGACTGGCGGGAACCCACGCGCCCAGCTGAGCGAGGTACTGGATCAACGCCACTTCACGCATGACGGTGGTTTTACCCGCCATGTTCGGGCCGGTGATGAGAGCGAAGGGTTTTTCCGGCGTGAGACTCACATTGTGAGTCACGAACCGTTCTTGGATGTTCGCGCGAATCAACGGATGCCACGCGCCTTTGATGTTGACCACGCGATCGTTGGTGAGCTCAGGGCGGCTGAAGCCCTCTTGCAAAGCGACCCAGGCAAGCGACTGGTACACGTCCATCTGGGCCAAACGTTTAGCGACTTCGAGAATCATGCCAGACAGCTCGAGAACCTGAGTCAGTAGCCCTTCAAAGAGTTCGCGCTCGAGACGAGTCAGGCGCTCTTGCGCTGAGGTCACGTCGATCTCAAGCTTCGCGAGTTCTTCCGTTTGGTACCGCTCACCATTGGTGAGCGTTTGCTTGCGCTGGAACGACTTCGGGACTTTGTTCAAGTGAGAGTTGGAAATCTCAATGAAGAAGCCGGCGAGGTTGTTGGATTTCACTTTAAGATTCGAAATCCCCGTCTCTTGCCGGTAGCGCGTCTCAAGAACCAGAAGTTCATCCGCGGCCGATTGACTCAAACGCGCGAGACGATCGCGCTCTTTGTTCACACCTGGACGAATCAAATTACCTTTATCGGCGTGAGCACCGAGTTCATCGCTGATGGTGCTGTTGATTTCTTGCGACAGTGTATCAAGTGTCTTGCGATCTTTTTTGTCTAGCGCAGGAAAGAAGCGCGCCAGTTCGTCCTTTGCGCCGGCTTCCATCTGGCCGTGAAGCTCAAGAGTGCGCGCGAGATTGAGTAAGTCACCGGCGGTGGCTTTCTTCGTGGTGGCCTTCGCCATGATGCGGTCAAGGTCACGCACCTCCACGAGTTGCTCGCGCCAGCGCTTCAAGAGTTCGGGTTTTGCCATCAAGGCACCCAGGAGCTCCTGGCGCTTTTTGATCTGCGCGAGATCTTTCAGTGGAGTCTGGAAGAAATTCTTAAGGTGACGAGCGCCCATGGCGCACTTGGTGCGATCCATGAAACCGATCAAAGAGTGTTCCCACTGAGCAGGATCGCGCGGGAAAATTTCTAAGCCCCGAAGGGTGGCCCACGTGACCTTGAGGCCATCATCACCTTGGATGAGACGGAAGGGACGGATGTGGCCGATCTTATCGAGGCTCTGGGTTGAGCACACGTACCAGCTCAACGCGCCCAACGGTGAAAGCACTGATGGGCGTTGCTGAATGATCCCGTCCCGCCTGTGGCCAGGAATGAGTTTCTCGAGATAAGGTGCCGCGTGTTTTTCCGTGAACCATTCTTGTGAAAGGTGCGTGCGCAGAATTTCTAAGCTCTCGATGGTGTCTTCGATGAACGGGAATTTTTCCCACTGGCCCAGCATGGCGAGGAACTCTTTCGGGCGGTAGATCAAAAGTTTTTCCGCGAGCTCCTCGGCGGATTTAAAAGCGAAACCGAAGAAGTCACCGGTGGTGAAATCCAACAAGCAAAGCAGGAAGCCTTGCGAGTCTTGCCAGGCGCTGGCGATGTATTTGTTTTCGCCATTTACGGTGCGATCAAGATCGTACGGCACGGCCGGTGAGACGATTTGCACCACTCCGCGCTTCACGATGCCTTTGACGTCTTTCGGGTTTTCGAGCTGCTCACAGATGACAACTTTTTTGCCCATCTGAGAAATGCGATCCACGTAAGCAGGAGCGGCGTGGTGCGGAATACCGGCCATGGGAATGGGCACTTCACCAAGTTTTCCACGGGTCGTTAAGGAGATGTTGAGGAGGCGAGCGACTTCGCGAGCGTCTTCGAAAAACATTTCGTAAAAATCGCCCATGCGAAAGAAGACGATGATCCCGGGGTGAAGCTTTTTCACCGCCCAATACTGCTCCATCATCGGAGTGAGTTTGGCACCGGATTCAACGAGGTCTGCAAGAGTAGGGTTCATAGAGGTATGCTGGCCTTTCCGACCAAAAGAGTCATCTGAAAAACACCTCTATGCGCGAAGCATTAATGTTACACTAGACGGATGATTTTACGTCCTTTCAAATCAACAATTGTTATTGGCTTTTTCATTCTGCTCAACGGTCTCGTAGGGCTAGGAGCTTGGTCTCATCGAGCGAAGGAAGACTGGGGTCAAGACTCCGATGCCATCCTCGCGGAAGTACCTTCGGAAATGAAAGAGCTGCAGTATTTCCATCTCGATCAGGGACAGCCCTCACTCTCTCTCGCGGCAGATTCCATGCGAAGCCTGGGTGAACAGATGGCGAGCTTTGAGCGACCCCGCGGCACCTACGCATCTGGTGAGCAGAAAGAAACCATGACCTATCAAGCCAAGCAGGCCGAGTACGTGAAGGCACGGGGATCCTTGCGTATGCTGGGTGATGTGGAGCTGGATCAACCTGGGTCGAAGTACCGCGCGGCCGAGTTGGTGTACTACCACCGCAAAGACCAGCTCTACGGCAAAGGCGGCGTCAGCATGGAGCACCTCATGGAAAAATCCGGCGAGACCATCACCATCAACGCCGTCAACATGAAGGCCAGGCCTAAGCAAAAATGGGCCTTGTTCCGCGGCCAAGTTGATGGCGTTGTCCGCCCACGCTTAAAGTTCCAGGCGCCACTTTTTTTGAAGTCTGAAGAGATGGAACTTCAAGGGCTTAAGGGCCTCATTAACCTCAAAAATGATGTGTTTTTTCAGAGGGGAGAAATGAAGGTAACCGCTCGAAATGGTGACGTTTTTCTGGAACAGGCAAATAAAAAGCTCAAGTATTTTATCCTGAATGACGATGTGAAGGTGACTGAAAACCTGCTGGATGCAAATGGGAGGCCGATGGTTCGGCAAGCGTTTGCAGAACGGATGGAAGGATTCGGTCAGGACAAAATCGTGCTTTCTGGTGCGCCTCGTGTGCTGCAAGGAAAAGACGTGATGAAAGGGTACCGAATTACGATGCGCGAGAAACTCGAGTTCATCGAAATCGAAGATGCCATGTCCGATGTTCAAGTCAAGAAAGACGAGAACAAGAAGAAGGAAAACTGAAATGGAAGTCATGACGGCGAAAGGTCTGAAGAAAACTTATAACGGCAGAACTGTCGTGAAAGATGTGGGACTGGAAGTAAAACAAGGCGAAGTGGTGGGGCTACTCGGTCCCAACGGCGCCGGAAAAACGACCTCGTTCTACATGATCGTGGGTTTGGTTCGTGCCGATGAAGGTGAGATCCGTTTGTCTGATACAGACGTAACGTTGATGCCCTTGCATGAAAGAGCACGTCTCGGGATTGGCTATCTGCCGCAGGAGGCGTCGATCTTTCGTGAGTTGAGCGTGGAAGAAAACATCATGTCGGTGCTGGAGATTCGTGATCTGTCAGCGCAGGAACGGAAAGCTACGCTAGACGGATTGATCGGTGACTTTGGTCTCGATCACATCCGGAAGTCGAAGGGTCGTGAGTTGTCCGGTGGTGAGCGTCGTCGGGTCGAGATCGCTCGTTCCCTGGCCCTCTCGCCGAAGTTCGTGTTGTTGGATGAGCCGTTTGCGGGTGTGGATCCTCTTGCGGTGGCAGACATCCAAGGCATCATCCGGCACTTGAAAGAGCGCGGCATCGGTGTGCTGATCACCGACCACCAAGTTCGGGAGACGCTAGGGATTGTGGATCGAGCTTATATTATGAATCGCGGGGAACTGCTGGTAAGCGGAACGCCGGAAGAGATTGTGAAGAACGAAACCGCGCGCAAGTTCTACTTGGGCGAAGAATTTAAAATGTAGGGGAGCCGTATGGCCGCCAAAATGTCCTTAGGGTTAAAGCAGACGCAAAGCTTGATGATGACGCCGCAGTTGCAGCAGGCCATCAAGCTCTTGACTCTGACCCACCTTGAAATGACGAATCTGATTGCCCAAGAGATGGTGGAAAATCCCATGCTCGAAGAATCGGACGGCGAATCTTCTGCTGAGGTTGAAGAACCGTCCAAAGAACAGATCGAACAGAAAGAAGCGACCGTCGACGATTTCCAAGGGAAAGAACTGATCGAAGGGACCCGCGAAGATTTTGATTGGGAGTCGTACGCCGAATCGTTCAACTCATCGTCGTCAACCGCGCCGAACACCCGTGAAGCGTCGTCACCCGATGATATGCCGAGCTATGAGAACATGGTTTCAAAGAACCAAGGTCTTCATGAGCATCTCGAATGGCAGTTGCGGATGGAGAGCCTGAGCGCTGAAGAGCTCGACTTCGCCATCGCTCTGATCCACGACTTGAACGACGACGGCTACATCACGTCGCCCGTCGAAGAGTTGATCGCGAAATCTAAAATTGAGCGCGATGAAGCCGAGAACGTCATCGGCATGGTGCAGAACTTCGATCCGTTGGGCTGTGCTTCTGAAACCATCCAAGAATGTTTGCTCGTGCAGGCCCGTGCTCTCGAAGAGAGATCACCGCTGGCCGAAAAAATGATTGCGTTGCACTTAGAAGATTTGCAGTCGAAAGACTACGCCAAAATCTCGAAGTCCCTCGGTGTGACCAAAGACAAGGTGAAAGACGCCGAACTCATCATCATGGGTTTGCATCCAAAGCCCGGTCGTTTGGTTTCTCCGGAAGAAACTCAATACGTCGTGCCCGATATCTTCATCCAAGAAGTGGGTGGAGAGTTTGTTGTGCAAGTGAACGACGAAGGTGTTCCGCGCTTGCGTGTGTCAAATCTCTACCGTGATTTGCTGAAGAGCAAGGAAGGCGGCCCGGAAGCTCAAGAGTTCGTGCAAGACAAGTTGCGCTCAGCTTTGTGGTTGATCAAGAGTATTGAAAACCGCCAGAAGACGATCACGAAAGTGGCGATTGCCATTGTTCGCAACCAGCAAGACTTCTTCAAGCGTGGCCCGGAGCACTTGAAGCCGATGATCTTGAAAGACATCGCGGGTGAGATCGGCATGCACGAATCGACTGTGTCACGTGTGACGACCAACAAGTTCATGCACACGCCGATCGGGACCTTCGAGTTGAAGTACTTCTTCAACACCGGCATCGGCGGCAAGAACGGTGGTATCGATATCGCCGGCGAGACGCTTAAATTGAAGATCAAAGAAATGATCGGCAACGAAGACACCAAACGTCCTCTGTCCGATCAGCGCATCTCGGAGTTGCTGAGCACAAAAGACATCATCGTGGCCCGCCGAACCGTGGCGAAGTACCGCGAGATGATGGGGATCCTCACCAGCTCGAAACGCAAACAAGATTAACCAGGAGGTCTGTCGCATGACATGAAAGTGTTCGTCGTCTTTCGTTTATTTTTTATTTGTCCGTATGAGGGAATAGAATGAACATCAAAATCAGCTTCAAGCATCTCGACCACACCCCCGCCCTAGACGAGCGCATCCGCGAAAAATCTGAGAAACTCGAAAAGTTTTTCGGGGGCAACTTCGACGTCCACTGGACGTGCTGGGTGGACGAGAAACAAGTTCAGTGGGCCGAAATGAAGATCGTCGGTCAGCCGCACGACTGCTTCGCCAAGGCCTCTTCCGACAACATGTACAAGGCGTTCGACCTTGTGACGGAAAAGATCGAGCGCCAGCTCGAGAAACAGAAAAGTAAGATGCGTAACCGTGTGCACATCACGGAGTCTCAGAAGTACCGCTCTGCCGGTTAGAGTAGCAGCAAGCCGATCAGCAACGTAATCACACGTGGACTGGGGATGAGACGTAACTCAACGTCTTTGAACCAGTCCTCGCGATGATCCATCCAAACGCCCACGCCAATCATGAAGCTCAGAACGGTCGCGCACGAGACGGTGCGGGTGAGCAGGTCCATGCGACGTTCGTTCACGAATACGAGCGCACAGCCCACGATCAACATAAGGGTAAGAGCAGCGATCGCGATCTTCTCTTGGCCCGAGAGGCGTTGGTGCTGCGGAAGCTTGGGCATGAGGCGCGGAACGAACTGCACGATGTTGCTGCTCCAGGGATTCACGCGAGGCTTGATCTTCGGAATGCCGAAACGAACCGGCTCTGTCTCCGGCTGGTAAGTGTCGAAGAGGTAGTCCCAGACGCTCAAGATTCCACCGAAGTTCTTGTCGATGTAGATCTTATTTTTTCCGTGGTGCACACGGTGATGTGACGGGGTCACAAAGATGCGCTCGAAGACCGGAATGCGATTCTTGAATAGAGTCGTGTGGGTCCAGATCTGCGCCGAACCGTGGAGCGTTGCCACCAAGACGTAGTCAAAAACATCGAAACCCAAGAGCGACGGGGGGATGATAATCCAGAACGCCGTCAGCTTGTGCCACCACGGCATGCGCAGACCCACGGAGAAGTTGTAGTTTTCTGCTTGATGGTGAACACCATGGATGGCCCACATCCAGGGAACTCGGTGGGCGATCATGTGGCTGAGCCAGAAGAGAAAATCAACCAAGACGAAAAGTGCGAGCCACTTCCACGCGCCCGCGAGCTCTAGGTTGAAGGCGTACTTTCCGCAAAAATAATAAAGAGCGATGAGTGGAATCTTGAAAAAGATCTCGATGAAGACCTGGCCGATCGCGCAGTACAAATTCCCGATGGTTTCACGAAACGAATAGACCGACTTTCCCTGTCGGGAAGTGATGAAGTGCTCGGCCAGCATGAGAAAAAGGAAGGCCGGGATAATAAAGATCATGGGATTCATGTATCTTGTTATACAAAAATAATGACTCACTGCGCAGTAATTGTAAAAAATTCAGCTATATAGCGCCCGATTGCTGCAGCGCTTATGCCGGTAGAATTTGCCTCATTATGAGGACTTAGACCTGATGGCACTATTTATTGAGGAAGTTTTAATAGTTCCTCAGAGGATTCTATGTTTTTAAAAGTTTTGGGCCTTCTGCTAGTTCTGCTTGTAGCCGCTTGTTCGTCTTCAAGTGTCGTGAAGCTTAGCTCCGTTCCTGACGGCGCAACGGTCACGTCGTCGGGTCCCGGTGGCACGCGCGTGCTTGGAAAAACTCCTTTGCAGCTCGACAGCACGAACCTCCCCGGCGAGGGCCGCTTCAGTTCTCTCTCGCTGAATAAAGAAGGCCACAAAGATCATCACATTCTCTTGGGCAGAGATCGCGGCAGTGAGAACTACGAGATCGCAGTGAACCTCCAGCCCCAAGGCGATGACCCGAAAATCACCGACGCTCGATCGCGGCAAGAGAAACTTGCGAAGCTCTTGCTCCAGGGCCACGCTCTCACGGCGGCGAAGAAGTACCAGGAAGCGGATCGGGTGCTCTCGGCGCTCTTGCAAGAGTATCCCCACGTCAGTGCTGGGCATGATTTGATGGGGAACCTCGCGTACCTCCAGAAAGACTTGAAGACTGCGCTGGCGCATTACGAGCGCTCGCTCCAGATAAATCCAGAAAACGGTGAGACGAAGCAGATGGTCGATCGACTTAAAGGAATGCTCCAGTAAGGGGCAAGAGGACAGCACATGAAGTACATCATTGGTCTTTTCATTTCCGTCGTCGGGTTCGTGCTGGCGAGCCAGCACCTCGAGCAGGGCATCGACGCCTACTGGGACTACGTCGCTTTCTTCGTGGTGGTCCTCGGAACCTTCGCCGTCATGATGATTACCTTTCCTGCCGCACCCATGAAGCTCCTCTTCGTCCGGTTTGCGCAAAAATTCTTTCTCCCGTCGAATTCCGTGAAGAAGCACGTCGAGAACTGCTTCGAGGTCTACACCTCACGACGTTTTAAGGGAAAGCCAGGAAGCATTGAAGAGAAGCTGTTGCAGGATGGTCTTGAGATGTCCGCGCTCGGCTTCAGCCATGAGCGCATCATGCAAGTGCTCTCCCAGCGCTTCGAAACGTACTCAAAACGAATCAACATGCTCTCGGCGTGGTTTCGCCGGGGCGCGAAGTATCCACCGGCCTTCGGCCTCGCTGGTACCGTTCTCGGTTTGATTCACCTCATGCGTGGTATCGCATCGGGCATCGATCCGAAGGAGACCGGCGTGCGCATGGCGGTCGCGCTCGTGGCGACCTTCTACGGTCTCCTCCTCTCGAACTTGCTCTTGAATCCGTTGGGTGAGTGGCTGCACGAAGAAGTGAAGCGCGACGAGATCAAGGCCGAGGCTTCGCTACGAACCATCATGCTCATTCTCGAAAATGCTAACGTCGTCGAAGCTCATGAAATGCTCGGCTCGTACCTCGGTGGAGAAAAATTCAAAGCGGACTACCTACAGCAAGCCGCGAGTGAGGCCGCATGAGAACAGTGAGACTGCTTTCGAAGGCGAGCTACCACGAGGAAGAGGCTGACTCCGAAGGGACGTGGGCCCTGTCCTATGGCGACATGATCACGTTGCTACTGAGCTTCTTCGTCATCTTCTTCACGACGGATCCGAAGCAGGTGAAGCTTGAGAAAATGAACCGCCATCTGACGTTTCAGCTCGAGAATCTCGTGCCGGCCGCGGTGCCGCTCTCGTCAGAGACGGGACAAGGGCCCAAGGTCAAGATGCCGCTCATTCCAGGTCTCAACATGAGAGCGCACGAAGTCGGCGAGAACATCGTCGTCACTTTCCAGGCGACCTCGTTCTACAACTCGGGGGCCATGGTACTCACGGCACAAGGCGAGAAGTTGCTGAACGAGTTTGCGGAGAAGTATCTACCCTACGCCGGAAACTATCGCCTAGCAGTCAAGGGCTTCACGGACAAGCGTAAGGTCATCAAGCGGAAAGACGTCTTCAAGAAGTACGACGATAACCTCGAGCTCTCGGCGCTCCGCTCGCTCTCGGCCATGCGCGTTTTACAGCAGGCCGGCGTGCCGTTGAATCGCATGGAGATCGCCGGCTCCGGAGAGCTCGAACTCATCGATCGCGTTCTGCCACGAAAAGAAGGCCTCACCGTGGAAGAGCTCAATGCTTACTCGCGTACCATCGTCCTGGTCATCCAACCTGTTAAAGAGAGCTGGTAATGAAATTCATCACACTGATTAGCTTACTCCTGTTGTCACTAGCGGCTTGGGCGCAGGGTGGACCTGTGAAGCACCCGCGAGTGGCCGAGGTGGAAGAGAAGATGCGCGACGAGGCGTCTCGCTACTTCACGCGCCGGTTTCCAAACGAGCCCTTCTTCATCAAAGTAGAAGTGAACCCTCTTCGCCGCGACATGGTCTCGGGACAGAGGATGGAAAACTTGCCGTACTTCGACTACGAGTCGGAAGAATCCGTCGATGAGTGGGACGATCCAAAGACCCCAATGTCATTTCTTCGTCACAGAGTCACCAAGGTGGTGATCGAGCTTTCAGTGCCAGATGCCTTCGACGAAGTTCGCATCGCTGAAATTAAAGAAGAAGTCACCGCTTACCTGAAGCTCCTCCCATTCCGCGATGACGTTCGCGTGGTGAAGAAATTCAAAGCGGCCAAACCACCGCTGATCACAGATGAGATGTACCAGCTCTTCGGTGGTTTGCTTATCTCGGCACTTGTCGTCGGCTTTCTCGTGCGCAGCGGGCTGTCACGCATGAAACCGACCACGCAATCAAGTTCCCCTGTCGCTGCACCCGTCGCATCCGCACCCGCTTCGGCGAACCGCGAACGCGTGACCTCGCACAAGGGGTCCACGGCGGTGAGCGGGGACGTGACCTTCCATGATCCGATGAAGACGATGGACATCGTCCATCTGAAGCACGACCAGATCTCCAAGAGCGGAACGTTTCCGACTCTCTCTGACATGATCACGCTCCATGGCGCGGGCGAAAAGAACCCCACGCGATTGGGCGCTCTTCTCTATGAGATGCCGGTGGAATGGCAGAAGAAGCTGTTCCCACTCGGGATCGGGCAGAACTGGCTCGAGGCCTTCTGTGATCCGGGTCAGATCGACCACGAGTGCCTCAGCTTGCTCGATCGCATCGGGAAAGAGAGAAGCTTTTCGAGTGGCAGCCGCGAGGGGGAAGATCTCCTCATCCAGCTCTGGCGCATGGGCGAGAAGGGGATTCAATTCTTCAAGCGCATTCCTCAAGACCACGCCTTCATCATCTTGAACATGATGCCGAAGTCCTTCGCACTGGGGATCGCGAAGAAGGCGTTCCCGGGGGCCTGGGGTCGTCTCCTCGAGAATCAAACGGCGCAAGCGGTGATCGATCTCTCGACGATGCAATTCTACCAGGTCCAGGCGCTCTCCATCGAACCCCCGTTCGAGTGGCGTCTATTGGAAAATTACCGCAAGGATCGCGAGCTCTTGAAGTATCTGGACACCGTCAGCATCGACGACGAAAAAGATGTCTACGACACGCTCCCGGAGGAGTCGTTCGTGCTGCGCGTGCGTCCGTCTTTTGCGCAGGTCTTCCAGCTGGAAGGTGAGGTGTGGAAGAACTTCGTGGCTTCTTACCCGCTAGAGAAATGGGCGCTCGTGGTGATGAACTCGTCGCGGAACTACAACCGGCAAATCCTAGATGTGCTGGACGACAAGCAGCGTGCGGTGTTCTCGCAGCACTTGAAGAACCTCGACCAGGGCTTCGCACTCGCTGAACAAGCCGAGTGGCGCCGGACCATCGCAGAAGCGTCGGTGCCACTAGTTTCCCCCGTGATCCAACCCATGAAGGCCGAGGAGCCGCAAGAGAGTGAGCATGCGAAGTCGGCTTAGTGCCTTGGCCCTATTCTTTGGCGTAGTTTCTGGAGCTATGGCTTCGGATGGAAAAGTTGCCGTGAGCTACGGCTACTTCGCCATCGACGCGCAGTCCGCGGGTGTGAGTAGTTCAATCTCAAATCCGTCGGTGTTCCACGTCGGCTACCTCAAGCCGCGCTGGGAGAACTTCGAGTTTAAGATCGGCTATACGTTGCTCATGGCGGATTTCTCGGGCTCAGACTTGGGCTACGGCCTTGACGTTGGCATGAACTACTACCCACTTTCGGAGGCGAACGATCAAGCGCTGCAGACCGCCGATGTGAAAGTCCGCAGTTACCAAATGTGGCGCCCCATGGTTGGGTTTAGCTTCAACCAGCGGAATTTCCAATCAGTGCGAAACTCCTATGCCGGGTTTGGATTTAACGCTGGGGTCGAACGTTACTATGATGAGAGAATTAATTTCAAAGGCGAAGTCCGGTACGTAAGTATGGGCGGATCCAATGAATCAGAAGCGACGGAAACGGCCCTGCTTTTTGGCGTCGTTTTCAAGTTGTGAGGCAGCGATGAAAAGACTTCTTGCCCTGCTCTTCGTGCTAACGCTGACCGCCTGTAATGGTAAGGGCGGAGCATTTAATGGCCTCGAAGACACACCCGACGACAGCACGGACGCCGCCGAAGTCGCCGTCGAAATCCAATCCTTCATCCCGACGGCAGATCCGGTCGTCATGGTCGCAAGTAGCACGACGTACGCTGTCTCCGTGAACAGCGGTGCCGGCAACGTCTCCTACGATTTTTTGCTCGACGGGACAACCACACTCCAGTCATCTTCGAGTCCGTTCTATTCTCTCTCTGGCGCAACGCTCACCCCCGGTGCCCACACCCTAAAAGTCACCGCTACCAACAGCGTCTCGAGCGACGAGAAGACCTTCAACATTCGCCGCAACCAGGCGCCTAACGCACTCACGTCGAGCCCCGCGTTCTCCGGAAACACGGTGAACTGTGACGATGGAACGCTCACGTTCAACGCACTCACCGCCGACGGCGACGCCGATGTCTACACGCAGACCTGGATCCTCGACGGCTCGACGGTGACACCTTCCACCAGCGGAACCGTGATGACGAACACCGCGTCCACCGCCCAGCTGGCCTACACGCCGGCCTGTAGCGTGGCCGGGTTCCACACGCTCATCCTTCGTCTGAGTGATGGGTTTGAAACCACGGATCTCACCTGGACCATTGCCGTCGCGAACCCGGCGGTGGAAACCATCATCAGCTTCTACCCGACCTCGAACAACGTCACGTATCTATCGACGAAAGTTTCCGACCTCTTCAACGCCACCGGCTCGGGCGTGGGAACGTTGACCTTCACGTGGAAGCTCGACGGAGTCACCGTCTTCACCAGTTCGGCAGGCATTACGAGTAACTACACATTGCTGGCCTCGGCCATGACAGTGGGAACGCACACGCTCACCGTAACGTTGACGGACAGCTCTGCGACCAACGATCCGGGCGTTCCGGCCGAACGCTCCTGGACCGTCTACAAGAACCAGAAACCGCGCATACTTTCGCTCTCGCCAAGCGCACCGGTGCAAATCAACCTCAATACTCCGCGCGTCCTCAGCGCCTCGGTGGAAGATGCCCTGGACACGTTTACGACCACCATCACAAAAGGCAGTCTGGACTGCGTGCCGTCACCGGCATCTGAATGTGGACTCACGGGCGTGACACTCCCGACGACCACGAACACATTTTCGGCGACGTTTACCTCCGGCACCACCTTCCTTGGCGAGAACACCTTCTTGCTCACCGTCGAAGACTCCTACGGCGAAACCGAATCTGAGGAGTTCGTGGTGACCTCGAACTACTTCAGCGACGCGTGCAACTCGCTCGACGCGGGAGAGATCTGCACGCTCGTGG
This sequence comes from Pseudomonadota bacterium, assembly GCA_027486525.1. Taxonomy (GTDB): domain Bacteria; phylum Bdellovibrionota; class Bacteriovoracia; order Bacteriovoracales; family Bacteriovoracaceae; genus UBA6144. The sequence goes on from JAIXOY010000062.1 coordinate 18,487, forward strand.
GTCTGCCGGGCCTCGGGTCGGGCACGAACGTGGCGACGAACGGAAACAGGGTGCGCGTGGCGCCGGCGCGCATGATCCAGGACGATCTCGGTAACTTCTTCTTCTCCGATCACAACACGAACACCGTTTGGTACTACAACGTCTCCGGTTCAGCAGTATCGCTCTTGAACGTGACCGTTCCCGCGAACTCGCTGTACGTCGTCGCCGGTACGGGGATCGCCGGTGCCGGTGGTAACGGTCTGCTCGCGCGCAAAGTGGCGCTCAACTTCGGAACCTGGGGCGGGGGCTTGGCCTGGGACTCGAACCGCGACGAACTCTACATCACGGACTACTCGAACAACCGGGTGCTGAAAGTGGACCCCACGGGCCGCGCCTACATCGTGTGCGGCGGCGGCGCCCTAACGGCACAGGGTTCGATTTCAAAAAATACTCAATGCACGAACCCGGTCGATGTGGCGTTTGATTCAACCAACCGTCGCCTCTACATCTCTCAATTCAGTAACCACATCATTCGCGTCGTCGATGCGAGCAATACGGACTTTAACCTTTGGACCTCCTATATTCTGGCGGGTGCAAACGGGGCGGCCGCCTACACCGCTGGTTCCACCAACATCACCTCATTCTCCCCGTACACCACCCAGGCAGGTGCAAGTAGGTTGAATGGCCCGTGGGGTCTTGATCTCGATGTCACTGATCAGATCCTGTATTTTACTCAATACAATACCTGTCAGATCCGTGCGATCGGATTACCTGGAGCCACATCACGGACTGTTGGCGGTCAAAGTATCACCGCGGGTACCCTGGCTACTATTACGCAGCCTGCACTGGCCTCAGGTTCCGCTTGCGCTAGCCATACCATCGACATCAGCACCGCGCTTACAGCCAACCTTTTTAACAGGCCCATGGATCTCGTGGTCAATCGTACCGTCGCTGGCGTGCAGGGGATCTTCGTGACCGATTCGAACCATCGCGTGGGTTATCTCAACAACTCTGGTGGCAACGTCTTCATGGGGAATAATACGATCGTCAACCAACAGGTCAACAGTATCTTTGGCAATGGCACGACGAACGCACCCTCGAATCCTCCCTCTGGAAAGACCTCGGCGCTCAATACTCCGTTCGGTCTTGTGCTTTCAGGGAACACGCTCTACGTGGCCGTCCGTGGTGGCAATATCATCCGCACACTTAACATCGGCACCGGTAACGGGACAGTTTCAAATTTTCTCGGTGGAACGGGTCGCGCGGGTTATTCTGGTAACGCCGCACTGGATTCCGTGCTTGTGACCACTAACAATCCGTTGTCGCTGCTCTACAAAGAAGACGGCGGTGATGCATCAGATCCGATCCCGGCTAACACGTTGTTCCTGAACGATCTTTCGAACTTCATGCTCCGCTCGATCAATCTGGAGACGGGCCGGGTGGAAGACTTCATCGGAACCGGAGTGCAGAGTGGTGAAAACTTGGCCAACACAGTGAGCACCGCAACCCGCATCAATGGCGCGCGCTCCATGGCGACGTACAATGGCCACTTTCTCTACAATGATTCGAACGCCAACTGTTACGTGCGCGCGTATAATCCGTTCACCACGGATGAATCGATCTTCACCACGTTGGTGAACCTCACGAAGACCACTCCGGTAGTTGGAACTTATAACGTTTGTGGTAACTTCGTCGGCACGGCTGCGCTCAACACGACTGACGCCAATGCCAGGCTTAACAACCCATGGGGCCTTGGCGCTGATGCGACTAATGGTAAACTCTACGTTGCGTCTTATTCCTCTCACTGCATTCTTCGCGTCCTAGACAACGGAACGATCCAACCTTTCATTGGAATTTGTGGAACCGCGGCGTCAGCGCCGGTCTACGGTGGTATCTATAGCGATACGTCCACTCAACTCCGCTTTCCGACGGAGATCGTCATGGATCCCATGGCGGGCAACGAAGGGAACTTCTTCTTCACAGATTGGACGGACCAGGCCACGGCGCACGTGAAGTACGTCAACGTGGTCAATGCCTCAGGAGTGGATTTCTTCAGCGGCGGCGTGAGCGTGCCCATGGGTAACGTGGAAACTGTCCTCGCGGCGTCTTCATCGCCAGGGTACATTCGGACCATCGCTGCTTTCGAAGAATGGATTTGTTATGGTTCCGGCGCAGGCACAAAC
>JAIXOY010000114.1 GCA_027486525.1 Pseudomonadota bacterium
CCACGAGCTCTTCGATCCCTTTGCGCATGTTGGCCGAGCCACACAGTTCACCAACGAGTTCCGGTGCCGTCCGGCAGGCGTCTTTATCGTGCATGGCCTGCCAAGCGGCGAAGTCCTTGGCGTTGCTCACCTTGATGCGTTCGCGGATGATGTTGATCTTTTTCTGCTCGGTCAAGACCGGAGTCTTGGCGAAGGCGCAGGCCTGCAGGGTGATGAGGGCGACGAGTGCTGTTTTAATCATGGGATTCTCCTTGTTGTTAGATCCATGGGTAGAATCTAACGTGGCAAGAGAGAATCCCCTATGACCGATGACGAAAGACTTGTGACTTAGCTTGCGAGCGCCATGGCGCGCTCAATGGCAATCTTGACCGCCGGTCTCTGGCCCATCCAATCATACCAGCACTGAACGTTTGGTAAGTCATCGAGCGTGACCTCGGCGAACTCGCGCCGCCAGATCCAGCCGAAGTTGACCATGTCGGCGATGGAGTACTCGCCAGCCAAGAACTCACGCTTCGCGAGTTGCTGGTCGAGGACTCGGAGCGTCCTCTTGGCTTCGGCGTCAAAGCGGTCAATAGCTATCGGCAATTTCTCTGGCGCCATCTTCTTGAAAAACCCTGCCTGTCCGAAACTTGGGCCAAGGGCCGAGGCATGGAAGAAAAGCCACTCGAACATCTGAACCCGGTCCGCCGGAGCGGTCGGGATGAAGCGCTGATACTTTTCCGCCAGGAAAACCATGATGGCGGCCGACTCGGTAATGACCTGCCCACCGGCGCGAAGCACGGGAACTTTTCCGTTAGGATTGAGCGCCAAGAACTCCGCTGTCTTTTGCTCTCCTTTTTTTATATTCACGCCGGTCAACGTGTAGGCGAGACCAAGCTCCTCCAGCAGGATCATGGGTTTGATGCTGTTGGGTGTTGAGTAGGAAAAAAGTTCGATGCTACTCTGATCATTTTGCGGTTTCATGTGCCATCCTTTTTACGTGTTCAAGCACGAGCTTTGGCTCGACCCGTTCGCGGTAGTCGAAGTTCACACTCGCGAAGCTCACCCGGCCATCTTGTCCGATGACGTAGGTCGCCGGAACGGGAAGCTGCCAGAGACCGTTGGTGTTCTTCTCCGAGAGCGGATGATTAAACTGCTTGTACAGTGATCTCAGATCTTCATCGAGCTCAAACACAAGGCCAAAGGACTTGGCGACAGTGAGGTCCTCATCCGTTGCCACGGGAAAACGGAGCCGATTCTTGTCAGCGGTCAACGTGGCTTCGTTCACAACCTCAGGAGAAAGAGCAAGCACGCTGGCACCCGCCTTTTGAAATTCTCCCAAAAGACCTTGGTAACTCATCAACTCAAGGTTGCAATAGGGACACCAGCCGCCTCGATAAAACTTCAGCACCAGAGGGCCCGCTTTTAAAAGCTCAGAGAGACTCACGACGTCTCCGTTGATGTCACGCAGAGTAAAGTCCTTAACGCTGTCACTAGTTTTCAACACGCCCGCTAACCCTTGGTTTAGTTTCTGCTCCCGAAGACCGGCTTCGATCTTCTGCACTTTTTCTGGTGAAACCATCGTAAGAAATTTTTCTCGAAAGCTTGCGATTTGCTCTTGGAGCGTTTCCATTTTTTTCCTTTTTTTATCGTCGTTACATTTTTATAAAAGCTGACTACTTGTTCAGAAGTACGGCACAGAAGACAAGGGCCAGCGAAGTGAGTTGTTTCAAACTTATGCCTCCGCTTTGTAGACTATCCAAAACGAAGGCCATCAACATTTGTCCCGCGAGCAAAGCAGCGATGAGCTGCGTACTCGCAATCTTGCCGGAGACCCACGAGACACTGATCACGTAGAGAGCGCCGAAGACCCCACCGGCATAGGCCCACCAAGGGAGTCGCACAAGCGACAGGGGCCTTCCGGAAAGGAGAAAGAAAACTCCGATGATCACGACAGTCAGAGAGACCGATATGAGGCCCGTTAACACCGCGTCTCCATTTCCGGAGTAGAGCCTGGAGTTGCTCTTCGCTTGGAGTGGAATCATAAAGCCAATCAAAACGGGGACGAGGGAGAGCAAGGTGTTCATGCGAAGCTCCTAGGATTTCAGCCAGTGAGTTATTTGGATCGCGCCCACTTTCGTAACATCAAAGCCCAGCTCCTTAGCCGCACGCAGAGGCCAGTTCGGATTGCGCAGATATTCGGTCGCAAGGTAAATGAGATCTGCCTTGCTTGCTTCGAGGATGCTCTCCGCCTGTGAGGGGTCTGTTATTTTCCCCACCGTACCGGTAAGAATCTCGGCACCGTTTTTGATCTTCTCAGAGAGAAATACTTGCCACCCCGGTGCCACCGGATAAGGTGTGTTCGTCGGGGCAATGAAGCCCGAGCTCGCATCGATGAGATCCACTCCGGCTGATTTCAAAATCTTGGCCAGCGCGACGGAGTCATCCGGTGTCCACCCGTCGTTGTCCCAATCGGAGGCTGAGAGCCGAACGGCTAAGGGAAGATGGGCAGGCCATTTGCTTCGAACTTGTTGGACGATCTCTGTGAGAAGCCTGACTCTATTTTCAAAGCTCCCTCCGTAAAGGTCGTTACGCTTGTTTGCGATTGGAGATAAAAATTCATGGATGAGATACCCGTGTCCCGCGTGGATTTCTAACAGCTCCGCACCGGTCTGCACGGCCCGCGCGGTAGCCTCACCAAACTGCCGGATGAGATTTTTAATTTCACTCACTGTCATCTCAACGGGGACTTTATCTAAATGCTTGCCGAAGGCGAGGGCACTCGGGGCGAAGGTGCTCCAACCCACGGGAGCAGAAACGGACTTGCCACCCTCCCACGGTTTAGCTGCACTCCCCTTTCTTCCGGCGTGGGCGAGCTGCAGGCCTGCGACGGCGCCCTGAGCTTTAACGAACGACATCACTCTCTTCCAGGGCTCAATGTGCTTATCATCCCAAAGACCCGCATCACCGGCCGTGATCCGTCCTTCGGGAGAAACCGCCGTGGCCTCCGTCATCACCAGTCCAGCGCCCCCTGCCGCTCTCGACCCTAACTGAACAAGGTGCCAATCATTCACAACACCATCCACACTCGAGTACTGACACATCGAGGATACGACGATGCGGTTTCTGAGTGTGATGCCGCGAATTGTTAGACTCTCAAATAACTTTGTCATAAAAGCACCTTGCTCAATTGGTTTAGGCTTCGCCCTGAAAGGCAGCGTCGATCGGCGTTGGGTTCAGATGGTCGAGGTAGTTGCTGATGGTTTTCAGAGCAACGCCCACCAGGACTTCCATCATGGCGGCCGGTGCGTAGCCCGCAGCGAGGAAATTATTTTTGGTGTTTTCCGACACGTGGCCCCGTTCGCCGACAACTTCGCGCGTGAACTGTACGAGAGCGTTGAGCTTCACATCACTCACCGTCTGGCCGGCGCGGATGCTCTTCACGATGGCCGGGTCGACCTTGAGCATGCCTTTCAAAATCGTCGAGTGCGCGGCCGTGCAATATTTGCAACCGTTCGCTACCGAAGTCGCGAGGAGGATCGTGTGGCGCTCTTTCGCAGAGAGGCTCGAAGTTTCCCAGGCAGCGTCCAGCCCCATGTAGCCGTTCAACACCGCCGGCGAGTTGGCGAACGTTGCCATCAAGTTCGGGATAAAGCCGAAGCCTTTTTGAATAGCCTGGAGTGTTGGCTGAGAGCCCTGGGGCGCGGTTTCGATCGTGAGTGGTTTGAGCGAATTCATAAAATCTCCTAGTGTTGGGTCACTCGTGACTGAGTGGCTTGGTTAGTGAAACATTACGGCATTCCCAAATTCCTCAATAGAGCTTGTTTTTTCATAACATTTATTCTAAAATAGAATAAATGGACCAAATTCAATGCATCCGACTTTTTAGACGTGTGGCCGAAGCGAAATCCTTCTCCGCCGTCGCCCCGGAGTTCGGCCTCACCCAACCCATGGTGAGTAAGCGCATCGCATGGCTTGAAGCAGAGCTCGGGGTCACACTTCTGCGGCGATCCACCCGCGGTATCGAACTCACGACCGAAGGGCAGAAGCTGTTCCGCAACGGGGGGCACGCGCTCGATGAGCTCGACGCTGTCCTGTCGGCGGTGAAAAATGAAAAGTTGCAACTTTCGGGGGTACTGCGAGTGACCGCTTCGCTGGCGTTCTCACGCCTTATCATCGCGCCACTCTTAGAGGAGCTCACCGCGCAGAACCCGGAACTCCGTCTCCAATTCACCTTGAGCGATGGCTACGTGGACATGGTGGAGAAGAACATCGACCTGGCGTTTCGCATTGGTGACTTACCGGATAGCTCGCTCAAGGCGATCCGCATCGGCATGTCACATCGAAGCCTCTACGCCTCCGAGGGCTACCTAAAAAAGTTCGGAACTCCCAAAACCCTCGAAGATCTGAGTGCGCATCGCTGCCTCTACTACAATCGCATCGCCGAGCAACCCGCCTGGCCTCTCACCGATGGAAAAAACAAAAGGGTCAGTTTTGCTTTCCGCCCTGTGCTGGAATCCGACGGCTCGGAACTCATCCGCGAATCGGTCATCAACGGGCTTGGGGTGGCGCTCCTCCCGACCTGGATGATCACCGATCGCCAAGACTCCAAGAAGGTAAGAGCGATCATGCAAAATTTTTCTCCCACCCCCTCGCCGATCTACGCCGTCACGACCGGGGCGCGTGAGCTCTCGGCGAAGCAACGTCTCGTCATCGACTATTTCCGCAAGTGTTTTGAGAAAGACGAACAGCTCAACCTAAGAGCGTAACAGCTTTCGTCCAAAGATTTCGAACACAGCTGCGATCACAACGAGTCCTAGTCCGAGAGGGTACAAAAGAAACTCCCACGTCTGGTGTGTGAGCAGGATCACCAGTGGCGTTGCGCCGGCCGCGGGATGGATCGTGCGGGTCACCCGCATGAGATAGAGGCTGAGACCTCCCGCAACTCCGATCGCTAGAGCTTGATGAGGGATCAAGTGCTGACAAACGAGCCCCACCACAGCCGCGAGCGCATGCCCTCCGAGGTAGCTTCGTGGAGCTGAGAATGGCCCCGCAGGAAACTGAAAAAGGATCACCACTGTCGCGCCGAAGGGCGCGATCAACGCCGGTACCCCAGCCAAATCGCTCACCAGTGCGAGAAACGAGAGCGTGAAAAAAACAAAGAGACTTGCTTTCATGAAGTGTGAAGTTGGCCCCGAGGTATGAACTCAGGGCCATACCTTTAGAGTTGCGGCGCGGCCGGGAAATCGACCTCGGTGCGATTAAGATTATTGAAGTAGTTCGTGTAGATGTTCTGCACCACCGACAGGAGAATTTCTCCGACGTGGGCATCGGTGTAGCCGGCGGCGCGGAAACTCCGGAGGGTCTCATCGCTCACGTTCCCTCTCTTATCCACGACCTCCCCGACAAACTTGATCAGCGCGTTCTTCTTCTGGTCTTCCGAGCCGCCTTGGCGATTGGCGAGCATCTCATTTTCTGAGAGGCCGCCCATCTTTCCAAGCACCGTGTGTGCCGCCAGGCAGTAGTCACAGGAATTGCGCTGGGCCACCGTTAGCGCGATCGACCCCTGTTCACGCAGATTCAGAGACCCTCCCCGAAGACCGCCTCCGATGCCGAGGAAGATCTCCAGGGCACGGGGGTTCGTGCCGAGACCCTGAAAGAGATTCGGAACACCGCCGAGAGACGCCTTGATGGCTCCGTAAAGTTCTGCTGTTTTTCCCTCTGCTTGCTCTGCTGTGACCTTAGATAAACGAGACATAGAATTCCTTTGTTTGTTGTAAGCCTCGAACAAAGTATACTGATCTGTCTACTTTTGAGCAACTAAAAAGTAGACAATTCTGTATACTTCTATTATTATTAGGAAATGGAAACAAAACCCTCAAAAGTGCGCGATCGAATCCTGGAAACGGCCCTCAGGCTTTTTAATGAAAACGGTGTGCAGGCCACGGGCATCGACTTGATCATCGCCGAGTCCGGCGTTGCGAAGCGGTCTTTCTACAATCACTTTTCTTCCAAGAACAAACTCATCGAAGAATACTTCGCCCAGAAAGACGTCGTCTGGTTTGAACGCCTCTCGCACTTTTCGAGCAGGGCCAGAGAACCGCGGGAACGCGTGCTCGGTCTCTTCGACGGCCTCTACGACTGGTTCAGCGAGGACGGCTTCAACGGCTGCCCGTTTATCCGCGGTCTTTACGATCTCCAAGCGACGACGACAGATCCCGATCTCGCGAGGTGCGTCCAGGGTCACTTCGTGAAAACCACGGAGGTCGTTGAGGCGTTGCTCAAAGACGCGTATCCAAAGAGCTACAAACCACTGGTGCCGCAGATCTTAAGCCTCCTCACCGGGGCCACCGTCTTGGCACAAGCCACCGGTTCCCCGGAAGCCGCAAAGATCAATAAAAAGATGGCGAGCGTCTTACTCCCTCAGAATTAATTTCAGGGATAGCAGTCTTAAGAAAATTTTATTCAATTTTTTAATCGAGCAGTGCTAATGTTTACATACGAACATAAGGCAATCTATGACTGAACTAGACTTGAAGCTCCTCAAGGCGCGCGATCCGCAGTTTCTCGATCGCCTCTTCCGCGACACCAACCCTTACCTCCTCAAGATGCTCGGCGCGCGACAAGTCTACGGCAGCGACGCCGAAGAACTGGTTTGCCAGACCTGGCATACCTTCTTCGAGAAGATCGACGTCTTCGAGGGACGCTCCGAGATCCGCACCTACCTGGGCGGGATTCTCATCAATAAGATTCGCGAGTCCCGCCGGGCCTCGGATCGGCTGGTGAGCGAAGAAGATCCCGATGTCATCATGTCGAATGCGTTCACGCCCGATGGGTGGTGGAAGCAGGACCCCGAAGACCCTCAGGCCCTGTTTGATCATAAAGAGGTGGGCAGCTTAATTCAGAAGTGTTTACAGGGACTTAGCCCCGACCAACGGGATGCTTTCATGATGAAAGAGCAAGAAGAAAAAGAAACTTCCGAGATCTGTAATATTCTGGGCATCTCCAGCACTAACCTGGGAGTACTGCTGTTTCGTGCGAAAGAAAAGCTTCGAAAGTGCATGACCGGGCAGCTCAACGAGGGACTCAGCGCATGAAAGTCGGAGAAAGCATTCGTAAAATTTGGCACGACGTGTTTGTGGGTCTCAACAGCAAAAAGTTGTTCCGCTTCGCCGACACGTGCCAGAACGTCGTGACGGGAATCGATCTCAACGAAAAACCAAGATCGTTCGTGGAGAACGCGCGGTTCAAGTTTCATCTTTCCATGTGCCAGGCATGCATCAACTACTACCGCTTTTCCAAGTCACTCTCGGGTCAAGTGAAGAAGTCGTCCCTCACTCCGCCGGTAAAATCCATGGACCTCGAATCGCTCCAGAAACGCCTCATGGCGGAGATGGCGAAACCGAAGCAAAAACCCGAATGAAAAAGATTGATCTTTCTCAGTGGGATCACTTGCTAGATCTCACCGAGTCACCGGCTCCGAATGAACGCATAAGAAAGGTCCTTCACCGGGAAGATGGCTTTGAGGTCATCATCAACTTTTGGGGAGCTGGCTGCGCCAGTGCTCTCCATGGGCACGGCGGGAGCAATTGCCACTTCAAGGTGCTCTCGGGAGAGATCGTCGAAAAACAGTTTCTCCCCTATTCCACAAAACTCATCTCACGCCACCGGATGCTCCCCGGTCAAGAATCGAGCATCCGGGACGCAGACGCGTTCCACTCGCTTCATGCCGCTGAAGGCGCCATCACGTTGCATTACTACGATAGGCCCCTCAAAAAAATCCAGGTGCTGAATCCTGACAGCATGTGGGGTCTCGTCAGTCTCTAGCGGCACTCGCCAGAATGTCAGACGCAAGCTTCTTGTTCAACTTCGCGATGCCAGAACCCGCGGAAGCAGTTTCTAGGATGATGGACCCGACGATGAGACTCATGAGCTGTGGCAGTACAATCTTCAATTTCTTTGGTGGAACGATCATCTTCAAGGGTGACCCGATGAAATTCTGCCACTTGGCAAAGTGCCGCTGTACGCTCCTGTAGGCACTAGACTCCGGCGCGTCACCGAAATCAGACAGGCCCCGAGTGAAGGCGCAGCCGCGGTAGTCATCTTCACTGAACCACTCTTCGAGCGCATCGAAGACTCCGAGGATCTGTAGCCGCGGATCAGTGGTCTTTCCAACCGTATGCTTCTCGAGGCGTTCGAACTGGATCCAATCCCGGTACTCGAGGTAGGCCGTGACGAGATCGTTCTTAGATGGGAAGTGTTTGTAGAACGTCATCTTGGCGACGCCACTCTCGGCGATGATCAAGTCGATTCCGGTGCTGTGCACCCCGTGCTCATTGAACAAAATGATGGCCGTCCGAAGAATCTTATCTTTCGCCGAGAGCTCAGTAGGGTCCGACTTTCTCAGATCGCCTCTTTCGTATTTCTTGTTTTCCATAGCTTCCTCCTTTTAACAGAATACACCATCTATACAGACCTGTCTATATACCTTGACAAGTATACAGACAGGTCTGTATACTTGAGGTGGGTCAAAACACAACAAAAGGAACCTGACATGAATCCAGCTCAGAAGATCGAATACAAAAGAATGAAAATCGAGGGCGTGAACATCTTTTACCGTGAAGCCGGGCCCAAGGACGCAACTCCCATCCTATTGCTCCATGGCTTTCCGTCCTCGTCTCACATGTACCGTGATCTCATCGTCGACTTGAAAGAGGACTTTCACTTGATCGCGCCGGACTACCCCGGCTTCGGAAACTCAGACATGCCCCCGATGAGTGAGTTCGACTACTCCTTCGACCGTTTGGCAGAGATCATCGAAAAGTTCGTGGTCGCGAAAAAGCTCGGCAAATTCTATCTCTACATGCAGGACTACGGCGGGCCCATCGGCATGCGACTCGCAACGAAGCATCCGGAATGGATCAAGGGGATCATCATCCAGAATGCCAACATCTACCTGGAGGGAGTTGGAGAAGCGCTCGCTAACCCCATCATGCCATTCTGGCAGAATCGTAACCCGGAAACAGAAGCTCCTCTCCGCGGTCTCCTCACCCTGGAAGGAACGAAGCTTCAGTACCAAGCGGGAGCTGGAAATCTTGAGCGCCTCAACCCTGCCGCCTGGGAGATGGACCAACTCAAACTTGACCGCCAAGGCAACACGGACATTCAGCTCGCACTTCTCCACGACTATAAAAATAACGTTCCACTTTTTGAAGTTTGGCAGAATTTCTTCAGGACCACGAAGCCTGCAACATTGATCACCTGGGGAAAGGGTGATCCCTTCTTCGTAGAGGCGGGCGCCCACGCCTATCTCAAAGACGTTCCTCACGCAGAGTTGCATCTTCTCGACTCAGGACACTTTGCCTTGGAAGAGTGCCACGAGGAGATTGCCTCACACATCTTCGCTTTCGTTAAAAGTTCACGCTAACTGAAGAAATCTTCTCTGGGGCAGTGACACCGGTCAATTGCCACTGCCCCCGGAGGAGATCTCAGTCGCCATGATGTACGTTTGAACCACGACTTACGGATGCTAGATGAAACCTAGGTTAAGCCAACTCTTGATGCTCTCGACGTTGTCGCCGAAGTAGAGATTCCCAAGGTGACCACCGCGGGGATAGATCACCGCGCGCTCACCGAAAACTTGTTCCATCCACGCGACGTCACCCTCGGCCAGCAAGAAGTCATCCGCATTGTGCATGAGGAAAACGTTCGAACTCTGTGCCAGCGAGTCGCGCAGGCGGTAGAGACTATTGTCCGCGTTCAGTGCATCTTCGGAAAACTCGCGGTGCTCGAGGCGCGCCAGTGCGGCGTAGAAGCGCATGATGTAGCTCTCGAAGTTGATGCCGAGGCCCGTGCGGTTGCGCAGAATACCGAGGTCGAGCACGGCCTGGGACGCGAGGATGGTACGCGGAAGCGACGACATGAGGAGGCGACCAATGAGTCCCGTGCTCTCGCGATCTGTCAGACGAACGCTGCGGTAGAACTTGGCCTGGCTGGCATCCGTCGTGACGATGCGCTTGTGACGATTCACCGCTTTCTTGAGGCCCAGTCCGACGGTGATCTTGCGGCCCAAAGAGAAGCCGTAGTTCTTCGAGAAGCGATCGAGGACTTGTACTCCGTGCAGAAGGTTCAATGGCGGATTGATCAGCAGAACCCGCGAGAAGTTGAAAGTCTTGTCCTGGAGATCGGACTCATTCACGAAGGCCGCGAGGAGTGCGCCGTGGGAATATCCCGCCAGGAGGTGCTCGTCGAACTGGTGCCCAGCTGCAGTCAGCGCGGCAATAGTACTCTGCATGGCATGATAGAGATCGACGGCGTCTTCCGAAGCAGCCCCCACCAGACCGCGACGACTCGCAGCCACAGAAAAGTTGGTCGTCAATGTGTTCGGATACACGATCACCGAGTAGCCCTCACGGTGGGCGAGGTTCGAAATGAAGGTTGGAATCGCTCCCATGTCATTTCCACCGAGGCCCGCGATGACGTGGAGGAGTTTCGCGGAGCGGATGCTCCCTGGCGCTGGCGCGTAGAAGCGCACGTGGAGCTTCTGGTCGCGTGCCCAGCGGCTCAGGGTCCGGCCCTTGACGTTAACGTCCAAGTCTCTCGCCTTCGTGAAGCCGTTATTGAGCACGGTCGATCCGATGGTCGCCTTGTAGGGATTCTTTTCCGTGTAGCCGTAGCTTTCGCCGTCGACGATGCGCGCGTGGGCGGATGAGAAGAAATCTGCGGAGATCAAAAACGTTAGCAAAAAAAGTAACTTCAACATGGGTGTTCCTTAGTTAGTTTGTGACGAAACTAAGTGCGACAGACGCGGAAGAAATTACATAACACAAAAAAAGAAAAGGGAGGCAAGCCTCCCTTTTCTCTCTTCCAAAATTTCTTTCCTACGAGCTAGAGCACTGGGTGGGCAATCACCGGGCAGTTGATGACCACACCGGTCGGGCGAAGGCCGAACAACCAAGGATTTCCCGCGCCTTCTGGGTTGATGTAAGCGCTGGTCACGAGACCCTCTTCAACCAACTTCTTCAAGTCCGCGAAGCCCACGATGCGACGAACTTTACCGTCTTTGATCGCCTGTTCGGTCCACATGTTGACGTGCGCGTCCCAAAGGGGGCTGTAGTTGTTAGTCAAAGAACGGATGTTGTTCTTCGGACCAACTGGGAAGACGTTGATCGGATCAATTCCACCGTTCGCAATCAGAGATTCAAACCCTTGGTCAGCACCGGTGCTGAGGTCGGTGATGCCGTTCAAGACAGGAGAAAAACCAAGCAGGGCCGAATCATCAGTGGGCGTCGAACGACCGAAGGATGGCAAGAGCGCGAGCTTCGGGGCATAGACACCGTTCTCAAGTACTGCGGGAACGTCGGCCGAAACATCGGTTACAAGATGGTAGAAGAACTGTTTGCCACCTTGGTAGCCATCAAGCAACGACATCTTCACTGTGCGTCTCTTGATATCCACACCGACCGAGCGATCGTGGTGACCCGAGGCATTGCTCACGATCTGTGCGTTGATGACCACGCCGCTGGGAAGCACGATGACCGACGAGTAGTTTTCGTCTGCAATGGCGCCGGGACGAGCGACGGAGGGTGGAAACGGCGTCGGAGAACCAGCGACGAGTTCGCGCTCTGGTGAGAAGTCGACGTTACCCTTGAACTGCAGAATGCCGTTGCGAAGTGTGGCCTCCATGGCGCCGGCCGAGCCGACCGCGTGGCGAAGTTTCGGCGCGTAGTTCAAACCGAGCTTACGAGAGAAGTCGAAGTCCGACGCTTCCGTGATGATGTAGTAGACGTTCTCACCCTGTGGCGAAAGGCCGCGGTAAAGTGGAAGTGTCACGTTGGCCTTGCGGTATGTGAAGTCGATGGCGAGGGCACTCTTCAGGTAGACGTTGTGGCTTTTCTTGAATCTCACCGCACGAGCAAGTGAGTAAGGAGCGCGGCCCGATTCGCGAGCGGCCGTGTTGCGCAGGCTCCAAGCTTCATTGTTCGCTAACCGCAGGTTCGTCGAAACTTCAGCAGGTGCGCCACCTTTCGCGAACGCAGCACTCGAGAACATCGGAGCACCGATGGTGAGTAACGTTGCAAAGAGAGACGCGGTGATGGTCGGGGAACTTTTCATGTTAAATCCTCAGTAGAACCACGAGCTGTCGGAGATTGTCTCCGGCATATTTCATGTGGAATTACTGGTTAGAGATTCTCGATGAAGGTTTATTACGGCCTCATTACATTTATTTTTTTAGCAAACGAAAATCAATCTCGCGCTGCACATATTTCCATTCCACTGTTTCACGAAAAGCCTGGATCATCTCATCAAACATGTCCGAGTCTTCCGCGCGGTACTCGAACCAAGTGAGGAAATCAAATTCTTCTCCGAGGTCCCGCGAGTGGTAGAGCTGGCGGGCAATGTTCGGCAGATACTTCATATTAGCTTCAATGTGTTTTGATTGATCCTCGAAGATATCTCTGCGCTCATCTTGCGTAAGATCCCACCAGGCCTGTGTCTTCTTTATCGGCAGCAGGGCTCCGTAATTGGCAGTTGGTCTTCCAAGACCTTCTTGCTTCGCGACAAGAGCCACTCTCTCGCTTTTTTCCACATAGCGCACATTACTTATGACGCCTCTTAGTTTCCACGCACTGTGGTCCCAAGCCGAATCCTCAAGTGCCCCCACGTGGAGATGGGACACAAGTGGAAGTCCCTCTCCGGCAATGATTTTCTGACTCAAGACTTGCCACTCTCCCTGCGTACCACCAAAAATCGTGCAACCTTTGACCGACATAATAAGGACAACCTTTTAAATGTTAATAGCTAAACATCTATCAAAGCTACGAAGATTCCACTAGAAAATAATTTTGTAATAACTGCGTAACGAGAATCACTCACAGGCAAGCAAGGCATGAAGCCTTGTGCCACCATGAGGGATTATGCAAACAACTCAAAAGTCCGCCGCCTTGTCTTCAAACAAATCCAACACCGCTCGCAAGCTCAAGGTCCGCCACGCGACCCGCACACAACGCTTAAACGGACGCCGCAAGTCCCGCATCTACGAAGAGTACGCTCTCTCAAGTTTGGCCGACGTCGACTGGGACGATGCCAGCGACCTCAGTCAGATCATGCAAACTTTGTACGTAGGTAACTAGGAGCGCCGTATGAAAGCTTCCCAGCTGATACCTCATGTTCCCGCGCTCAGCTCCAGTGGCCCTCGCAAAGAGCAGCTGCAGAGTGAGAGCACCAAAAAAACAAAAGAAGAAAGTTTTAAGAAAATTCTTCAAGCTGCACTCAAGTAGTTTGTAATAATCGCATCCCGAGATGCACTTACTAGCGAGTCTGTGAGAAAACTCTTTTTCACCCTCGAGTCCCACCCCACCGGCAGGGCCACCTGCTCCCTTCACAATCTGCACAAAAAATGGGACCCACGAATGTGGGTCCCAGAATTCCCTCTAGAAAAGTACGTACTCCACATCCACGTCACTACCCTTTCCCCCTGCGACAGGAACGCTCACGCTGCTCCTCTCGAGTTCTACCACCGCGAGGTTCTGCGGCCCGAAGAGGACCTCGCCCACCGTCGCTAAGAAGACGATGACAGCGAGCACGAGCGTGAATCGTAGAAAATGTTTCATTAATCATCCTTTAGCTGTCTGTGCGCAGAGTCATCATTTTATTACAAAGAGATGAGTGCAACTAAAACTGTAAGAGATGAGCTGCGCCGATCACTCACAAACGAGGTGATGTATGAAATGGATCCTAAAAATTTGGCACGACATCTACTACTACTTTGCGAGCAAGCGACTCGAGAAAGCGGCGCTGACTTGTCAGCAGGCCGTGCACCAGATCGAACTCTCAGGTGACAGGTCAGGGATGCAACTCTCCCTTCATTTGAGCCTGTGCCAGTCCTGCCGGAACTATCATCAATTTTCGAAGTCGTTTCGTGACCAATTGAAGAGCAACCCCATGCGTGTGAGTTCAGTACTTGCCCCAAACAGTTCGCTGGAGGACCTCTCCCTTAAGCTCATGAAGCAATTCAGCAACTTAGACGTAGAAAAAAAGCCTGTAATAAACCGGCCTCACTAGCCACTCACTACCAACAACAAGAGAGGAATTTATGCTTCGCTACTTACTGGCCCTCACCACACTCACCCTGCTCAGCCTCAGCGCCTTCGCCGCCACGACGGCGAACCTCGACGATGGCGTCATCTTGAAAGGCTATGACCCGGTGACATACTTTAAAGATAAAAAACCAAGCAAGGGCAGCCCGAAGATTACCGCCGTATTCGACGGCGCCACTTACCGCTTTAAATCAGAGGAAAACCGAGCGGAGTTCGTCGCCAACACGACGAAGTATGCTCCGGCCTACGAGGGCTGGTGTGCCACAGCTGTGGCCGGCGGGTACAAGTACGACATCGACGCGGAAAACTACAAAGTCACCGACGGAAGACTCTACCTCTTCTACAAAGGCTTCCTCGGTGACGCGAAGAAAGACTGGGTGAAAGACGAACCCGCGCAGATAACTCTCGCCGATAAACAGTGGCCAACCGTTAAAAACACAAAGGAATAACCCATGAAAAACTTCATCTTAGTGTTACGCATTGTCGCCGCTGGGATCTTGCTGCAAACTTTGTTCTTCAAGTTCACCGGTGCGGAAGAGTCGGTCTACATCTTCAAGACCCTCGGCGCCGAACCCTTTGGCCGCTGGGTTTCTGGAGTCATGGAGCTGATCGCCGCGACCCTACTGCTGGTTCCGGCGACTCAGGCGTTGGGAGCTCTCATGTCCATGGGAGTGATGGCGGGGGCCATCATGAGCCACGTGCTCTTTCTCGGGATCGAAGTGCAAAACGATGGAGGACTACTGTTCACTCTCGCCCTGATCGTCTTCGTTGCGAGCGCGATCATTGCTTATGTTCGCAGAAGTGACTTGTTGATCTATCTCAATCGAACCCAATATCTAAAAACTAAAACGATCTGATCAAAGTTCGGGTGAGCGCCTCTGCCCTCACCCGAACATTGTTTTGCCTATCTTTGTGTCTTAACGAACTCTCCCAATCTCTCCCCGAACGCCGTGGCCGTGGCCAGGTCTCCTTCCGGAATTTCTTCGACCGACGCATCCGCCGGCGTGGTCGTCATGAGACCTGCAAACGAACCGACGTAGTTCAGATCGTTGCGTGTCGCTGACTTCTTGTTCGAGGGCATCATGCCGCTGCCAACCCACACCATGCCGTGCTGCTGCGAGAGCGTGAACAAATAGTGAA
>JAIXOY010000323.1 GCA_027486525.1 Pseudomonadota bacterium
AGAGGTAGAACACCTGGGCCAAGACTACGAAGGTCGCTACATCGCCTTCCGTTTGAACTTCGATGCACCCGTGACCGTGTCGCCGGATGGACTCAAGGTCCTTACCGCTGGACGGATGGTGGGAGATGGTCTGTGGGAGCACCAAGAAAACTCCCGCGACTTCTCGGCGGATGCACTGAACAGCACGCACCCGGATTTCATCTGGTTGCCCACCGATCCGATCCAAGACTACAACGGCTACGGGAATCCATTCATGGATGCGCGTATCGTGAGCAAGATCACCAGTCAGCAACCAGTGCAACCGAGCCCCGCTCAAGGGACACTGAAGTTGATCTTCACGAGCCGTGCTTTCACCGCGCTGACGCCTGACGTGATCAAGCTTGCTGTCGCGAAGGTGATTCGTAGGGAAGGTCTGCGCCACGCGATCTACTTGGCAGACATTAAAGTTACCGGTTCACAGGTCGTTGTCGGTGTTCGTTTTGCGGAGAAACCAGAGGCAGCAGCTCTTGTGGCGTTGTTTCAGGCAGCGGGAATGACCATCCAGGTACAGTAGAAACTATTCGTCGACTTCCGTCTTGAGAAGTTTGCCGTTGCTTGCATTCACGATGTAATCAACGGCAGCTTTCTTCTCCGAACCTTCAATGTCGTAAACCCATTCGCCTTCTTCGTTTTCTTCGAAGATCCATTCGCCTTGAAGCGTCTTGCCGGCTTTTTTCAACGACTCGACAGCAGCTTTGAGCGTGATCAATTTATTGCCGGGGTCAAAAACATCGCCCTTCTCAGCAGCGCCACCCGAGGCTTCTTCCAGTTCGCCATCCATGTCGATCCCAATTTCCACCACTGTTCCGGCCTTGGTTTTGACCCTAATTTCATCATCTTTTTGTGAAAGAACTTTGCCCTCTGGGACGAGCTTCGTGGCGTCCGGGGCCGCGTAGGCAAGAGAGAAGATGTGGAGAAATAGAGACAAAATGACGGCCATAACCTGCTCCTGGGTTTCAACCTTATGATAATAGAATCAGTAATTCTTGTCACCGATAGGGTTGCGTTATGGTAGGCTCTCGCCATGAAAGCATCGAACCTACTACCCTTTATGCTGTTCCTCATGGTCTCTCTGACCGCTGCCGCCAAGGAGAAGAACATGAACTGGGACGATTTTAATGCCACCGTGGGGATCGACGTTAAAAAATTCACTTCTTCGACGGTTTGCACCGGTGTTCTCATTCGCCCACAAGTGGTGATCACCGCCGCCCACTGTTTGGTCGGGCTTAAGTCCTCACGGGTAACGACCGCGGAGGCCATGGGCGAAGCCACTCATTGGGTGGATTCCGTCCGTTCAGTCATCCATCCTCAGTACGACGGCAACGCACCTGGTTCGAGTGTGGATGTAGGGTTGCTGTTTTTGGCGCAGCCAATCACCGGTGTCCACTACGCGCTTCACGGAAATTTCGACATGAGTAACCAATGCGAGCGTATTGGTTACGGTGGCCGCAAAGGTAAAAACGTTAGGACCTGGCTTACTTCGTTCCCTCAAATTTTGCAGGGCTCATCATTACGCGTACAAGATGCTTTGGGAGTCCTGGGAGATTCGGGCGGTCCGGTTTACCAAAATCTTCCCGAAGGCATGCGCCTGATCGGTGTTCACACAGGCCGTGAGTATGGTTGGGGTGGCTATTTGAACGACGTTTCTTTCGTCCAACTCCTCACGCCGGAAATTTGGGCGTGGGTACAATCCCAAGTCCATGCGCCGTAACGTTCCGAAGCTTTATTTCTTCAGCTTCTTCACCATGTTCTTTGTCTCCATCCCGGTGTGGGTGCCGTATTTTCAAGGCCACGGTTTCACCATGCAGGATGTCTTCACGGTGCAGGCTATCTTTGCTCTGGCCGTGGCCCTCTTTGAGATACCTAGCGGCTACTTCTGCGATCTTCATGGTCGCCGCAAAACCCTCATCGCTGGTGGCGTCTTTTATGCCATCGCCTTTACCTGGCTAGCCTTCGCCCATACATTTTTTGAGGTCGTCCTCTTTGAACTGGGAGCCGCTCTCGCCTTCAGTTTGATCTCCGGTGCGGACGTCGCTTTGATGTACGAGAGCCTCGATGAAAACTCCGATCGCTCGCTCAAGGCACGCTCACTGGGCAACATGCAATTTGCCCAACTCATCTCGGAAGCGTCCGGTGCTGTGCTCGGCGGTGTCTTGGCCGCCTATTCCTTGGCTTTGCCGTTTAAAGTCCAAGCGGCCGTGGCGTGGTCTCCTCTGGTGATTGCTCTGACTCTCGTCGAAGGAAACGCCACGAAGATGACGGGCTCTCATCGTGAGAATTTCTCGCGCGTGTTTAAGCATCTCTGGACTCACTCGGCCGAGATGCGGCGGAGTTCATTGAACCTTTTAGTTTGGGCGCTCTCGACATTTTTTGCGGTCTGGATGCTGCAAAAGTACTGGGAGCGTGCGGATATTCCCATCGCGTGGTTTGGTGCACTGTGGGCCGCGGGGAATCTTGCCGCAGCGATTGCCAGTAAAACCGCAGCTCCATTGCGGGCCAGATGGGGCACGCACGCGACCACACTGTTCGCTTGTGCGCTTCCCGTGGTGGCCTACTTGGGCATGGCGACGCTCACGGGTTACACGGGTGTGGCGATCGGACTAGGGCTGTATCTCGGTCGAGGTTTTATTCAGGTCATCATGCGTGAAGAGTTCAACCACCACATACCGAACGAATTCAGAGCGACCGCCAACTCGGTGCAGAGTTTCATGTTTCGGATGGTATTTTTTATTCTCGGTCCTGCGCTCGGCTGGTGCATCGACAACTACGGCGTAGAGCGTGCACTCGGCTTGGTTGGAATCGTCTTTGCCTTGTTCTACCTGGGCCTCATTCGCCAACCGAAGACTACATAAGAGGCGCGTCGGCGTACTCTGCGAAATCCCACACACTGTTGAGTTGTTCCATGATGTCGGTGATCAGCACACCGTTGAGGTGATCGTACTCGTGCTGAGAAATGATCGCCTTAAAGCCTTTCACTTCTTCCGAAATGTACTCACCATCACGATTCAAATAGCTCATGTGCAGTTTCTTAAAGCGCTTCACTTTCACACTGCGACCTGGAATCGAGAGACAGCCTTCGACCGAGTCTTGCTTCCCTTCGGCTTCGAGGTACTCAACCTTTGGATTGATCACGATCGTGAGGGGGACACTCAGTCCGCTCTTCATCACAAAGAGACGCAGGGACTGGTTCACCTGCGGAGCTGCGAGACCCACGCCGCCGGCTTTCTTCATGGTGAAGACCATGTCATCAATGAGGCCCTGAACTTCCGGGCTCCGAATTTCATCCATCGTAAGTTCGCGGGCGAGTTCCCGCAAAGTCGGATGGCCAATCTGGATGATCTCTAAGCGAGTTTGCGCTTGAGCGAAAAGAGGAAGAGTCAAAAGGGCGACGCAGTAGAGGAGGTTTTTCATGAAGAAAGCCTAGCGAGAAAAAACCTTAAAGCCAACGGAACTTCCTTTCGGCTAATTTACTTCTATGAACTTTGAAATCCTCTACAGCTTGCATCATAGTGACATGGATGTTTGTGAGATTAAGCGCTTAGGTCTGCCGGACGGAAGTCCACCGTCCGAGGTGTATCAGTGGCTGGCGGCGAGTCGCGGAAAAATTTGGCCACTGGATTTCAAATCCATGGAGCGCGGGGAGGTCGAGCGGCGAGAGTTTGTGGAAGGCTCGTTGCGTTTTGATAAAACGCAAGGGGTGTTTACATTCTTGGGTCAGACATTTTCGCTTGCGCCGCAAACCCCATCTGCCACGTTACAACAAGGCATCCTAGAATTTCTTACTCGCAAAACACCCATGGGCTTTCGCGATCTGCGTCCTGCAGACATCCACAGTTTTCAGGCATGGTTGTTTGATGCTGAGGTCATTCGTTATTCTCAGACAAAGTTCCATCATTTCAAAGCGCCGCATGATGTTGCGAGCTGGTTCTTTGAAACCTTGCGCGACCCCAAGGTTTTCCAGTGGGGAATTCTGGATGAGACAGGGAATAAGTTAATCGGTTACGCCGGCATCTCAGCGCTCAATGCCGTCGATCGCAATGGCGAATTCTTCATCTTGATCGGTGATAAGACTCACTGGCGTCGTGGGGTGGCCTCGCGAGTGACTCCACAGATTGTGGAGTGGGGATTTTCGCAACTCGGACTGCATCGAGTCTTCCTGACGGCGTCGAGCCACAACCCTGGCGCCTTAAAGGCCTACGAGAAGGCAGGCTTTGTCTTTGAAGGCCAAATGCGAGAAGCTTTCTTTAGGGCAGGGACATTCTCTGACAAAATTATCATGGGCGTGCTTCTCGACGACCTAAAAAACAGGCAGTGAGATCAGTTCTAACCTGTCGAAATTTATACTTCATCCAACCTGGGTTTAGACTCTCTCCATGATTGGATTTCTTCTTTTTTCCTTCGTTGCTTTGGCCGACCAAGGGGCCCTTGTGGCCCAAGCGCGAGACGCTCTGATTGAGAGATCCATTCAAAATTTGAAGGCCTATTGCAAGGGAAGCGCTATCGAGCAGCAGGAGGACTACGTGTACCTGTGTCATCTGCAAGCCCAGGCCGATTGTGAAAAGAAGAAACCCAAGGCGTGCGATGTTTTGCAGCAGAGTAAAGAGCTTGAGCAGCAGGCGTTGGTGACAGAAAAAAGTGTTGAACTCACTCGACCCGCTCCGATTTTTAGTTCACGGGAAAAGCCCGCTTCTGAAGTTGTCGCGGAAGAAACCTACCTCGACTATAAAATCGACTACGGGGCGCCACGGCCGGAGCGGGCGGAGAACAAAGAACTTCGTGAACAGTTAGAAAAGCTCGAGACGATGAAGCAGAAGATCAATCCCGTGAAGGTGCGCCTAGACTGCGACTCAGATGCCCAGTGCAAGCTTCAGCATTTCGGTCGTAAGGGCTGCGGAGGGCCGATGGGGACGATTGTCTATTCAACGATTGGAACTGATCTGGCGAAGCTTCAGGCGGTAGAGGAATTCACCCAGGTGGATAAGAAAATTCAAGATGAGTGGTCTGCGAAACTGGGCTGGGGGAGCACCTGTGAGTACCTCGGTCGACTTACACCTCCCGTCTGTCGCCGTTCGGTTTGCGAGTAAAATCAAAAGACTCAAGTATTCAGGCTAACCAGCCGATTAGAGAAACATGAAACGTCTTTTTTCTCTGATGTTCCTTGTCTCCTGTGCTCATCAACCGCCAGCTGTGCTGGAGAGACCGGCCTGGGTTGAAGCCGTTCGCAGTGGTGAAGAAAGTCTCAAAGTTTTCCACGGCGATAAGATCTACTACCGCCGTATCGCTGGCTCAAAAGAACTCACGAAAGAAAAGTCCTGTGAGCTCGCCGTCATCAAGGCCGAAGAAGATATCAAAAAAGAGTATCCACTCTTTCCACGCATTCCTTTTAATGTAGAGGTTCTTGTTTACGATCGTGAGCATCAAGACTGCGCGGTCACGGCCTCCATCGATTCGCAGTTACAGAAGCGCTATGAGGACATCAAGCTTGAGTATCAAGCGGCCGTGCTCCGCAAAGAAGAGCTGGCCGGCAAAGAACACGCGACGGAAGACGAAGTGACAGAGCTTCTGCAGTTACGCGCCGAGACCGCCAAGCGCTACGCACAAGTGGGTCTCACGAAAGATGAATTCGAACGATTCACTAAAGACAAAGTCTATCTCACGGAGACAGCAGGAGAGTGTCAACGGGTCTTCCGTGCTCCTGCCTCATCTACCCATGGCACCACCCAGGTTTGCTGGAGCGGTGAACACGTCGTGGGTTACTGCACGGCGGTCGATAACACCTGTTGGAAAAAAACGCCCTAGTCGATTTTGATGATCGCCAGGCGAGTTTTTTTCTTCGGATCCATCACCGCTGTCTTTGTTGCGGCATCAATACTTCCCACCAGGCCAAAGTCATTGTCGTTGATGATCGCGATGTGGCTGCCGTCCACCATGATCATGCCTTCCACTTTATCAGCGAAGTCATAGCCGACTTTCACGAGGTCTAGGAAAAGGGTCTTCTTCGCCACACCGAGCTGTTGAGTTTCATCCGGATCAATTTCATAGATGCGATGAAAGCTGTCAGCACCAATCTTGCTATTCTGCTCGAGCACCAGCAGCTTGCCGCCGTGATGGGCGAGGTCGCCGATCTTATCAGCGTCCATGGACTCGAGCGGGTAGTAGAAGCTGCGGGTGACGCGTTCTTCGTACGGATCAAACTCAATGATAAGAATGTTTTTTCCATCGGCCGGCAGGGGACTCTGGATGGCGGCATAGATTTTGCCGGCCAGGCAGGTCATCCCTTCAAAGCCGCGATTCATTTTTCGTGTGAGAAGTTGTGTCGGAAGAATCTCCTTCACCGAAGCCGGGCGGTTTCCTTTCGCAAATGAGCCCTGGGGCACGTAGCGAGAAATTAACTGACCCTGACGATTGAACTTAAGGAGAGACGGACCGTACTCTTCAGCAAGCCAGATGTGCTCGCCGGAAAAACAGATGGCTTCAGGATCGATGCCCATGGGATCGAGGGGAAGAACTTGCATGTCGAGAGCCACGGGAGTTTCATCGGTCTTTTTATTCGGAAGACCCGTCATGGGTCTGCCATCGGGCAAGGTCAGTGGAACGACTTGGAGGTAGCTCGCGAAAGGTTCGTTACGATTGACCTTGAACTGCGTCAGCCGGGGTTGAAACTCTGGCGAGACAAACGGGCGATTGTTGTTCTTATCGCTATCAGCATTCGGCCCGCGGTCCGTGTGCGACCAGAAGACGAAATCGCCGTCCGCGTTTTTCCCTTCGAAGGTGAGTCCCGAGAAAGCTTCAATGGAAACGGTACCCTCTACCCGGGCCGGGAAATCAAAAAATTGAATCTTCATAGATGAACCTGTCGTCGTTTTGTGGCTGCAGCTTGCGATCAAAACTAGGATGAATAGTATTTTCATTTGTTGAGCGCCGCGAGACGTTTACTAAAAATGGCATTCATCTTGATCTCTTGGGCCGCAATCTCCTGAAACGCCTTACAGTCCATCGGGCCCTGGCGGTTTTGCGCCTTCTCTCTCAGTTCGATGTTGGCCTTGTCCAATTCTTGGCTCAACTGCGTTAGCGCTTTGGCATCAAGCGACTTGGCGAGACCTGTTTTTGCGAGGTCCGATAAGACGTTGGTCGCTAAGATGGTATCCAGCATGGAGGGCTCATTCGCCGTAACTTCCTTCACGTAATCATGGGCTTGTTTTCTACCAAGGGCGACCGTGGCCTCACTCCACTTGTGGTACTTGAGACCGTGGGTGAGTCCACGAAAGTAGTTATAGATCTCAAAAGAATTGTTGCAGAAGACTTCAGCCGCAGATTTGTTGGCCATCTGCTCACAGTTGCGAAGGATTTTTGTCCGCGCTTCTTTGTTGATTTTGAAGCCGAGTTTTTTCACATCGAACTTGGTAATAAACTCGAGCGCTTTCTTTTCGTCTTTGTTCATCCGATAGGGATGACCGTCAGTGACCTTGGGCTCTTCCGTGACGGCCTTGCTTAAGATGTCTTTACTGTACTGTCGGCACTCGTTCATGTTGGCCCAGCTCGTGGCAGCACCGAATGAAAGTGCGAAGAGAAGAAGTGTTTTCATGAGACGAGCTCCGAGTGGTGGAAGTGGTAAGTGTAGTTTTTTTCGTCGTCCGAAGATCGGACGTTTGTTCGTAGAAGTGTCGGTGGCCTTGCAAGGTCACGGGGCGGGTCTTCACAGGGGTGTCCAGTAGAGGGATCCAGCGTCTTGGATGGCAGTGACTTTCCCCACGGCGTGGGTGAAGACTTTTTCGACGCTACTTATTTCCAAGTTCAAACCATAACCGAGAAAGAGCTGCTTGAACTCGACGTGAGGAGCCTCTTGCTTCATGAGCATCACGAGCATGTCGTTCGAACTCAACTTCGACTTGTGGTGCGGATAGTTTTTTCGGTAGTCCTGCCATTCAGGCATGAGTAAGGATGCCCGAATGATCTTCTCGTTCCATTCACTGTTGCGATTCAGCGTCCTCAGTCCACCGGTCCACACCCCCTTCACCATTGAGGGAGGAAAATCTTTGAAGAGCTTGGCCAGGATCGCGAGGTGCAATGGTTTAAGTTGATCAAAACTTTTTTTGCAGTCTAGGGTGTCATTGCGGAAATGGAGAGCGACATACCGCGCTTGAGATTTATCGACTTGCCTCATGGCCATCCAGGAGATCTCGCAGGACTCGTCTTTCGCAGAGTACGTGACCTCAAGGTCATTGTATTTGCCCTGGTTAAGAGCTTCCGTTTTTACGGTCACTTCAATGTCCGGCTTTTTCGGAGTTTGGCAGCTCACGAGAAACACACAGATCATAAACCGCAGGTACATCTGTGCTCCCTAGTAGCAGGCCCGCTGCATTGTCTTTAGATCATCTTTCGTTTTCTTGCTGAAATTTTGAAAGCGGG
>JAIXOY010000134.1 GCA_027486525.1 Pseudomonadota bacterium
TAAGTTATCGATGCCCGCGTAACCGTGGGCGCGAAAAAAATAAAAATTCAAACGCATGTTGGAGAAGACGATGTAGGCGACCATCATCTCCACCAACATGGAGATGCTCCAGACCTTGAGAGCGGTCCCCAGCAAGAAACGACTCTCCTCTGATTGGAAGAGTTTCTTAATCATGGAGGTAGGCTGCGAATTAGTTTTCATACCTCTATTGTAATAAGTCTTCGAATTCTTTCAGAGAGGGGGAGTTTTGCCGGGCCTAACCACATCAAAATGCTCAGCTTAGCCTTTTACCCTCAAGTTCCTGCGCCAATGTCCGACAAGTCCCCCAAGATATGCCGTCTATTAGGGAGAGGCTGATATGAAAATCAAAACGACTTGGTTCACACCTTCACTGCTTGCGCTTGCGCTCTTCGCAGGTGCCTGCGGTAAGAAGAATGAATCTGGGAAAGACAACGGTAAGTACTACGGTGCCGTAGGAACTTACACCGGTGTCGCTCCGGCCAACACCAGCAACCCTTACGTGCAGCAGGTCTTCTCGCAAGTCCAGTGTACGACCGGTGGCGGCTATAACACTGGCGGTAACTACAATCCGAATCAACGAATCGGCACTGGCCAGCAGATGAACTTCGCGGTCGCTCCCAATTCATCTTATGTCGGCATCACAGCTGAGGGTGACATCGCCGTGTTGACTGGTGACAACGCAGGTCGCGCTGTTCTGAGTCTCTACATCTGCCCACGTGCAACGGGCGGTGCAGGTGCAGCCACCATGCAACAAAACCCAGCCTATGGTGTGACTTATCACGGTTGCCGGATGGATCAGATCACCTCGGCGACGGTTTATGTGCCGGGGCCAACGGGTCAGCCATTTACCCTGGCCTTCTTCCCGATTCATTTCAATCCGACTCTTCGACAAACTCTCTGCCAATACTAAAAGAAAGGGCCCTTCACGGGCCCTTTTTATTTTTCAGATAATCCCGAATTCCATTGGCCACACCGAGAGCATAGCGCTCCATGAATTCTTCTTGCTGGATGGTTTTCAACTCACCCATGTTTGAAACGAAGCCCGCCTCTAAGAGAAGTCCCGGACGCTTCGAGAGTGCCAGCACGTAGAAGAGGCCCTTCTTCACACCCCGATTGGTGATCCCCACCGGCTGCAGGTGGCTCCTGAGCCGGCCATGCACCGCCAGCGCGAGCGCGCGTGAGGCCTGCACGGTTTGCTGGATCGTGAGATCGATCAAGATTTGATTCACCACCAGGTCTTCGCCCTTGAGCGTGATGTTTTCTTGCTTCTCCACTTTGCGAACAGCGGCGTCGTGGTTGTTGTCGAGGTAGTAGGTTTCGAACCCATGGGCCTTGATGTCGGTCGATGAGTTGAAATGCACCGAGACGAAAAGATCGGCCTTCACCTTATCAGCGATGTCCGCGCGTTCTTGCAAACTGACAGCACGGTCGACGCTGCGAGTGAGAAAGACGGTGTGGGTTTTTTCGAGATGGTGCTTAATTTTTCCGGCGAGGCGAAGACTGAGATCTTTTTCGTACACGCGGCGAGACTTATCCAGTTTGCCGATGGCACCCGTCTCTTCTCCGCCGTGGCCGGGATCGAGCAAGATCACGTTGGCCGCAGCAGTGGGCAGAGAAAAAATAAGCCAGAGACCTAACCACTTCACCAAATGCGACTCACCTTGAGATCAGGGAAATAATGTTGCAGGATCGCCTGGTAGCTATAGCCCCGCTTGGCGAGCTCGAGCGCCCCGAGTTGGCACAACCCCACGCCATGCCCGAAACCTTCTCCTGTCACACGGAGTCCGTTGCCGGTATCGGCCACGCGAAAGTTGTGAGACGGGAAGACTTCGCGGCCGGCTAAATTTCTCAGCCAGCTCTTGCGAACCACGTGCAGGTCGTTCCCCTGATAAAACCGCAGCTCACTCTGGCCAGGAGTATCCCCGACGAAGGTGAGAGCTTCAGCTCTCAAGTTTACGGCCTTGTCTCCGTAGCGCTTCAAGGCGCGACTGAGGAGCGTGGCAAACTTTTGCCGTGAGACGGTGTCGTTCCATTTCTTACGGCCATGCTTGTGGCAGAACGGACAATCCACACCGCGATAGCCATCCACGCTGCCGGTCCACACTTGATCCGGCCGGAGCGTGTGTCCGCCGCACTTCGAATGGAAGAATCCCTCCACGGGACGTTTGGCAGAATCGGTGAGAACCAGGCCCTCGGTCTCGCGGGCGGCCTGATCTGTGCGCGCGGTGGTGTCGTGGAACTGTCCCGAGACCTGGTTTTTTTCAGAGCTTTCTAGATGCCAAGGGCCACCGCCAGGAGTGGGATGCATCTTTGAGAGGGCGTAAGACCGGGCGACAACGGCTTGTGCCTTGAGCGCCTCGAGTGGCCAGTCAGCGCGCATCTCTTTGGCGAGCAGCGAGCTGATGTAGGCATCCATGGGAATGAGATTAACTAAGTCACAGCCTTGGTGAGCTGCTTGGGGGCCCGCGACTAATTGCAGCTCGCCACGGAAGCGTTTTTCTTCCCACCCCACCAGACCGGTAGGAGATGTCACCGAAGCGATCAGCAGAGGTTTTTCCGGCAACGTCACGCGCGAGCTCACACGACAATTAAAATTCACCGTCTGCCGGCCATGGAATTCGCGGTAGAGTTTTTTGGCGGGAATGGTCTGGCGAAGATCGGTGCCGTGAACGACGAAGTCTTTTAGTGACCGGCCGATAAGCA
>JAIXOY010000305.1 GCA_027486525.1 Pseudomonadota bacterium
CATCACGATACTTAATGATGATCGGGCACTGGAGCATCAGCCCGCGCGATTTGATGAACTCATTCTCCGTTGAGAACGCACGGGTACCTGGCACAACCACGGCACCGGCCGGAATGCCTTCGCCACGAGGAATCACACGCTGGTTCACGACGTCGTAAACTTCAACGGCTTTCGACAAGATCACACCGGGAGCGATCACCGCACGTGTGCGCACCAAGATGCCTTCCACGATGATGGAGCCGGCACCGACGAAGACATCATCTTCGATGACCACGGGACGCATGCCGACGGGCTCAAGCACGCCGCCGATTTGCACACCGGCCGACAAGTGAACGCGTTTTCCGATCTGCGCGCATGAACCAACCAAGGCATGGCTATCGACCATGGTGCCTTCATCTACATAGGCACCCACGTT
The DNA here is from genome assembly GCA_027486525.1 of Pseudomonadota bacterium. GTDB lineage: Bacteria > Bdellovibrionota > Bacteriovoracia > Bacteriovoracales > Bacteriovoracaceae > UBA6144. Next base: position 416 of record JAIXOY010000305.1, read on the forward strand.
GATGTACGCCGGAGGCATGATCACAACGCCTTTCGCAACGTAAGAGCCGCGACGAACCGATGAGCCGCCGGGGACGAGGCGCACGCCGCGCTCGACTGTGAATTCTTGTGGGAAGAGATTGTGTTTATCAACGAAGCCGCCTTCGGCTTTCAATACGCCAGCTTTGAATGCGGCCAAAATGCCTTCTTTCACCGCGGTGTTGGCATGCCACTCGCCATCGCGTTTTTCTGCCGAACGCACTTTACCGGATTCGAGATCGTGGAGTAATTGTTCCCAAGACATTAGGCGTTCTCCTTGTACCAACGAGCGACTTGTTGATCCATTTCTGCCACCACGCCGACCTGCTTGAAGTCATCGTGGTGCAACGGCGCTTGCATGGTGGCGGTTTTGATCCAGCCTTTCTGATGCAAGAGAGCTTTCACTGGTAACGGGTTCGACGCGAGGAACATGCTGTTCGACGCTTTTTCCCAGAGCGGGAAGACCTTGTCGAATTTTTGCGCGAGGGCGAGTTCCGCGTAACGGCGAGTTTCGGTGGGCCAGACGTTGGCCGCCACAGAAACGACACCAGCGCATCCCATCGGGACGAAGAACGGCAAGAGCGCGTCGTCGCCGGAGTAGATCGTGAGAGTCGGAGCGGCTTGGCGGAACTGCGAGTATTTCTCGATGGAGCCGCTGGCTTCTTTCAATGACCAAAGATTTTTGTGACCGGCGAGGTTCTTCAAAACTTCTGGAGCCATCGCCACCGCCGAGCGGCCTGGCACGTTGTAAAGCATGCAGGGACGAGTGGAGGTGTTCATCAACGACTCGAACCACTTGGTTTGACCGACCGGTCCTGGTTTGGCGTAGAGCGGAGTCACGAGAAGGTACCCATCGAACGGATGCTCTTCGCCGAACTTCATCCAGTTGATTTGATCGTCGAGCTGATGCCCGCCGATGCCGAGGATCATGCTGGTTTTAAGATTGAGCTTGGTGGCGAAACGAACGATGTCGTTTTTGTCGCTTGAAGAGAGGTTCAAGGCTTCCGCCGTTGAACCAAGCAACACGATGCCGTTACCAGCGTCGGCTTGTTTCTTGAGCAAACCTTCAAGTGATGAGTAATCGACTTTACCGTCGGCTAAAAGTGGCGTGACTACCGCGGTCCAGACGACGTGCTTGTTGAGTTCGGCTTGAGTTTTCATTGTTTCTCCAAGTGGTCCATGAGGTTTTCGAGCGGGTGGAGACCATCACCCAAAGGTTTTTTGATCCAGAGTTTTGCGACGTCCAGTGCGCCTTGAGCAAACAGGGCGCGGTCATGGGCGTTGTGGGAAATTTTGACGGTTTCTTGCGGGAAGGTGAGAGTCATTTCGTGAAAGCCGACCACATCACCTTCGCGTTTGGCTTCAATGTGAACAGGGAACTCACTCCACTTCGCGAGAGACTTCGCCGTTCCTGACGGAGCATCCAGTTTTTTCGTGTGGTGAATATCCATGAGTTCGGCAGAGCACGATGGCAGCGACTTCTGCAGCTTGTTGACCGTCTTGAGTAATTGGCGGAAGAGCTGAACGCCGAGAGAAAAATTCGTCGCATGCACCCAAGCAAGACCGCGCTTCCTCAATTCAGCATCAAGGCCAGCCGGCCAGTCCATGCCGGTGGCACCGATCACCATCGGTTTTTTGCTTTCTAGCAAGTTCGGGATCATTTCGAGAAATGCATCACCGGGAACGAAAATGATGCCGATGTCGGCAGCATTGAGTTTTTGCACCGAGACTGGATTCGAGCGCCCGAATGGGCCCACGACATCGGCTTTGTTCACCAGATTGAGAACATGCCCACCGGTTTTTCCGGAGCCGATGACCGCGACCTTCATTTGGACTCCAAGAGGTCTTGGTGAAGCGTGCGCAAGATATTTTCGCTCTGGCCCGAGGGTAACATGAGACAGAACGAGTTCTCGCTCGCGCCACTGGAGATCAGATAAGGAGAGACGCCATCCATGCGGGAGAGCACGCGTGCCTGGAGATCGGCGCGTGAACGAATGTCGAGACCGATGATGGCCAGCAATTCACCTTGCGCCGTCTGGACTTCGCCACAAGTGCCCAGCTCCCTAACGAGATCGGAAGACACGTCGTAGATGCGATCAATCACGCAGCCCACGCGGTTCTCACTGGTGGAGAGAAGTGTCGGCGTGATTTTGTACTGATTGAGGACTTGCAGGACATTGATGAGAAACAACGGAGCATTCAAGCCGTCGGCTTCTTTGATGGTGAGCCAGGTTTGCTGACGCTTCAAGGAGACGGCCCGCACGGCGGGTTTGTCGGCGGGTGCGTTCACGACGCGCGTCCCTTTCACCTCAGGGTCTTGTGAGAAGCCGACGTAAACGGGAATCTGGGCACGCATGGCCGGCAGGAAGGTATCCGGGTGAATAACTTTTGCGCCAAAGCGCGTGAGCTCGCTGGCCTCGGCAAAAGAAATTTCGGGAAGTGTGCGCGCGTTGGCGACCACCCGTGGATCGGTGGTCATGATGCCGGGAACATCTTTCCAGATTTGGATCTCAGAGGCGTTTAAGGCTTCCGCAAACAAAGCCGTGGAGTAGTCCGAGCCTTCTTTCCCCAAAGTTGTTGTGCGTCCATGGAGATCACTGCCGATGTAACCTTGGGTCACCACCACATGCGAGGCGATGAGAGGAAGGATGTCTTTTTGCGCCAGCTCTTTAAGCAGATCGAGGTGGGGGAGTGCGCGGCCATGGTCAGAGGATGTTTTCATGATCTGGCGGGCGTCGACCCATTTCGTGGTGATCCCTTGGGCACGAAGCGCTTCTACAAAGAGCAATGAACTGATGAGCTCACCATGAGAAACCAGATCATCCAATGCCGACAGAGAAACCTCTCGCAGGAGCTGCATGCCCTGCAGGATCTCTTTGACTCGCGCGCAGAGGTCTTCCACTTTTTTTACATTCTCGGCGGATCCTTTGAGATCGCGCATGAAGCTCAAGTGGCGTTCCCGAAAGTGGCCGAGGGCATTGGGAATGGCGCCCGGATTTTCGCCGGCCGCGTCGCGTGCCATTTGCATGAGCTGGTTCGTCGTTCCCGCCGTCGCCGAGATAACACAGACACGGATTTCGGGGCGATTCTTAAGCACACTCGCCGAAATGCGAGCGACGGCCGCGTCGGCCATACTAGTGCCGCCGAACTTGGCGATAGCAAATTTCATAGCTTTTCCCTCCGAGAAGATTCGACTATAGCAGAGGAAAAAACGAGAGTTGAAGCGCTATTCAGTGCTAAAATGGCTGCATGAATTTGATTCGTTTAGGAACCATGCCCTTAGAAGAAGCCAAGACCTTTCAACGCGTCTTGGCGACCAAGGGCGTGAGAGCAGAACTCGATCACAACGGGCATACCTGTACTCGCGGCTGTACTGTGACAGTGGAGGTCCTAATTCCTGAGGTGAGTCTCCCCGTCGTCCAAGACACCCTGCGCGAACAATACCAGAAGCTCACCGAAGGCCTGCCTGTGGACTGGTCTCGGCTCAATGAGGTTTATGACCCGCAAAAGGGCGAGGCGACCTGCCCGGCCTGTGGAACGCAGTTCGCCACGACCCAAAAAGAGTGTCCGGACTGCGGTTTATGCTTCTAAGGCTATAGATTTTACACCCCTCTCTCAGCGCCGCCCAAGATTAGACTAAAATGACGGCCTAGCGAGGTTGTTATGAAATTTGGCAAATTTACTATCTTGAACCCTAAAGACCAGAACACCGCTCGGGAAACCGAAGTCGAGATGCTCATCAACATCGACCATATCGTGTCGCTGAAACCTATCCGCATCGCAAGCCCCGATCGTTTGATCAACGGCTTCTGGATCCGCACGACGAACGGCAAGAAGTACAAGGCCGTGAAGATTCCGAGCGAATTGTTGAAGACCATTGGCGAAGAGTACGCGTCACCGATCAACGTCAACATGGACATTGATGGAGACGAGGCGTTTCCTCAGTAGCCTTAACGAAATTCAAACATGCCATTCTCCTCTGATTCGCCTAAAACGGGCCTATCAAGGAGAATCCCATGCGCTTATTCACACTTATTTTGTTGTTCAGCGTTTCTGCCCAAGCTTCTGGCTGGATGGACGTGACCGTTCTTCCAGGCACAGTTCTCACCCAAAGTGGCGAAGGTGTCATCGCTATCATGAAAGAAGCGGGCTCTATGCCTTCTACTGGCTATGAATGTACGTTGTCGGTTAAGGCGAGCGAGTCACAGCTCGAGCAGCTCGGAACTTTTGATCGTTCACAGTCTTGGACTCGCCTCACTCTGGGCCAGCCATTGAACTTCAGTGATGCAGGCATTCGCTACGAACTCAAGCTCGATGCCGACCGCGGCTCGGAGTGTCTTGAGTACGGTGAGGAGTACTACGAGGATGGCCACTGGACGAGAGACTGCATTCGCCATGCCGGCAACTTTCGCACGATGAAGAGCATTTTGGTCTTGCGTGACTCACGTAAGAAAATCGATGCGACGATTTCTTGCGAGAAGTGGATGTCGGACAAGAAGATCGACTTGCTCGATGGATTCTTCCATGTTCTGCAACGCAGAGAGAGTTACTTTCCGCTCTTCCTTGATCTTGAGCTCGACTAGTCAATCCGGCCGACAATTCTTGGGCGGGACTTTCACCGCCCAGTTTTCACCCTTCGTTTCAAAATCCACTTCATAGCAGTCACCGCGCGTTTCCGACTTACGATCGAAGACATAGGCCACTCGCTCCGGACGGCAGCGAGCGCTGCCTACCTTGTCGCTGTAGTACTCGGGTCCATCTTTCGCCACTTCCCAGCAGTCACCTTTGAGCTCGCCTGTTTTGCGCCAGAGAAATCTTGTTTCTGACGGCCGACATTCGGTCACGGTGAGTTTCTTTTCCCAACGTTCGCTGCCTTGAGTAGCGTGCACTTCCAGGCAATCTCCGCCTTCTTTGCCAGCAGCGGGAAAGAACTTTTTAGTAATCTGGTCATCGGGTGGGCGACATTCTTTGAGGTCGATGCGGGCGCGGAATTTCAGGCCTCCGCTGGGGTCCACCAGCCAGCATTCCCTTTTTTTCTCATCAAAACTGTAGAGGGCTCCTTCCGGCGCGCACTTGAGAATGTCCCGTTCTTTGACTCCATAACCCTGTCCCTGAGTCTCGGCATCCACTACGTAGCACTGCCCACCGATGGCCAAATAGGTGGTTTTTTCCGGACGGCAGTCCTCAACTTTAACCTTTTCCACGTAGGCTTCGCCACCGCTAGGGGCGTGCATTTTCACGCAATCTCCCTCCGGGAAGCGCTTGGGATTGGGGTACCAGCGAGCCTGCACCTGCGAGAGGGCAGGAAGAGTTGTGAGTGCTAAAAGTAGAATAATCAGGCAACGCATAGATTTTATTATATCACCGACAGTTTTTTTTGCATGCGCCGAAAAGGAGTACAGCACTGAGGTGATTATGTTGAATCTTTTCCAAAAATACCGCCGCGCCGCCGCTCCCTCAAATCGGGATCAGCGCGAACAGTTTTCTACCTATTTCTTTGCCCACGAAGACCATGCTTGGATCGGCGCGCATCCGCAAATCCAGCAGGCTTTTAACGATCTGTTTGCTCGTTTACCAAGCGCGCTTCTCGTCAATCTCATGCGCCATCCATTGTCGTTTGTTCCATCACAAGCGTTTCAAAGAAATGGAGCCGCTCGCTACCAACTAGGTAACACGATTGTTGTGTTCCCGGAGTACCAGCGCTTGCTGACTCGCAAAGGTCTTGAAGCGGTGGCATTCCTCGCCCACGAAGTGGCCATGGTGCTGTATGAAGTTGAAACTCAGGATGACAAAGATCCCCTCATGGCCGAAGTTGAGGCCGATAAGTTTGTCTGTGATATCGGTTTGGCCGATGAGCTCGAACAATTGCTTTTGGGCATGGACGAGAGCTCAGAGAAGCGCTTGAGACTGACATATCTGACTTTCAAATCATTGGGCATCAATTAACGCGCAATTTCCTGAGTAAAAGTGCATTGAATAGGGGCGTCATCCCTATTTTCCTCTTGTACACAAAACTCATCCCGCGCAAGATTGTTTAAAACAAATTGTGAAACACAACGACTGTGTTTATTTAACCTTTGGAGTCTTATGAAAAAGCTTCTCGTTCTCGCTATCGCTCTCGTTTCAGTATCTGCTTCTGCTGCCCAGTACGGCTCAGCTGGTTGCGGCCTTGGCAACATGATCTTCGAAAAAGACAACACATGGTGGAAGCAGGTTCTTGCTGCAACTACGAACGGTACTTCTGGTAACCAAACTTTCGGTATCTCTTCAGGTACTTTGAACTGCGATTCTCCAACTCCAGGCAAGACGGCTCAAGTTGAGGCGTACATCGAAGCCAACAAGATGGCACTCGCTAACGACATCGCGAAAGGCAATGGCGAAACGATCTCTGGCCTGTCAAAAGTTTACGGCTGCGCTGATTCAGCTGCATTCGGCAAAGCTTTGAAGTCAAACTACAAGTCGATCTACCCAACTGCTGACGTTGCAACTGCAACTGTAGCAACTGAGATCAACGGCGTAGCAACTAACGTTTGCAACACTCAGATCTAATTTTGCTTTTTAAGCTTAAACGCTTCGCGCCCGGGTTTATCCTGGGCGCTTTTGTTTTGTTCGCTCCGCTCACGACTAAGGCAGACGTGAAGGCTTGGGCGCGCGAGCAGATGTGGCTTAACCTGGGCCACTATAAAGATACGTTGTTCGGCATCACCGCACAGCCAGATGGTGAAGCCTCTTTCCTCTCCAAAGAGGGCAAGACCGATCCCGTCGCAGAATTGAAAGAAACCATCCGTCTCTTTGATGCTGGCGATAAAACGATCTTGTGCCGTTTTCCTGCTCGCTACAACTGGCTGAAAACGAAAATGCCAGGTTACACGCTCGATCCCTTGAGTGAGTGTCCGGCCTACAAAGAATTTCACGAGAAGATCGCCGCGAAATCCGTGAGCCTGATCTTCTCTTCCTATTTTATCAATTCCCCGGCTTCCGCTTTTGGTCACACCTTCTTGCGCTTCAACGCCAGCACCCACCGCGCTGATGACCAAGACCAAGCGGAGCTGTTAGATTACGGCATCAACTACGCCGCCAACATGGATACCAGCAACGTTCTGGTGTACGCGACGAAGTCCATGCTCGGGCTTTTTCCCGGCACCTTCACCGCGGTTCCTTATTACTACAAGGTCCGTGAGTACAACGATTTTGAGTCGCGGGATTTGTGGGAGTACAAACTACGCTTCACGCAGCCGCAGATCGACTTGATGGTGGCGCACCTGTGGGAACTCGGACCGACGTACTTTGATTACAAGTTTTTTACCGAGAACTGCAGCTATCACATTTTGGGATTGCTTGAAGTCGGTAACCCCGAATTGAAGATGACGGATAAGATGCCGTCTCTCTACGTCATTCCGGTGGATACCATTCGCGTTGTGGTTCAAGAGAAGGATCTCGTGCAAGGCGTGCGCTATCGCCCATCTGTGCTGTCTCGTCTTGAGAAGCGCACTCAGAATTACGACCAAGAAAAGATCAACGCTGTTCGTGCCATGGTGAAGAATCCTCAAGAGGGATTGAAGTACGCGGAGAAAATTTCTGATCCGGCGAAAAAAGCCGAAATCCTCGATGCTGCAGTTGATGCCTTCGATTTTCTCAATGCCTCCGATTTGGTCTATAAGCCGAAAGAGACGAACGTCATTCGTCACCAGATCCTTTCAGAGCGTGCGGTCACGGATCACGTGTCGCTACCGCTGCAGATGAATCCGGCCCGAGAGGACTATCCCGAGAACGGTCACCGCTCGCAACGCTGGGGCATGGCCGGCGGCTACCGAGACGGGGACGGAGCTTACAGCACGGCCACCATGCGTTGGGCGCTACATGACTTGCTTGATCCTTTGCCAGGTCAGCCGACTTTCTCTGAGATTCATTTCGCAAGTATCACCGGCCGTCTTCAACAAACGGACTATGGCGATGGACAAAAATTCTACCTCGATAACTTAGACTTCTTCCGTGTTTCCAGTTTTCAGCCGGTGACCTCGTGGCAGAATTCTTTTTCGTGGACGGCGAAGCTCGGGATGCGCACGGTGAAAGACGACGCCTGCGATCAGTGTCTCGCTGGCACGGTTGAGCTCGGAGGTGGCGCGAGTGTGGGTCCTGCCATGAGTGAAAACTTCCTCGCGCTGCTCACAAAGTTTGAGGCCGACTACAGTGATGGTTTCCCGACTCAGTGGCGCACGGCCTTCGGGCCTGAACTCTGGGGTCGCTTGGTGCCGTCGAGAAAGTGGAGCATGCTCGCGATTCTTGGGTATAAGTGGTCGAATTATCTTGAGCAGCCGCTCTTCGCCGAGCAAATCTTTACGCATTCCCTCGAGGTTCGCTATCATGCGAATAAACAATGGTCATACGCGCTCAAGGGCGTGGGACATGAGGATCACGGACGTGAAGTTCAACTCGGTTTCAATCGGTTCTTTTAAGGTCATCCTGGCGACACTGATCGCCTGCGCATCGTCACAAGGTCACACCATGATCCCTCAAGGCTTCGTCTATCTCTCGCAACACTGTCCCTCCATCGTCATTGGTGCGAACTACGCCACCGCCGATAACTTCACGGGTGAAGTGGTGGCCGGATATCGCCGCGTAGAATCGGTCTTCAGCAAGAAAGGCGCCGATGCCCTTTGTCGCGTGCAGGCCGAGGCTTTGAAACTTGGACTTAATCTCAAAGTCTTTGATGCTTATCGTCCCGTCAAAGCCGTCAGTTTTTTTCAAGACTGGGGCAAGCGTCCCGGTGACGTGGCGGAAATGAAAGAACGCTACTATCCCCACTACACGAAGGCTCAGCTTTTTGAATTGGGTTACATCGCTTTGAGGTCGAGCCACTCGCGCGGGAGTGCGGTGGATCTCACACTGGTAGATGCTCAAGGTAAAGAACTAGATATGGGAACAGTGTTTGATTTCTTCCATGAGCATTCGCACACAGAATCAGAAGGTATCACGGCGGGGCAGTTGAAAAACCGTCGGACGTTGGGTGAGTTGATGTCGAAGCAAGGCTTCAAGAACTACAACAAAGAGTGGTGGCACTTCTCCTTGATTGAAGAAGCCTTCCCGGGCCGCTCTTTTGATTTCGACATCGAGTGACTAACGTTCTGGGAAAAAGCTCCCCAGCTCATTATACGAAATCATCATGCGCAACTCTTCCAGATCGATCTTCTTCATGTTGTTGCGCCAGTACACCACCATCAAAACCGGTGAAGCCACGATGAGCAAAACGCGAGCAAAGAAATGAGTCATAAGCACCTCCTGTATCTTAATGCTCACTCAGAAGTGTCTAAAACAGAAATCAGGTCTCGGTCAGGGCTCGGTCAAGGTGCGGTTAAGGTGCTCTTCTTGCTGCTGCTCGCGAGTTGCAGTCATGTGTTCTACCAACCCATCAAGGGCGCGCTGGTCAACCCCGAACGGTTTGGAGCGAAACCGGAAGAAGTTTGGCTGAAGGCAAAGGATGGCACGAAAATTTTTGCCTGGGCCTTCCGGGCGGAAAATCCCAAGGGAACGATTCTGCACTTTCACGGCAACGCCGAAAACATGTCGACGCATTTCCTTAATCTCTGGTGGATGGTGAAGGAAGGCTACGACCTGCTGGTCTTTGACTACCGTGGGTACGGATTCTCTGAGGGAGTGCCGAATCAAGCAGGTGTGAATCTCGACGCGGTCGCGGCGATGGAGTGGGGGTACCAAGACCACCTCGCTCGCAAAACTAAACTCTACGTAGTGTACGGGCAAAGCCTTGGCGGACAGATCGCTGCACGAGCCATTGTAGATTTTCCACACCAAGAGAATGTCTCTTTGTTAGTGCAGGATTCAACTTTTCCTAGCTACCAAGGCATTGCCGCACAGAAATTGGGGGCGCGCTGGTTTCTCTGGCCTGCTTATCCTCTCGCGTACTTCGCGGTATCCGACGAATACGCTTCGAAGGATGTTCTCGCGAAGATTCGCGTGCCGGTCCTAGGGATTCATTCGCCCAAAGATGACGTCGTTGAGTATGAGTTGGGACGTAAAGGCTTCGATAAGATCACTTCCAAGAAAACCTGGTGGAAAATCAAAGATGGCGGTCACACCGATGTTTTTCATCATCCGAAGACCACTTATCGTCAGCAATTCCTAGACCTCCTTAGTCGGCTATAGGGGGCAAAAAGCTCCCGCTGACAGTTTTAGTTTGGTCTTCGCTGACGCTGGTCCTATAATTTTATTGAGTACCTACATTACCAAGGATGGTTAATGGTCAGTTCGGTCAAGAAATCCGTGGGCGAAGTAGCGGATGCCAAGAAGGCTTATCCAGCATTTGCCAAAATTAATGGGGAACATCCCTTTAAGTCGCAAGTAGCAGAAGGCCGTGTTGAATACCGCGCACGAACGAAGAAAGGTGGGCGAGTGGTTTTCTTCCACTTCGATCTCGCCAAAGAAATGGGTCTCCTTCCGAAAGATCATCCGAACACGCTCAACCCCGAACTAGAAAATCAAATCCTCGAAACATTTAGCATCCAGATCATCAACGAATGGGACCTTGAAAACAACATCAAGTTCCCGGAGAGTGAGATTCGCCCCAACACGTACATGGCGACTCGCTACTTGCAGTTGCAGCACCCGGATAAGTCGGGCCGCACCTCAGGTGATGGCCGGACCGTTTGGAATGGCACCATTCGCAACCAAGGTGTCACTTGGGATATTTCGAGCTGCGGGACGGGTGGAACGAAACTTTCTCCGGCCGTGAACATCCAGAAAAAATACTTTCAATCCGGCGATCCATCCGTGTCTTATGGATGCGGTTGCTCTGAGACGGGAGAGGGTCTTGAGACCTTGTTCTTCTCGGAGGTCTTCGACAAGAACCGCGTGAAGACGGAACGTCTCCTCATGACCATCGAGTACGACAAAGGTCTCGCAATCAATGTCCGTGCGTATCCGAATCTGATGCGTCCCTCGCATTTCTTCGGTCACCTGAAGCAAGGGAACTACAAGACGCTTCGCCAAGTCGCCGATTATCACATCGAACGTCAGGCGCTCAACGGTGCCTGGTTAGATGTGCGCTCAAAAGGTCCGTCGGAAAAATATCAATACATGCTCAGTCAGGTCGCGCGCACGTTTGCAGAAACAGCAGCGCGCTTAGAAGATGAGTACATCTTCTGCTGGCTCGACTGGGACGGGGACAACATCCTCATGGACGGCGGGATCATCGACTACGGGTCGATCCGTCAGTTCGGTCTCTTCCACAGTGAATACCGTTACGATGACGTGCAACGTTTCTCTACGACGATCCTCGAGCAAAAGCAAAAAGCCAAGTACATCGTGCAGTGTTTTGCGCAGATCGCGGACTTCTTGATCAAGAAAAAGAAACGCCCGCTCGCTGACTTCAAAAATCATCCGTCACTGAAATTTTTTGAAGATGTGTTCGAAGAATCAAAATACAAAAACCTGCTGTACAAAACAGGTCTCCGCGAGAAGTACACCGCCGACCTGCTGAAGACTCACCTCAATGAGGCGCGCGTCTTCCGGCGTGCCTTCACGTGGTTTGAACGAGCGAAGTCTCAGCGTGGCACTTACAAAGTCGCCGACGGCATCACCCGTGATGCGATCTTCTGCATGCGCGACATTCTTCGGGAACTGCCGCAGCTCTATCTCACTCGTGGAGAGTTGCTGAAGCCGGAGGAGTTCATCGAAGTCATCCGTTCAAGCTACGCGAAGAAACAGGACCTGCGTTTGACACCCATGATGCTCAAGCAGATTCAGCGCTTCCAGGTGTCCTACCTCAATCTGGTCGATCTTGCGGCGCGCGCTCAGAAAAAAGAGCGCCACCAGATCCTGCTCGACATCACCATGCGCTCATCGGTGATCAATAAGTACGACCGCGTGACGGGCGACTCTATCACCTACGTGGTGCAGAAAGTGGCCCGGTGCCGCCCGCGGCTTAAGCCGGATGAACTCTTCCAGCTCATGGGTGAGTTTGCGCACTACCAAACCCTGGACCCCGATATCCGCACTCAAGTTGTGGACGAGGCCGTGGGCGATGGGTATCCTGCCCGTCAAAAGAACATCCTCCGAGGGATGGCAGGTATTGTGCGGGAGTGCCGCGAAGGTCTATAAGTGAAACTCGTCTTGTACTCAGGTGGAGACGCACGGGCGAATCGTGCGTTGGATGATGAATTGTTCCGCATGGTCGGCAATAAGAATCCCCTTATGGCCTATATTCCAGCTTCTTCTTATCTTTCGGAGTTCGAATTCCAACATTTCGTCGATCAATACAGACGCTTTCGTGTGAAGCGTTTTTTGCATTTTCCGGTGGATGTTCCCTTCGACAAGATTCTGTTTAAAGAAGTCCTGAAGGCGGACATCATTCACTTAGGCGGCGGGAACACGTTTCATTTTCTCTTGTGGCTTCGGAAGACGAAGATGCTCGAGG
>JAIXOY010000023.1 GCA_027486525.1 Pseudomonadota bacterium
AATGACGTGTCCAGAACCCAGGTAAATCACCGGTGACTTGCAGCGCACGGCCATGCGGACCCCAGAGATGAATCGTGAGAGGGATCTTCCCGTCCGCAAGGCTGGGGTGTGCCGTGCGGCCGAAGAAATCCTGGATGTGGGCCTCGATCCACGGCGGCTGTCCTTTGTCGTAGTGAATCTCACAGGAGCGCTTCTCATGGAGGACGAAGTGAGTCGGGCAGACGTCCTGAACTCGCAAGCGGAAGCTGTCGTCGAGGTGCAGCTGCAACTCTTGGCGCAAGCGCTGGAAGAACTCCCGCTCGTGCTCCGGCGTTGGCAAAAAGTCTTCCAGTAGAAATTCTTCTAAGAACAATTCCCACTCAAACTGAGCAAGTGGTTTATCCGCAAAGCGCGTGGTCTGAAACAGCTCCCAGCGCACATACTCAGATGAGCTTTGGAAATCACTCAGCCACTGGCGCGCAGCTTTCTCCAATGGCCCACGGCCTAGGCTTGGAGAATCGGCCAGAACCTCTTCGCGAGTCTCGAGGGTGAGGGCGCCCAGTTTAAGATGGGTGCGCTTGACCATCTTGCCGCGCTTTTCATCAAACGTCGTTTCCTCGGATGTGTCTGCCAACGCGAGAACCCACTCAACTTCCAAGGGGATCAGCTTCGTGACATGCTTTTGCGCGCCATTCACCTCGAGCGCCAGCCAAAAAGGCCGGCGCGGGTCCCAGACATTTTTTACGTCGGGAGAAAGCTTGAACGTGTCACCCGTAACGGTGACGACATCCACACTTCGTCCTTTGGCGATGCGATCCGCAAAACCTGTGAGCCAGAATTTTTCAGCGTGGATTTCTCGGCCGCGTGCTGGCCCGTGGCGCAGCCGTTCTTCGAGCTTGCGCGCCTGTTCGCCGCGCTCTAACCAGTGAGCGATTTGGCGGCACAGATCGCGGAATGCTTCTGTGGTGCCCTTCTCGCGGGCCTCGACCCACACCCGGGCCGCTCGCACCGGGAGGGGCACGAGTCGCATCTGGGTTCCTACGTCGGTGAGTTCGTTGCCTTCCACCGCCGAAAGCTTGCGGAGGAGTGTCCGCGCGTGCTGCAAACGATCGGGACTCGGCGTATCGGGCCACGGAAATTCTTCGGGCACGAGATTCCACTGCGCGAGCTCCATGAGCACTTCCGCTAAGTCTGTTTTCAAAAGTTCAGGGGTGGTGAACGCGGAGCGTGCGTTGAAATCAGGTTCGGTGTACAGCCGCAGGCAGATCCCCGAAGCCGTTCGCGCCGCTCGGCCGGCGCGCTGAATGGCCGAGGCCTGGGAGCAGAGGTTCGTGACGAGATCCGTCTGCCCTGACCACGCGGAGAACACGGCTTCTCGCTGCAGTCCCGCGTCGATCACGATGCGCACACCGGGAATCGTGACGGAAGATTCCGCGACGTTGGAGGCGAGAATGATTTTTCTCTCCGGCAACGGCTTCATCAACTCATGCTCGGGTGACGACTCTTGGCCGTGCAGCATGAGCACACGGGCCGGGAAATCACCCAGGCGCTCTTTGAGTAACGTTTCGATGCGCCGGATCTCGCCCATGCCAGGCAAAAACACCAGCATGTCACCGGGATGGTTCCACGCCTCCTGGATGCCCCACATGACTTTGCTCTCCAGCGTGCGCTTGGCCCACTCGGCTTCCCGCGGGGCCCATTTTATTTCCAGAGGAAAGACCGGCGCGACGATGTCGATTTTTTTCAGGTCGGGGAAATGTTTTTTGAGCGGCGTTTCGTCGAGCGTGGCCGACATGATCAGCAGGCGAGGCTTCTTGTGCCACGAGCGCGAGAGCGCGCGGAATAAACCGAAAGCTAAGTCCGTGGCGAGATGCCGTTCGTGAAATTCATCCAACACCACAGCATCCACACCTTCGAGGCGCGGGTTGCTTTGTAAGTAGCGCAGGAACGTTCCCTCCGTGAGGAAGATGAGTCGCGTCTGCTCAGACGTTTTCTGTTCAAAGCGATACATGTAGCCCACGCTTTGCCCAATGGTTTCGCCGACCAGTTCGCTGACCCGTTGAGCGGCCCAGCGGGTGGCGATGCGCCGGGGTTCGAGCACCAGAATTTTTCCTTTGAAGTGACGCATGAGTGCCAGCGGCACGAGCGTCGTTTTACCCGAGCCCGGCGTGGCTTGCAGAAGAGTGGCCTCCTGGGTGGAAACCATCTCAACGATACGGGCCAGGCTGGCTTCGATCGGCAGCACGGTCAGTAGCGAATGGCCAAGCGGCCCGCAAAGCTATCGTAGCTGTCGTTCTTCGCGCCGTTACTCCAGTGCACGTCACTGCGGGTGTAGTCACCGCTGAGGACGACTCTCGCAAAGAAGAAGTGGAGGCCGGCGCTGTAGCCCATCATGCCGCCGTGTTGTTTGAGTGTGTACTTGTCCTTCGTTTCCGTTCGGAGTTTGCCGCGACCGGTGATGTCCTGGGCAAAAGCAGAAGCGCTGAGGAGCACGGGTTCCCAGGGGCGCCATCCTGCCATGACGGAAGCTTCCACCATCGTGAGATCCATTTCGCCGCGGTTGGAGTCCTCATCAAACTCGATGTCATCGGCCACGGATTCCATGAGACCGCCACCCACACCCACGGCGAGGGAGAAGTTGTTCTTCTTCGCGGCCTGGCGGGAGTGACCGAGAATTTGAAATTTTGTGCGCGCAAACCACGGGTAGGAGAGTTGCAGATCCCAGCGCTCCATGAGGCCATGGCCCCAGCCTGCGGCCCAGGCGTTGCTGTTCTCAAACGCCACGGCGTTGAGGCGAGGAGGGTCTTCGTCAATGTTCGGAACGTGCGCGACCTTCACCGTGCGACTGGATTGAGCAAAGAACTCACCATGGCTTTTGCCTAAAGCTTCGGGATTATCAAAGCGGTTCAGGCGAAGACGACTCCGCAAGACCGTTGAACAACTAGCAGAGAGGATTCCGACTAAAAGCATCAAGAGAAGAGGACGATAAGTCATGGGCTTCCTGTGTTATGATAGCGATGATTATTTCACGGTCTGGAGATTTCGAGAATGCGCATCTGGCCGATAATTATCCTGAGCATTGTGACGTCCTGCTCGACGGTGACGCCGGTTCAACGGGCGGTTCCTCGCCATGGGCCACCCAAGGCCGTCCCGGAGAAACCATTCGTCAATGAGCGACTTATTAAAAGGCTTAAACAAGCTAACGCTGTGGTCATCGATGTACGGACTCTCGAAGAGTTTGTGAACGGCCACGTGGTGGGTGCGATGCACATCGATTTTTTACGAAGCGACTTCGAGAAAGAAGTCGGCAAGCTCGATCGTCGAAAACACTACTACCTGTACTGCGCTTCGGGGAACCGCTCGGGCAAGGCGCTGCAATACTTGCTCGCCCGCGGAGTGAAAGCAGAAACGCTCGAGCCCTACGAGACGCTTAAGTCCGATGGCCTGGCTTTGGAAGGCCTCTCACCTTAGACAGCGAGGTGATGAAAAGCCTTTCATAGTCAGAGTTTCTCATTGAGCCTCACCTACAGCGACCTTACAATGAGACTATGAAACTCACCGACACACTGAACGATCTCCGTCGCTATCTGCCGATCCAGTTTCCCCTCGGCGCTTTCATTCACAACAACATGCTGCTGAGTTTCGAAGACCGCCCTTTCGCTGAAGGCGTGGCGGAAGCGGCCAAACTCTTTGGCGCTGAGCGGGCGCTGCCGGAGAGCTACTACCAAGATAAATTTTCCCGGGGCCGCATCCAGCGTCGCTGGGTCGAGCACGGGATTCAGCAGTGGCTTAAAGACCATGCGATCTTACCCAGTGTGGGCGGCATTAAGCTCGAGAATCTCCTGTGGCAAATGATGGAACGTCCTCTCAACATTCCTCACCGCGTGGCAGAAGCGGCTTACCCTGATTGGGTCGCCCGGTGCATGCGGCTGCGCGCACCCATTCTTCCGCATCCGCACATCAGCGGTAAGGAGTGGAAGCACACCTTCAAAGAGCAGCTCGGCGAGGACGCGAACGCGTTCTTCCATCCGCTCTTCATTCGCTTTCTCTCGTCGTATCTCGATCAAGGCATGTCGACGTGGCACAACCCTGATACCCACAAGAGTCTGCTGGAGAGTTTCCGTGCCTTCGTGAGTGGGCATAAGTATTTCACGCCGACGTGGTTGAAGGCGGTGCAGGAGCATTTGCTGGAGCTTAACTCCGAGAACGTCGAAACCTGGCTCGAGGAGTACCTCCGTCGCCTGCCGTTTACCGTTGAGCCGCGCACCTATCTCTTAGATACGCTGCTGGAGCTGCGGGGCTGGGCCGGGATGGTGAATAAGTTTGAAACGGAGTCCCATCTTATTCCTCGCTTTGCGCCTTCCATCCGCCTCATCGAGTACCTCGCGATCTATCTTATCCTCGAGAAATGTCAGTACGAAGAGATCATCGCCCACCACTCCTTGACGGACATGCGGGTGTTCTACAATCCGACACCACTGCAACGCTTGAGCACGGCACAGATGGCGCACATCCTGGCCCACATGGAACCGTTGCTCATGCCGGAAGACAGTGACGATGTGACCCTGCAGACAGTCCTTGATGTGGTGGTGAAGTTCCACGCCACCGAACGCGCCGTTGTCTGGCAGCAAGCGCTGGATCTTTCCATGCGTGACCAATGCCTA
Source organism: Pseudomonadota bacterium (assembly GCA_027486525.1). Taxonomy (GTDB): domain Bacteria; phylum Bdellovibrionota; class Bacteriovoracia; order Bacteriovoracales; family Bacteriovoracaceae; genus UBA6144. The sequence continues at coordinate 4,644 of JAIXOY010000023.1, forward strand.
GAGAGTCTCGTCGCTTTTCGCTCGCAATCGCGCAGGCCTGCCACGCTCACGCCCACGGCGCGGTTTTACTTCTGCATCGATGATCGCGAAGAATCCATCCGGCGCTACCTAGAAGAAGCTCATCCGGAGTATGAAACCCACGGCGTGGTTGGGTTCTTTGGCATCGACATGAAGTTCAAAAGTTTCAATCATCCGGAGCCCATCCTGCAGTGTCCTCCCGTGGTGAACCCCTCCCGCGTCGTGGAAGAGATCGAACTGGAAGGCACGAGCAGACCGAAGTCTTTCGGGCACGTGAAGTGGGGCCAGGGGAACTGGCATTTCTGGTACGGCACTCGCGGGGCTTTGCGCTCGTTACCGTTTACGTTGCTCACCGGTCCCGTGACGTCCTTGGCGCTTTTCATGCGGGTATTTTTTCCGCACGCCGCCACTCGTATGCACTCGTGGATGAAGCAAGGTCTCATGCCGAAGACCCAAACGCGCATAAGGTTTCACGCCGACGATGCGAGTCTGGGCGGTTACACCGTGCCGGAGATGGCGAAGATCGTGGCGACGATTTTCAAGTTCACGGGCACGCTCAAAGATTTTCCTCGGTTTAATTTCATCGTCGCCCACGGCGCGACCAGCAGTAATAATCCCTACAAGAACGCCTACGGGTGCGGAGCTTGTAGTGGTAAGTCGGGCATTCCCAATAGCCAAATTTTCTGTGGCATGGCGAACATGCCAAAAGTTCGTGATGAATTGCGCGCCCATCACGGCATCGACATTCCCGGCGAGGCGCAATTCTTGGCGTGCTACCATGACACCAGCACGGACGAGATTTTGTTTTTCAATCGTGCGGATATTCCCAAATCAGAACATGCCGAAGTGGACAAATGCCTCGAGGCCCTTCGCCAAGCGGGCCGGGATAATTCCCTCGAGCGCTGCCGGCACTTCGCCAATGCTCGTCACATCATCAATGAGAAGATGACCTTCCACCACGTGCTCGATCGTGCCTCGAGCCTGGCCGAACCGAGACCGGAGTACGGCCACAACAACACCGCCATGGTGGTGGTGGGACGACGTGCCCTTACCCGTGGTTTGTATCTTGATCGGCGCTGCTTCCTCGCTTCCTACGACGCATCGACCGATCCGCAAGGGGAAACGCTTGCGAGTGTGCTGGCCGGTGCCGTTCCCGTCGCAGGCGGCATTAGTCTCGATTACTATTTTTCTCGTATCGATAACGAAGTCTACGGCAGTGGCACCAAGCTTCCGCTCAACATCGCCGCTCTCCTCGGTGTCATGACCGGTTCGAGTTCTGATCTGCGCATCGGGCTGGCCAAGCAAATGGTTGAGCTCCATGAACCCGTGCGCATTACCATCATCATCGAAGCCGAGGCGGAGGTCGTCCTGCGACTGGTTGACGCCCATCCGCGGATGGCCCGCATGGTAAAAAATGAATGGATCCACTTCGCGTTGGTCCATCCGAAGACCGGAGAGCTGCTGCTGTTTCAAGATGGAACGTTTCGGCCCTACGCTGGAAAATCAGTCGACTTAGAGGTGATCCATTCGTCGAAAAAATATGCGCCTCATCGAAGAGGTCCTCTGCCTTTCGTTCGCGTGGAGGCCCCATGACCGATCTCATTTTTTTCGCCAGCCTGACGCTTCCACTGGTTTGGCTCTTCGTTTATGGGCTGACGCTCGTCGCCCAGTTTCGCGTCGGTGAGAAGATTCCCGTCGCTGGTTTGAAGGTTGTGATCACCCTCATGTTCGTGGCCTACGTGTTTCTCATGAAGGAAGGCGCTGCGCACTTCCACTGGCCGGGCTGGGTTGAAATCCCCGGGCTCTACGATTTCCCTCTCGAACTCTACTTCCACCGGTCCATGGGACTCGCGGGCCTCGGAATGCTCGTGCTGCTGAGTGTGATCGTGAAGTACTCGGAGTCCTACCTCCACAAGGAGAAAGGTTTTCATCGCTTCTTCTTCTTGTTGTCGGTGTTCATGACGGCGTTTCCGCTGGTGCTCTTTGCCGACAATATTGATGTGTTGTTCATGGGCTGGGAATTGATCGGGATAACATCCGTTTTGTTGATCGGATTTTATGAACACCGTGAACACGCCACCACGAATTCCTGGTGGGCACTCGGAACCTACCGTCTGTGTGACGTGGGTCTTTTGGCCGCCACCACACTGGCCCATTACGCCGTCCACACGACAAACATTACGAAGCTGAATAATCCATTGCAACTGGCCGCCGAGCATCCGCACCACGCTGCCTGGCTAGGAGTCGTCGCTGCGTGCATCGTGTTTGCGTCACTCGGCAAAGCCGCGCAGTGGCCAATGACGTCTTGGATCACACGAGCGATGGAAGGGCCAACGCCGTCGAGTGCGCTTTACTACGGAGCTCTTTCCATCGGACTCGGTCCGATCTTATTGCTGAAGTTTCAAGGCCTCATCCTCAGTTATCCGCTGGTGCAAGGTGCGGTGATCGCCATCGGTCTCTTCAGCGCGTTCTACACGCACATGGTGGCGAAGGTGCGCAGCGACGCTAAAAGCATCCTGGCACTCTCGGCGGTGTTTGAAGTTTCACTCATGGTGGTGGAAGTTGGACTGGGACTCTACTACTGGGTGATCTTCCACTTCATCGCCAACGCCTTCTTGCGCGTGTTCCAGTTCCTGCGTTCGATGAACGCGATTCACGATTTTTACGACAATCCGTTGTTCTACCGCGGGGCCCCGCATCGACCAGCACCCTGGCCGTTTCGATTCATGCCGGAGAACGTGCAACGGCAGTTCTACTACCGCGCGATGACAGGTTTTGGTCTGGATGGTTTTGTGCTGAATGGAATTGTCCGTCCCTGGTTAGGTCTGTGTGCTCGATTGAACAAGTGGGAAAATGCGCGGGCCGTAGGCGAGAAGAGGGAGTAGGGATGTTAGGTTTCGAAGCCGATAATTTATTTCTGCTGGGTCTTTGGTCGCTGCTGACCGTGGCCGGGTTAGCGCTCTACATGGCCTTTCAAATTCGCGTCTTCATTCTGGCACCGCCCGCGGTGGCGGTGCTTGGCAGCGGCTGGATTCTCTGGAGCCATGGAGTCAATGATAGCCCGCTGAACTTGGGAGTCTTCTTCCTTTTCAGTCTGGCGCTCACGCACATGCTCTCTCTCATGATGCTCAATCCCCACGCGGGCGGCGTGCGCATCAAAGTCCTAAGCGTGCTCTCCATGCTCGTCACGGGCTGGGCCTACTTCATCGATAGTCCCTGGAGCTTTGCGCTGCTGTGGGGGATCAGCATCGTTCCGCAGGCGCTTTATTTCAGTGAGAAAGAAGCCCATCCCCGCAAAGTTTTCATCGCGCACCATCTCGTGTCGGTGCTGGCGCTCGTCGGTGGGCTCTTCCTGCTGTCACCGGCCCAGGGTGAGTGGGGACTCTCGAGTCTGACGATCCTCAGTGA
>JAIXOY010000175.1 GCA_027486525.1 Pseudomonadota bacterium
CAAAAAGCCCATAACCGCGCAAATGGCCTGCAGTAGACACAGAATCCACACGCGTTGAAAGGTATCTTTAATTCGGTAAAACATTTTCATAGGGTTCTATCTTTGTGCTTCAGTATATCACTCAAGGAAACGCCTTTCACCAAGACAAGATTTTTCCCATCAGGCGTTGGTACAGGAATGCCTGGAAAAATTCGGCGCTCCGTCACCCAACAGACGTCCTCGGTGCCCCATTTCTCAGGCCAATCCCAGAACTCAAACTGATTCAGTCGGGTCCCGACATTCAAGGCAGGTACACCTTCATTGAGATAGAAACTAAGTTTTGAGGCGAATTGATAACGATTTGCAGCTAGATGACAAGATCCGGCCTGCTCTTTGACTTGTTTGGCCCAAGCTGTCCAACCGTGAAACTCGTGGCCTCTTTTAATTTTGTGCCACTCAGGAGGAGCCACTAAAACCAAGCGAAACATTACAACAATAATCAAACTACTCAAAGCGAGAGTGCGCTGAACTCGCCCCTGCAACCATTCCAATGAACCTCGAGCCACATAAAGCAAAAGCGGCAACCCTGCAGCTACCGTCCAGTTGGCTTCAAGTTTTTTATTGAAAGTTGAGATGAAGAAGAACAAAGGTACAAACAGCGCCATGAATTTAAGAGCTCGCTCAAACTCACCAACCGCTTTTCTCTGCCAAAAGGCTTTCCAAATAAACGGCGCAAGGAAAATTCCCGGCAAGAAAATCTGAATGAGTACAAACTCAAGTGGCTGGCGCCAGCCGGCTGCAATCTTTGGACGATCCAAGAAATGATAACGAAATGTGGCAAACTCATGGGCCCATTGCCAATGCACATGAGGGAGGAAAAGTAGTAGGCCAACGAGAGTCGCCACCCAAAATGTCATGCGCTTAAGAAGTCCTGGCAAGGCTAACAGCGTGGCCACCACAAAGAGTACGCCGTGATACTTGCTATAGAACAAAAGCGCCGTCGCCAAACCCATGATGCCAGCGTTGCTCATATTATCTTGGCGCAGGGATCTTTCTAGCGACCAGATCCACAGCACACTAAAAAAAACGAGCGGGCCATCCGGAATCGCAAAAACTCCGGCAAAGGCGAGCAACGGAAAGATGTTAACTCCCAACCAAACAAACCAGCGCTGTGACTGCGGCGCCATGGTCGACAGCAACCAAGCTGCCCCTTGCATCAACAGAACATAACTCAGCCGAACACCAAACTCGCCAGGCAACCAACTCGTAAGAGCGATGAGCCAAGCAGCCATGGGCGGGTGATCGAAGTAACCCCAAGCCAAATCCTTAGAGAAGAGCCAGTAGTAAGCCTCGTCATGGGCGAGATCGATACCGCACACGACCAAGAGATTTCCCAGCAGCAGCATGAGCGGAAAGAGGTAGGGGTGAATCTTGTCAAAAACACGGTCGCGTGAAATCATGTGCCCGTATTCTCTCAAAAGGACTTCCGCTTGTCTGGCCTTGCTCGCTCCCTCATCATCATTCCGACCTATAACGAACGTGGCAACGTGACACGTATGGTGGAAGAGCTCGAGCGCTCTGCTCCGGGCGTAGAGTTGTTGATCATTGATGACGGCTCACCAGACGGAACCGCCGCCGCAGTCAAGGAGATGCAACAAACCAAAAGTTTTCTTCACTTGCTCGAACGCTCAGGAAAGTTGGGCCTCGGAACCGCTTACATAAAAGGCTTCGGCTGGGCCCTCGAACAAGGCTATGCCAAAGTTGTCACCATGGACTGTGACTTTTCCCACGACCCAGCCGCAGTGCCTGACATGATGAAAGCTCTCGATACAAATGGTCTCGTCGTGGGTTCACGCTACATCAACGGCATCCGCATTATGAATTGGCCGTTTCAACGTCTTCTTCTTTCTTATGGCGCCTCTCTTTACACTCGAATCATCACCGGTATTCCCTTCATGGATCCGACAGGGGGATTTAACGGTTACTCGTCTCAAGCCTTGCGCGCCCTTAAGCTAAACGAGGTATTCTCCGTCGGCTACGCTTTCCAAATTGAACTTAAGTACAAGGTTTGGAGCAAGGGCTTCAGCTGCTATGAGCACCCCATTGTTTTCTGGGAGCGCACAGAAGGGGCTTCCAAGATGGGGAAAAACATCATCTTTGAAGCTGTGATCAACGTCTTACGCCTCCGAATTAAGAAAATCATGGGAACGTTGTAGTCCATGCCACTCTCTTCACTCGAGCGGAAAATCTTTTTTCTTCTTCACGGTTTTAATCTCCCAGGCATCAATCAGGTGATGGTTTTTTTGTCGGGATTTGGTCCATGGTTGCCTCTGGCAGCTATTCTGTTCTGGAAAGTCTGGCGAAATGTAGCACGCCAGGATTTTTTTCGTCTCGTTATTCTCTGTCTCTTGTTGCTTGCCCTGGTTGATACTTCTACATCCTATTTTTTCAAGAATCTCATTCAGCGTCTGCGCCCGTGTAAGATGGATGAACTCAAACCTCTCATTGCTCATTTTGGACAAGGCTGCGGAGGTAAGTGGGGGTTCTTTTCGTCTCATGCTGCCAATGCGGCTGCTCTTGTGCACTTTCTGCTTGCGTTTGCTCGTCCAAAGAAATGGTTTGTACGTACGACCTGGCTCATCGTGGGCTTGGTTGGCTACAGCCGGATTTATCTCGGTGTGCATCTACCGCTCGACATCATCATCGGTGTTGCGTGGGGACTATTGCTGGCGAGTGCTTGGCGCTGGGTAGGCCGAATGTCACTCAGGGGGCGAGTCGCTCTTTAATCCACGCACCACCCTCAATGCGGTAGCGAATACGATCATGCAAACGGTTCCGACGTCCCTGCCAAAATTCCCAGACATTAGGAACGATCACAAATCCTCCCCAGTGGTCCGGACGCGGGATCGGAGTTCCTTCAGGATAGCGACCTTCAATTTCAGCAAATTTCTTTTCTAACTCTTCACGAGAACCTACGACCTGACCCTGCGGTGAAGCCGCTGCGCCAATCTGACTTCCACGCGGCCGTGTTGCAAAATACTCATCAGACAGTGCGGTAGAAATCCTCTGAACTGTTCCTTCGATTCGTACTTGTCTCTCAAGGGGAAGCCACAAGAAAGTAGCGGCGGCGAATGGAGTCGTGGTGAGCTGTTGGCCTTTGGGCGAATCGTAGTTACTGTAAAAAACGGGACCCTCCTGCTCGAAGCCCTTAAAAAGAACTATTCGCGCAGAGGGTCGCCCGGCCTTTATAGTTGAAAGCGTGAAGGCATTGGGCTCATCAACTTCTGCCTTAAGAGCCTCTTGAAACCAAAACTCAAATTGGGATTTAGGTGTCGGGGCACAATGCTGCTCGCTAAGTGCTCCTAACTTATAGGATTTCCTAAGGTTTTGTAGTTCTTCGCGGCTAAGGCTCATGATAAACACCTAGATTCATTATTACAGGTAGGGTATCGACAGACCTGGATTTTAGTTATGATTAGAGATATCGCACGAACTCTGGAGTTTGCCATGAAAGCTTTTATCTTGGGTTTCACTTTTCTAAGTTTCTCTCTACCTGCCGCCGCACGCTGCGTGGTGGAAATCTTCAGTGAAGATGGCGAGCCTATGGGATACGTCTATCAAGAAAGCGAATGCCGGACGGCCATGTCAAAATGCAAAACTCAGCTGATCCGTCTAAATACACCGTCTGCAACCTGCGAGATCACTCTCGATATCCCAGGCAACATGGACGCCGGTAACTAGTCGACGTCTTTTGTTAGAATCGTGGCCACATTCAGCTTTGTGATCTCACCGGCATAATCGTAGTTAAGAGTATCGGGCTTATCGCAGCTTGCGTGATAACAGGGCGTCTTTGTACTCCAATCTTCAATCGTCAAAAGTGCCGGAACGTTCTTTTCTAGGAACGGCACGTGATCGCTGCCCCATGCCCCTAGGGTAATTTTGGGTTTGAGTGACGTGTGCGAGTGAGCCAATTGAGCCACTTTATTGGCGAGAGCTTCATAAGGAGCATTCGTCTCGAGTTCGACGATGCCGTTTGAGTTATAACCTACCATGTCCATATTGATCGCCAATTTCACCTGACGAATCTCACCAGAGGCTGCGAGCAACTGGGCATAGTGTTTTGCGCCAAGAAGACCGCTCTCTTCCCCGTTGGTGACGAAGAAACGCAAATCATGACGAAGTCCTTGTCCACTCAGCACGCGCGCCATTTCTAGAAGTGAAGCCGTGCCACTGGCATTGTCATCCGCGCCGGCAAAATCTTTTCCAACGGAATCGATATGAGCAATCACCAAGAGCACTCCAGCTTGACCACTACCTCGTTGATCCGCAACGACGCTGCAAGCGCCAGTGCGGTAGCAAATTTGCTGAGTACGATAGCCAAGACTCGTGAGTCTTTGTTGAACCCACGTGACTGCACGCTTGTTATCTTCTGACCCAACGGCACGCGTTTTATAAGCGCTCAACGATGCAACATCTGCCTTGAGATTTTCAACTTCAACAGCATCGATGGTTTTCGCGATTTGTTGTGAGGGCGAACGTTTTTCTGAATCAATCAGACGACTCCCAATTTTTTCAGATCCAACAAGGCGCAAGTGGCGCATAACTTTTGCAGGGACAGCGCCTTTTGTTTTTACCAACCAAAGACGACCTTCTTCACTAATGGTCTCGACATGGGGAGCAAACTCCCGGATGTCATGGGGGTGTTGAGAAATAACCTGATAAACAGGTTCGACTGGTTGCGTCATGCCGGTTAAGAGAAG
>JAIXOY010000310.1 GCA_027486525.1 Pseudomonadota bacterium
GCCGATGAAGCCGCTGCGGCCGCCGAACGACTCTTCAAGAGTGGTGCTCTCGGACGCACTCCTCCGCCCGATGAGATCGCGCTCATCATTCGCAACTCGCGGGCCGCTCCAAGTCCGACGCTCGTCGCTGGAGCCACAACTGTAGATAATGCCGCCCCTCCCGGAGGTGCTGCTCGTGCAGTTGATGGGGCGAATCCACCCAACGAATTTCTTGATCAGTGGGCCAGTCGCACGGCCACCACGGAAGCCGACAACCTCCGCTTCATAGAGACGGCGAAAATCTCCCGGGAGCCGGGCCTCTTCTTCCTCGACACACAGAATAGTCAACTCAAATTCCTCAATGATAATTTGCGCGACAAGGCCCTCGTGGATGCCGTGGGTAATCGGTATAACAGCATGGTGCAAGACGCGCTCGCAGAGTTTAAGCGCACGCATCCCGGACTCACCCTTGAAACCTACTCCGATTACAAATCTTTCCGTGCGGCGATCCGGGGACCACCGGGCCAGGAAGAAGCTTTGATGAATGAGCTCGCCGCCATCATGGACCGCACCAACACGGCGTTCATCAGCGAGATCCGCGCCGCGGGCCACGTGGATCCAAGCTTCATGCAGGAGCAGTGGTTCAGGGCAGGTTTAGGCCGCTCCGCTGACGAAGCGAACTTGGTCACTCGCTTCTCTCGCCGTGACGGCGAACTGACGACGAGCACCTTCGATAACACGTTCACGCAGAACAGAATCCGCAGTGCGTGGCAGATCGCGCAGACCTCCCGCGCCCAGCTGGCCAACCGATTCCGTGGTACGCAGCTGCTGCGAGAAGTTGAAGGCACTAACATGACGGTTCCGACCGCGGAGGTTCTGGAAGTGATCCGCAAGAATAAGGGTAACGTCGACGTCGCGACGATCCTTTCGAACCGGTACGGCGTCCAGGTCTCTACGAGTGACGCCGCGAACCTGCGCAACTACTTCGACCAGATAGATCAATTCTCACCGGGCCTGATGATCGCTCAACGTGTCGAGCACCGCTTCGATACCGCCACCCATGGTGGTTTCTCCATCGACTTTGCCGGCGTGGGCTCCTTGAACGCAGAAGCCACCGCCCTCGGATTAGCGGAGGGCCAAGACATCCTCAGTGCCATCGCCGCTGTTCGTCGCCGGGAGATCGCGGTTACCGAAGGTCTCGATGCGCTGAAGCTTCGCACAGAAACGGCGATGAAAGACGTGCTCTCTCGCCATGGCATCGACGCCGACATCACCGTCAGTGGAGATGACATGCTCGTCGTTCCGAACAGGCCACTTTCTCCGGCGATTCAACGCGAGCTGGCGGAAGCTCAAGCTCGCGCGGCCGGTGATCCGGCCGGCATTCGCACGAGCTTCTTTGCCCAAGGTATCCCCGAGCAGGCATCGCGCTCGATCCAGGCCACCATCGGCGAAACGGTCGAGAAGAAATTGCGTAAGCGTCTCGAGGCCCTCTTACCGCAAAGTACCCTTCGTCAGACACTCTTTGCCGTCGACATGCGCGGAGTCTCGCCGGGCACAGGCGCGGTGGGACTTGAGATCGTCAACCCGAACCTGACTCCGGCAGCACGGGAGATCATGCAGCGGGAGTTCACCGCCGCCATCACTGATATCAATGCTGAGTTAAGAAGTGCCAACCAGGTCGGCGAGCTGAGCCGCGCCCCTTAGTTCACGCGGTCGAAGCGCTTCATGTCAACCACGACGGCACCGCTGAGGACAAGCTGGTGCAAGAAATTTTCGGCGTACCCTTCTTCCGCGCTGGTTGCGCCGTAGAGGCTCGGTGACGACCAGTTCGCAAATCCCGCTTCGAAGAGCGCGAACGCCTGGGGATTTTCTGCCGCATGCACATGGCCGAGTTCGTGCACCAAGCTCCCGTTAAAACTCCGCGCGTTTGAGAGATGGTCTTCGTTCGGAAAAAAACTGATCTGCTTCCAGTAGGGATCGAACTCCGCACGGGCCAGGCCAAGCTGCTCCTCTTTCGAGTAGCGAACGATCACGGCCAGCTCGTCGTAGCGCAGCTTGAGGAGCAGGGCTTCGTTGAAGAGTGTGGCGTGTAACGTCTGCCACTCTTCATCAGTAAAACGATCGTCGCCTAGCATGACCACGATTCCCAAACGAGCGAAGATGTCCTGCTGCAAATCGGCGAAGCCTTTATGCGGGCCCACACCGAGGTCGATGAAGTCAGCGATGCCGTCCTGGTCCGCGTCTTCGCCCGACTTGGAACCGTCGAACGGGTACTGGTCCGCGAGATTCGGGACTCCGTCGTTGTCGATGTCCGCGTCGAGCCTGTCGGCTAGGCCATCGCCGTCGTAGTCTTTCCACGTCCGCGTGAGACGCCGATCCACCGACAACTCAAGGCCCGAGCCCTTGGTGGTGATCTGACCTTTCACGAAACGTGGAGCGCCCTCGACGTGCGAGGGCCTCCCACAGGCCTGGGCGAAGAGACCCAGGCTTAGAAGAATGAAGAGATTAAGCAACGGTCCACGCATCAGCCCAGTCCTCGATGAAGCCGCCGTGGCCCATGTTCAAGATGTAGCTCAGGATCGCCGCGGGGAAGTACAGAGGCCCGAGGATCGCCGACTGCTTCGCGTGGCCACCTTCGTGCCCGCTGGCAAAACTCTGGCCCGCGCAGAAGTCGAGTTCGAAGAGTCCGGCGCTCATTTTACCCGGCACGATGCCAAGCCCACACACGTCCGCGTAGATCTGCATGTTGCTGTCGGCGATCGCGAGCTTCGGCATGCGCATTTCGTAGAACATCGGCTCGTGGCCGAACGCACGGACCGTCGCTCCGGCCACCATGGTGATGGGAGCAATGATCGCTGCCGTGATAACAAATCCGAGGCCCACTAACGTGTTCACCAGACCCCACGAGAGGTTCGAGACGATCACGAGAATGTGAATGAGCGGATGGTCCGCTTGGGCCGGGTCGAACAAGAAGCTCTTTCCTTGCAACGCTTTGTGGTAGTCGCTCATGGCTTTGCTCATGCTGTCTTGTGCTTTACCGGTCAAGCTCTCGTCTAAGAATTGGCTGACTTCGGCACGCTTGGCCTTCTCAGTGCCACCGTACTCGCCGACGACTTTATTGATCGATTTCTCGAGGGACTCACCGACGAGGCCCGCGGCACGCATTTCGTTAAGTTGCGAGAGCGTTTGGCGCAGGTCATTGGCACTCACCGCCGTGATCGCCAACGCCGCTGTGTAGTCTGCCAGCAAGCGCTGCTTCATCGCGGTGTTTTCCGGGATCTCGTCGAAGTACGGTTTATCAAATTTCGTCATCAGCATGAGGATCCGGCGAGCAGCGACTTGCGAGAGATCGCGCAACACCAGCAGGTTCATGACCACCAGAGTTTCGTGTTCGGCGATCTGCGCCTGCGACATCCCGCGAGCGAACTTCACCTTCGAGACGATCTTGACGTTGTCCGCCAGTGAGCGGATCGACTTGTCCTGCGCCTCCAGCACTCGGACCGTTTCCGCTTCGTTCGTGGCATGGAGACTCTTCGCCTTTGCGAGACTGATGCGACTCCCCTCACCGGGCAGCGCTCTCAACCGAGGATTCTCGCGCAAACTCGCAAGCACGTTTGCGTGGAGATTAAGAATTCCTAAGGCACGTGCGCGGGCCTCCACCGAGAGACTCGAATCTTGGCTCAAGCGCTTGAGCTCTTTCTTTAACAGTGGGTCACCATTGTCTTGGCAAGACACCGCGATGGGGAGAAGGATGACCAAGATCAACTTCCAAGACATGAGTCGCTGCCAGAGCATAGGACCTCCAAAGACATGATTGATGGCAAAAGGCTAACATGCCGAGGGAGCTTCCCTGGGAACCGTGAAAAAACTACAAACGGGTAATCTTTTTCCCTTAATGAGAACTTAATATTTCATCGTGGCCCCGATGCCGCCCCTGCGTGTATCATGCCCCTAATGATCTTCTATCCCACTCAAACTGCAGGCGAAACACTCGCGGCCATCGATCTCGGCTCGAATGCCCTTCGCGCCATCATCGTCCGTGCCGTGAACGGCCACATTGATGTCGTCAAAGAGATCCGGGAACCCTTGCGACTTGGGGAAGACGTGTTTGAGCACGGAACCATCTCGCCACAAAAATGCCAGGCCACCGAAGAAGTCTTCATCCGACTGCTGCATCTCTTCACCGCCTACGGCGTGGTGAACGTGAGAGCCATGGCTACCAGTGCCATGCGAGACGCACGCAACGCTCGGCAGCTCATCGAGAGCATCCATCACAGCACCGGCATCGAGATCGGTCCGATCGATGGACGCCAAGAAGCCGAACTGATCTTCCGCGCAGTGAACTCCGAGCTCGTGCTAAAAAATAAGAAAGCTCTGCTGATGGACATCGGCGGTGGCTCCACGGAACTCAGCATCGTGATCGACGGAAAACTTAAGGCGAGTCATAGCTTTAACATCGGCACCGTGCGACTGCTGCGCCATGAAGAACAAGACGAACTCGAAGTGCGCATCAACCTCATGGTGCAAAAGATGCTCCGCTTTACCCAACCGCACTTTGGCAAGAAGGCCCCTGACCTGATGATCGGCACCGGTGGGAACCTCCGGCGCATCGGAAAACTCCGTCGCAAGATCATGAACAAGACCAGTCAAGAATGCATGTTCGATGAAGTGGCCCACATGGCCGACGCTCTCTACAGCATGAGTTTCGTGGAGCGCATCCGGAGTCTGGACCTCGATCAAAACCGCGCCGACGTGATCCTTCCCGCCACCATGTTGGTAAAAAACATCATGCGGGCCGTGGGGGCGAAGAAAATTCTTCTACCCAAGGTCGGGCTCAAGGAGGGCATCGTGCTTTCGATGCTCGACAACAAGCCTCGAAGATTCATTCACACGCCGAAGTCCTAGTCTTCTCCGGTCAGTCCACGGATCAAAGTGGGTGGCGCAAACATCGTCATCATGAACCCTTCCCAGAAGCCACCTTCCAGCGTGAGGAAGCCGCCTTTCTTAAAGCGGAGAAAATCGTGCTCCGGATGCAGACCGAGCAAAGAGCCAATGACAGACGAGAAGTGCGGCTCGTGGCCCACGAAGCAGTACGTCCCTTCCTGCGGCAGAAAAGAAATGTATTCGACGAGGTGATGGGGATCGTCGAGCAAATGAAGGTCGGTGATGAGTTCGAGGTCCGCACTTGGCCAGGCTTCCCACACGATCTCCGCGGTTTGAATCGAGCGCACCAGAGGGCTACAGAAGACGACGTCGGGTACCGGAAGAACGGCCTGCATGCTGAGGAGATTGGTCTTGAAGGCCTTGATGCCTTTCGCTGTGAGTTCGCGCAGCATGTCCTGGTCCGGGTCTTCCATGAAGTTCCCTTCCGCATGGGCATGGCGAATAAAAATGAGTTTCATTCTCCGCCGCCCAAATTCTTCTCGCGCATGGAAGTTTTATTCATCAAAACCTCGTGAGAGCCTTGCTCTTCTGCGCCCACGGCCGGTTGCCGCTGGACGTACTGGCCGTCGGGGAGCAAGTCCCAGGCCCGGCGGTTATCGTTTTTAAGGACCTCCATGAAGTCCCAGAGCTTCTCCTTGATGCGCGCATCCAGAATCGGCACGATCAACTCCACGCGGTTGTGGAGGTTTCGGTGCATCCAATCGGCTGAACCGATCCAGTATTCTCCCAGGTGGGGCGACTTCTCTCCCGCGGAGAAATAAAACACCCGCGAGTGCTCGAGGAAGCGACCGATGATCGACACCACCCGGATCCGTTCCGAGAGTCCCTTCACGCCAGGCTTGAGGCAGCAGAAGCCGCGCACAAAAAGCACCACATCGACACCCGCCGCGGAGGCTTCGTAGAGGGCCTCGGTGATGACCTCATCTTCCAGGCTGTTCATCTTCGCGATGATCAATCCGTGGCCCGTGCGCTTGTACGCTTCAATCTCCCCGCGAATCTTCGTCAGGAAGTTACTCTTCATGTTGATCGGCGCCACCATGATTTCTTTGTAATCCGTCTTGAGCGAACTTCCGGTGAGGTAGTTGAACACCTCCACCACTTCGTCCGTGATGCGCTTGTCGCACGTGAGGAGTCCTAGATCCGTGTAGAGACTCGACGTCGCCACGTTGTAGTTCCCCGTCCCGATGTGCGCGTAGCTTAAGATCTCGCCATCATTTTCCTGGCGCACGACCAGCGCGGTCTTGGTGTGGGTCTTCAAGCCCAAAATTCCATACACCACGTGAACGCCGGCATCTTCGAGTTTGTTGGCCCAGAAGATGTTTCGCTGTTCATCGAAGCGGGCCTTCAACTCGATCAGACAAACGACCTGCTTGCCCGCTTCCGCGGCCTTGATCAAACTTTTAATGAACGGACTGTTGTCACCCGTCCGATAGAGCGTCATCTTGATGGCCAGCACGTGCGGGTCTTCGGCGGCCTGAGTGATGAAGCGCTCAACCGTGGCGCTGAAACTCTCATAAGGATGGTGCACCAGCACATCGCCTTGCCGCACCAGATGGAAGACGTTGCCTTCTTCTTGGAAGGTGCGCGGAATCAGCGGTGCCCACGGCTTAAACTTCAGTTTTGGGAAATCCAGATCGACGATGACCTTAAACGAACCGTAGTCCATCGGGTACTCAACCGCATAAACCTGCGTGTCGTTAATCTCCAGCGAGTCTTTCAAGAAGCTCAACATCGCCGGGTCACAGTCTTTGTACGTCTCAAGACGGACGCACTCGGCGAGACGGCGTTCCTTGAGCCCCTCTTCCACGAGCATCATCAAGTCTTCGGTGTCATCGTCCCGGTGCTCGATGTCCGCATTTCGTGTCACGCGGAAAGGCACGACTTGCTGGATCTCCATGCCGGGATACAAGAGCGGAAGATTGTGGCGCACAATCGACGTCACCCGCACGAAACGATGGGCCTTGCCATCGCCGGTCGGCAGCTTCAGCCATGACGACACCCCTTGCGGGATCTTTACGCGGGAGAAAAGCACGGCCTCGGTTTGCGGATTACGGAGGATCAACCCCAGCGAGAACGAGAGATTGGAAATGAACGGAAACGGGTGCCCGGGATCGACGGACAATGGCGTGAGCACCGGGAAGACTTTGCGACGGAAGTGCTCATCGCAGAATTTACGATCCTCGTCCTGCAAGTCCTCATAGGAGTAGAAGTAGATGCCCTCTTTCTCCAGCAGCGGCAGCAACGCCTTAAAGACCTTCTGCTGAGTATCGAGATCGTGCAGGATGTGCTGACGGATTTCTTGGATCTGCGCCGCCGTTCCCATGCCATCAACTGACTTGTGTAACAGGCCCGATGCTTCCATGCGCTTCATGCGGCCGATGCGCTTCATGACGAACTCGTCCAAGTTCGCACTGAAGATAATAAGGAAACGCAGACGTTCTAAAAGAGGCGTGCGCTCATCCACCGCTTCGCTTAGCACTCGGCGATTGAACTGCAACCATGACAGGTCGCGATTCAGGAAATGGGTAGGATCGACGTTAAAGTCGATTTTACGGGGGGCGCGCCCCTTGCGTGGTTTTCTCATCCCTTTAGTTTAAGCCAGTTGGCGCTGTCTGTACGCCCAGGGTCCGATTTTGCCTCATCTTAACAGGGCCCAAAATCCGTCGGTTTTTTAGTCAGTGAAGGGATTTTGTTCACTTCTGCCAACAAACGCGCCCCCTAACATCTTGTATTTAA
>JAIXOY010000145.1 GCA_027486525.1 Pseudomonadota bacterium
TAACATTGTTGTTTCGGGTGGTACGGGCTCAGGTAAAACAACATTGATCAACGTGTTGGGTGCTTTCATTCAATCCAATGAGCGCATCATCACCTGCGAAGACTCCGCCGAATTGAACTTCCCGCAGGACCACGTGGTGCGACTTGAGACACGGCCACCGTCCCTGGAAGGTGATGGCGAGATTGATATTCGCTGTCTCGTGAAACAAACGCTTCGGATGCGGCCAAACCGTATCATCGTTGGTGAGTGTCGAGGCGGCGAAACTCTCGACATGCTTCAGGCCATGAACACCGGACACGACGGTTCCATGACCACGGTTCACTCCAATACTCCGCGCGACAGCATGTCTCGCCTCGAGACCCTCGTGCAGTACTCGGGGGCGCCTCTCACCCCTCGAGCCATTCGCGAAATGATCGCCTCCGCCGTTCACATGGTTGTGCAGCAGACTCGCCTGGATGACGGCTCCCGTAAGGTTATCAACATCACTGAGATCGCAGGTATCCAGGGAGATGTGATCACCCTGCAGGATATTTTTACGTTCAAACAAGAAGGTATTGGCCGTGACGGTAAAGTCATCGGCAAGTTCATGCCGTCTGGCTTCATTCCTAAATTCGTAGAGGTGCTCGAGCGCAAGGGCTACAAAGTTCCCCGGGGGCTATTCGTTAACAAATGAAAACAACACTACTTCTGCTTACATTTTTTATCTCTCGTTTGCTGCATGCGCAGGCCCCTGACGCGCCGGTGGCCGCGACTGCACCAGCGGAAAACACTTTTCGATTTCTCAATGACGTACTCGGTTCAACCGGTCTCTTGGTTGCTGTAGGCCTGTTGTTCTTCGCCTACACCTACAAAAATTCCGTTAAGTTTTTTGCTTGGATCGAAGACCAGACGCTCGGCAACCGCGATTACATTTTGCAGAAGCTCGAAATCATGCATGTTGAAATTGCTTCAAGCCGAGTCACGATCGCCCTGCTAGGAGTCTCATTCGGTCTTGGTCTCTTTGTTTTCGGTGTTTTTGCTTTCATGGGAATGTTTTTGGGTGGGGCCATTCTAGGCGCCATCCTCGCTTTCATTGGATGGAAAGTACCCCGCCCGCTCATCGATTATCTCGAACAGCGAAGAGTGAAGGTCTACTCTCACCAGATGGTGGATGGACTCAATCTCCTGGCCAACGGGATTCGTGCCGGTCTCTCGATGCCTCAGGCGATCGGCATGGTGGTGGATGAATTACCACCGCCCATCAGTCAGGAATTCAATTTGATTCTCCGTCAGGCTAAGATCGGTGTTCCTCTCGAGGAAGCACTGGAGAACCTCAACAAACGTGTGAAGACTCAAGACAATGAAATGTTCGTCACCAGCGTCAATATCTTGCGTGAAACGGGTGGTAACCTCGCGGAAGTGTTCGATACCATCGTGTTTGTTATTCGCGAGCGTGTCCGCCTACAGCAAAAAATTGAAACCTACATTGCCCAGGGTATGTTTCAAGGATTGGTGATTTTTGCCATGCCCTATGCGCAGATCGCGATTAATGGCTCCTCGGATCCTGAGTACCTCAGTACGTTGTTTACGACCCCGATGGGGATCGTGATGCTGTTCTTAATAGTTGCCTTCAGTTGTACGGGATTATGGGTCATCACAAAAATAGTTAATATTAAGGTTTAAAGTAAAAATATGCCGTCTTCCTTCCGTTATAACTTGGGATAAAATGCCTGTATGTCTTTTCTAAAAGGTGGAACCATGGATTTTTTCAAGCGTTTAGTAGGTCTCCTCGCAGCTGTCGCATTCGTGATGCCAGTCTGGGCCGGGGTGAATCTAAAAAACGGTAACTTCTACATCTCATACACTGACATCGTCGTGCCGGGTGGTGGCAAGAAGTTGGAGATCACTCGTACCTACAACTCGAAATCAACAGACTCAGGTTGGTTCGGTTTCGGTTGGGGATCTGATTATGAGACTCGTCTAGAAACATCAGCGGATGGTTCTGTCGTTGTGCACGAGCACGGCGCCGGAGCGAAGACTCGGTTCATCCCAAAGACTGCGATTGATGGCGAAGCTGCCGCGAAGAAAATCGTCGAAGCCATGCGCAAACGCACCCAGCTTAACGATCAAGCCGCGGCTCAGCTCACCGAGAAGTTGAAAAACAACGCTGAACTCCGTCACACCTACGCGTTGAACTTTAAAGTTCAGACGACTGTGGCCGCTGGAACCATCCTTTATTCTTCGGAGCGCGGTTCGCAAGAGCTTCATGTTTTGAAAGATAGCTATGTACGTAAGTACCCAGATGGCAAACAAGAAACCTACGACCTGAAAGGTAACTTATTGAAGATCGCTGATAAGAGCGGCTATTCAATTGCTTTCGTCTGGAAAGATGGAAAGCTCGAGTCGATCCGCGATTCCCAGGCGAAGCAGATTTTCTTCTCTTGGTATGCCGAGGGCCGTGTGAAAGAGATCTGGAGCGCTGGCGACAAGAAAGCGGAGTATAAATTCGATGGTGAAAACCTTGTCTTCTCTAAAGACGTCGGCGGCAACACTTACGATTACGGCTACGACAAGAGCCACAACTTGACAGAGATCCGCTACGGCGACAAGAGCAAGACTGTCGTTAAGTACGAGCCAAAGACTTTGTTCGTTCAAGAGATCCTTGACCGTAACGGTGAAAGCACAAAGTACCAGTACGGCAACGACCCGAAAGCGCCAGAAGATCACTACTGGACGACTGTTGTTAAGAACGGTTTTGACGGTAAACCAGCTTCAAACCGCTACGAGTACGAAATCAAGACTCGCCCAGATGGTTCTCGCTACACCTACCGTATCGTCACTGACATCAACGGGATCAAGACCGAGACGATCTACTCTGAGTGTTGTTCGTTGCCTTTAAAAATTGCACGCGGCAAGCAAGTGACGAACTTCGAATACAATGACCGTGGTTTGCTGGTGAAGAAATCATCGACGAAGGGTGACTTCGTTCAGATCGACTACGACGACGCCATCAACAAGATCAAGAAAGTAACCAACAACGAAGGCGTGACTGAGTTTACTTACGACAAGCAAGGTAACTTGGTGACCGCTCGTAACGACAAAGGAAAGCAGGTTCTTTTGGTTTACGATACAAAGGGTAA
>JAIXOY010000233.1 GCA_027486525.1 Pseudomonadota bacterium
ACGGAAACGGAAACCAAACGGCAGCAGGCCCACGCGTCCCAGAAGCGCGAAGACATCCGCCAGCGCAGCGAAGCCGAGATCACCAAGCTCAACGTCGCTCAGAGTGAAAGCACCGAAGACCTCACCGCTCGTCACAACGAAGCCGTTCGCGATATCCACCAGGGCCAGCGCGACCAACTCCATGACGTCGACAGTCGCCACCGTGTCACCCTGCATGCAGAAAGTGATCAGTGGCGCACACGCATCGAAGACCAGCGCACAAAATTCCAAGGCACCTACAATGTCGAAGGGCAAAAGTACGAACGCCTAACGACAGCTCAAAAGAAGAAGAATGAGACGCAGGCGCTGAACAATCACCGCGAACACGAAGCCAAGATGAGCCAGATGAACAACCAGCAGGTTCAGCACGAAGAGAAGGTGAAAACGCACCATCAGAAATCGCTGAACGACAAAGAAGTCTTCTTCGAGAAGAAGTACCAGGGGCAGCTGGCGCAACACACGCAATCGAACAAGATTCTCGAAGACCTGAATCAGAAAGTCCTGGCGACCGCCAAAGACGATATCAACAAGCGCGTTGAAGTCGAAAAGAACCGCGCCACCGATCCGTTCTTCTCTTTCACAGAAATGCGCCCAAAACTAGAAGAGAAGCCGGACTCCTACGTCTTGCGCATCGAGATGCCGGAGTACGCTAAGGAAGAGGTCACGGCCTCCGCGAACGGCAAGCAGATCGTGCTGACGTCCAACCGTCGCTACCAAGACGAGCGCCAAGACGTTGATGGGACTGTGAAGAAGGTCAACAAAGTCGAATCCATGGTCAGCCGCATTCCTGTGGGTCAGGTGCTCGATCCACGGAAGATGGAAAAGAACTGGGTGGAGGGCGCCCTCGTCTTCACCTTCAAGAAAGCCTAGTCCATCGTGAAATCGGGGTAGGTCGGATTCTCGATCTCAACGATCTCCTGCGCCACTTCGCGAACTTCCGCACGCTCCGGGCCCTTGGTGGCAAAACGATGAAGGTCCTTCAGGGACTCGATGTCACCTTCGGCGATGAGCTCTACCGAACCATCGGGCAAGTTCACCACATGACCCTTGACCAGAAGTCCGCTGGTTTTCACGTGCTGAAGAACGCTCCAGCGAAAACCGACTTTCTGCACTTTACCCTTAATAACGAGACGCATTTGTAGCATGTAAGACTCCAGGGCCCTCATTGTGGCCTAAAAAGCTCATCGGGGCAACCTGGCACGCTATGCCCCATCGTACAAAACCCGTTATAATCAGAGGATGCGTCGCCCGCAACTTTTACATTTTACCGCCATTTCTACCGAGCATCATCTCACGGTGTGGGCCTTACTGATGCTCTATCATCAAGCACGCTACCAGTTCTGGCAGAACCCACTCCCGGGTCTGGATCCGATCCGCCCGATCGAAAGCCTGGGACTGCTGCAGTCACGGCGTTTTCGACTGCGCATGATTGGCATGGACCGAGAAGGCCACGAACTGCTGAATCGTGAGTACGACTCCGATTCTTTCGGTGATTTCAACCTACGCATTCCGCATCCCGTGGAAGGTCCGGTGGAGCGCCTGCTGGTCTTTGAGACACGCACGCATCCAGGTCTCGATCTGTTGATCGGAAGTTTCATTCCTCTGAACGTGCGGGAAGATCGCAGAATCCTCATCACCGATTTTGACAAGACGCTGGTGGATACGCGCTACCACTCGCTGCGCGAACTCTACCTTTCCTTGCGCCGGCCCCTCGGCTATTTTCCGCCGGTGCCCAACTCTATTGAGCTGGTGAAAAACTACGTCAAGGAAGGCTTCCAGCCGTTCGTGGTTTCGGCCTCACCGCATTTCTATGAAAATGCCATGCGCGACTGGCTTTACCGCAACCAGCTCTTCACCAGCAACATCTACCTCAAGGACTACCGTCGTGTGTTTGCGCTCTTTGAGGGCGAGCTTGCGCCGAAAGATCTCAAGACGCAAGGTTTCTACAAGCTCAATCATTTGGTGAACATCCTGCTCATGACCGGCATCCCCGATGAGCTCGTGCTGGTGGGCGACGGTTTTGAGAGTGACACGATCATCTACCTGACCTTGGCCTCGGTGCTTAACGGCCGGCAAGATCCGTGGGTGGTCTGGAACTCCGTCAAGCAAGACGAGGGTTTCCGTCTGACCAACCGGCAGCACTTCCGTTTCCTCAGTAAGTTCTACCAACTGAAAAATCTCTGTGACATCGCCGGGCCGTGCCGCGTGAAGATCCACATCCGGTGTCGCAAGGAAATGCTGGCGGGCTGGAAGCAGCGCCGCTTCAAATACGAGTTTCTTAATCGCCTATTGCCGACGGTAGATTTTTACGAAGGTTGAGCTCAGGAGAGCAGCATCCCGGGCGCGAAAGTGATAAAATAACCCAGACTCATGTAGAAGCCCATCTTGTGAAACCGTTGTGCCTGATCCTGTGGCATCAAACGCTGGGTGACGGGAAGACGAGCGAAATCGAATTGAATGACTTCAAGGTAGATACGAATGACGGCAAGTAAAAGTCCGACGGTAATCAAGGTGGGGTCATTCATCCAAGCGGTCATGCGGAGGCTCCTTGCCAAACATTCCTGAACCTGTCCGACTCATCGGCAACCCCGAAGAAAACTTTTATATCCTGGGCAAGAAGCACCAAACGGCATTTAAGACTCTGTGGCAGAAAGTCATGCCGGCGGAATCGTGGCGCTCGAAGCTCGACACCTTCACGGAGCGGTGGCGGCGAGTTGAGGCCGCGGTGATACCTGACAATACGTGG
>JAIXOY010000297.1 GCA_027486525.1 Pseudomonadota bacterium
CCGGTCTGATGATCATAAACCGCTTTAGGCAGCTCTGCTTTTACACGGGTATCAACAGCCGAGAATGGCTCACGTGTGCGTCCCACGAATTTTTCTACCCGGGGAGCTTCCACCAGAATCTTGAACCATTCTGTTTTCGAACCGAAGACCTTCCCGAAAGATTGACCTGTCAAAGTACCGCAGTACCAGAAGCCCAGGGTGAAAACAGTCAAGATCAGGAGAGGCACGTTGCTGTTAAAGCCGATGTGCTCTTCGTGGCAGTGGTCATAGATGTGATGATCACGTGGCTTTCCGAAGAAGGTCAGGAACATCATGCGGAACATGTAGAACGCAGTGAGGAAAGCACCGGCAAAACCAAGAATCGGTACGATCGCCCATATTTTGCTCTGGCCTGCGAAGACACCCCAGAAGAGTGCATCACCCAAAATTCTGTCTTTAGATACGAAGCCGGCGAAGAACGGCACGCCGGCAATCGCCAACGTACAGCACATCATCGCAATGAAAGTGTAGGGCAATTTTTTGCGAAGACCGCCGAGCTTTGGCATTTCCTGTTCGTGGACAGAGTGAATGACTGAACCAGCGGACAAGAACAAGCAAGCCTTGAACACAGCGTGGGTGATCAGGTGCATGAAGGCAGCATTGTAAGAACCAACACCTACGCCCATAACCATGTAACCCAACTGAGAAATGGTTGAGAATGCGAGCACGGCCTTGAGATCCGTTTGAACAAGCGCAATAGTAGCCGCACCAAAAGCGGTGATGGCCCCAATCAGCGCAATGAAGTGCGTCAGCTCACCTGCCACCATCAAAGGATAGGTACGAAGTGAAAGATAAACACCGGCCGCGACCATGGTGGCCGCGTGGATAAGAGCAGAACATGGTGTCGGCCCCATCATGGCGTCTGGCAACCAGACTTGTAGGGGGAACTGGGCTGACTTGCCGATGGTGCCCATAAACACGCAGAAACCCGCAAAGGTTGCGAGGCTGATACCAAGAACTTGCTGACCGAGGAACTTGCCCTCTGCGATCGCGGCGTAAATATCAACGAAGTTCACTGATCCGACGATCTGCCAAATCGCGACGATACCAAGCAAGAAGAATACGTCGCCCACACGTGTGGTCATGAACGCTTTCAGTGAAGCATCGCCAGCTTTTTCTTTCTCGTAGTAGAAGCCGATGAGAGAGTATGAGCAGAAGCCCATGAGCTCCCAGAAGATAAAGACTGAAAGAAGGTTGTCTGACAGAACCAAGCCCAACATCGCACTTGTGAACAAAGACACATATACGAAGAAGCGGCCGTAACGCGGATCATCGTGCATGTACCAAGTAGAGAAGAGGTGAATGAGCGTGGCCACACCGGTCACCATGAGCAACATGATGGCGCCCATGTTGTCGATGTAGATCCCCATGTCGACCTTAAATGTCTGCCCACCACTTGAAAGATCAAACCAGTTGAAGACCTTGTGCACGTAGTAGTCTGTGGCAAAAGTCCCGCCAGTAAAATCTAGGAAAATGCGCAAAGAGAAAAGGAAAGAGATGAAGATCGCCAAAACGGCGAGCCAGTCACCTTGGCGAGGAAGCTTTCTGCCAAAAAACGCGTTGATTACAAACGCGAAGAAGGGGCAAAGGAAAATGGGGGCAATGGTGCCGATGCTGTATTCCATAGCTTAGTTCCTCAACTGCGTGGCTTCATCGACGTGGATCGTTTCTTTCAATTGAAAGAAACGAATGACGATCGCGAGTCCCACTGCGGCTTCCGCTGCCGCAACGACGATAATGAAAAGAGCAAAAATGTGGCCATCGAGGTTGTTGGTCACAAACTTCGAGTAAGCCACAAAGTTCAATGCCGCTGCGTTCAACACCAGCTCAATCCCCAGGAGAATGGCGACGATGTTTTTACGAGCGATCATGACCATGAGGCCGATCACAAAGAGTATCATGGAGATAATGAGATAAGACGCCAAACTGATCATGACGTTCTCCTTATTGCTTACGTGGGCGTGCGATAATCGCAGCGCCTACCAGGGCCCCGAGCAAAAGCACCGAGGAGATTTCAAATGACAAAATATGGTCTTTCACCAGGAGGTGACCGATCTTATTCACGGTGCTTTCAAAGGCACCGTCATTTTTGAGTTTTGACATTGTTCCAAGGCGAGTGAGCAATTGGATGTTGGTGAACAAGAAGACGAGGCCCACCAAGGCGGATACACCGTAGGTCCAGGCGTTACCCATGGTCGGAGCAAGACCCATGAGGTTTTGTGCTTTCGACACAAAGTCTTTCCCACCGGTCAACATGACCGCGAACAACATAAGGATAACTACGCCGCCGACGTACACCATAACCTGAGTTGCCGCGACAAAGTCAGCGCCTAGCGTGGCATAAAGACCCGCGATCCCGATGAGTGAGCCGAGCAGAAACACACACGAGTGCATAATGTTCTTCGTGGTTAAGACAAGGACGGCGCTCACGACTGTGAGCAGGGCCGACATGACAAAAAGAGTATTTAAAAACATCACTATTCCTCAGTGTCCAAAAATCAGTTGAGCAAGGGATTGACCGTTAAAGGCCACCATCCAAACGGCACAGCCGACTAGGTTGAAAATCGCAATTGGAGTTAGGTACTTCCAGCAAACGGACATCAAGTGGTCAACCCGAAGACGCGGGAACGTCCACCGCGCCCAGATGACGACATAGTAGAGCATCAATGCTTTACCCACCAAGATCGAGAGTTGCACGAACTGAATAGGAAGGAAGTCGATACTTATGTGGAATGGAAGATTGTAGCCCCCCAAGAACAAAGCCGCTGCAACAGCACTCACAACAAAGACTTCGATGTATTCTGCGAGAGCGAAGAAACCGAAGCGCATGCCGGTGTATTCTGTGTGGTAACCTGAAACGAGTTCTGATTCTGCTTCAGGCAAGTCGAAGGGAGCACGGTTGGTTTCTGCCATGGCACCGACGAAATAAACGATGAAGGCAAGGAAGGCGAAAGGGTTGTGAAAGACAAACCAGTTCGTAATGAAGCCGGCCTGAAGGTCTGTGATCTTGCCGAACGACATACTGCCCGAGAGCAAGGTAATGGCGAGAACAGAAAGCGTTACTGGAATTTCGTAGGAGATGATCTGCGAAGCTCCGCGCATTCCGCCCAACATCGACCATTTTGAGTTTGAGGCGTAGCCACCCAAGAAAACACCCAAGCCAACGAGCGAAGAGATCGCAATTAAGTAGAACACGCCCACATTCAAGTCGGTGAGGGTAAAGCCTGAAGAGACGGGCAGAACAGCAAGAGTGGCGAAGACGCCTAACAAGCACAACAATGGAGCTAGATAGAAAAGAAACTTATCAGCTGTTCTTGGCATGATGTCTTCTTTCATCATCATTTTCACGCCATCCGCCAGGAACTGGAGCAAGCCGTAAGGGCCTACGCGGTTCGGACCCATACGCATTTGTATATCGGCAGAGATTTTTCGTTCTGCGTATGTTCCGAGTCCGCCGATGGTGGCTGCAACTGCAACAAAAGCAACTGAGAAAATTAGAAAAATTAGTGTCGTGAGCAAGAGTGAGTTCTCACCGAAAATCTTCGTGAGAAAATCAAAAAACTCGTACTGGGCGAGAAAACTTACAACTGTTTGGTTCATGCCGACGCCTTTTTAACTTCTTTCGCTTTAACGGCTACCGCAGGCTGATTTCTGCGCGCGGAAACTTGGTAACTACGAACCCAGTCCAAATCGCCTTTCTTCCAGCAGTAGATAATACCCGTTACAAGAATGCCGATGAAGATGAGGAACTCCGTGAGGATGAAAAGGCCGTGGCCCTCCTTCACCATTTCACTGAAGACGGTGGCGACAGGGAACATCAACACTGATTCCACGTCGAAAATGATGAAGATAAGACCCACCACGTAGAAGCGAACGTTGAAGGCAGACCAAGCTGAACCCACGGCTTCTTCACCACACTCATAAGCGGTGTCTTTTTGCGGCGTCGGTTTCTTGGGGCTGAGAATAACGGAGGCAAAGTGGCCGCCGAAAAATAGCACCACCGCAGCTGCCATCATGATAACAATGGGCATCAATCCATCGATTTGCGTGGTTGTCATGGAGGTCTCCAGGGAGAAAAACTTTAATGAAAAAACACCTTTACGATACAAAAGATGTTGAAAAGAGCAAAGATGTTATTTTGACGAGCTTAAGGTAGATTGCCTCTCAAATCACGACGTACCTTGGACAAAATTTAGTGAACCCGTTTGGTAGTTTAAACAATCGCATTGAACAGTGGCTGCAGCATGGCCAAGGAGAGATGTTCGTTCGCGGCATTTCTCCGAGTGCTTGGACTTTCATCTATTCTGCCTCTGTGCACAGGCTATTTGCTTCGCAGCGAAAACTTGTTATTGCTGCGAGTCCAGAAGAAGCCGAGAGACTTTGGGAAGAACTCAAACACCAACCTAACGCGTTGTTTTATCCCGGACTAGGACACTCACCTTATACCAGCATTCTTTCTTCTGAGTCGGCCCTAACACAGCGCTTCCGCGTACTTTCTTTACTGACGCATGACCCCTCGCCCAGGTTGGTGGTGACTTCTTTAGATGCTGCCTTGCTGTACATGCCACCTAAAGAATTTTTTAAAGAACACGCACTCGAGCTGAAAATCGACGACATCATCGCTCCTCATGCACTCGCTGAGAAACTTGTCTCACTGGGATATCGAGCGACTCCCTCAGTAGAAGAGCCCGGTACATTCACACGCAAGGGCGAGATCTTTGATATCTATCCACTCAGCGACCGTCCGGTTCGAATTCATTACTTTGATGATCTGGTCGAAAGCATTTTAGTGATGGATCCTGAAACTCAAAAGTCTTTGACTGACATCAAGCTGGACCGACTCTTACTTTCGCCCGCACCGGGAATATTCACACGAGAAGAATTTCATTCTCGCTTGCGCGAAAACTTACCGCAGCCTCAACCTCAATTCAAAACCCGCTATGATATTCGCAAGGGTATTTTTCAGCAATTAGCCCAAGGGCTCTTGTTCGAAAATTATCCCGTGTACACCCCACTGTTTTTTGCCAAGCCTACGCCTCTCGCAGCCTTCTTTGACCAGAAGACCATCGTTGTCGAAATTTCCCGCAACAATGCACTTCAAGAATGGGATACGTCTCTCGCCCAATGGAAAGACGAGTTTGCTGCCGAGGCTGAAAGAAATGATTCGCCCGTAGTTTTGCCCTCACCTGATAAAATTGCGGCAGAAAGTTTTGTGCACCAATCGAGTCATGTCTTAGTCGTTGAAACGCTCGACATAACCGTCGATCTCGATAGCAAAATCAAGAATGATCTTCATCTGGGCATCACCTCGCTGAGAACTCAAATTGCGCCAAAGATCCAGGGCAAGATTGGCACAGTTCCTGACAACAAATTTGCATATATTAAGGCCATGCTTGGTGCCCTTCGCGATGAGTTGCGCCTGGGGGCGAAGCTCTTAGTCGTTCCGCGGAATGAAACTTCACGCCAAGAGTTTGAATTTCTTCTCCGTGAAAACGAAATGCCGACAAGTGGAGAACAAGTCTCTTGGGCACAGTCAAACCTGGCAGAGGGCTTCTACTACCGAGGTGAAAATCTCTGGGTGTTAGGCGAAGCGGATCTCTTTGCTTCAAAACAACGCAAGGCTAAGAAAGCAACTACGACAAACCCAGACTTGTTTGCAGAGCAACTCGCCACACTAAAGGCCGGCGATTACGTTGTTCACCGTGATTTCGGTATTGGCCTTTATCGTGGACTGGAAAGCCTCAAGATTGGTGACCAAGAATCTGACTTTCTCGTCTTGGAATATGAAAACCGCGACAAAGTCTATGTTCCTGTTTATCGCCTCAACTTAGTGCAAAAACACGCCGATGCGACGTCTGGTGCGAAGGTCGCTAACCTTCAGTCTAAAAAATTCTCCGAACAAAAAGCTCGCGCTCGTCTTTCTGTAAAGAAGTTGGCTTTTGATCTTTTGCGCATGCAAGCTGAGCGCAAAGTTGCCGGCGGATATCCGTTCTCCGCGCCTGATCATATGTTCCGTGAGTTTGAACTCTCATTCCCATTTGAGGAAACACCGGATCAGTTAAAAGCAATCAATGATGTGCTTGATGATATGCAAGCACAATATCCGATGGATCGCCTTGTGTGCGGTGATGTGGGTTTCGGAAAAACCGAAGTCGCCATGCGTGCCGCTTTCAAAGCCGTCTTAGATAAAAAGCAAGTCGTTGTGTTGGTGCCGACAACCGTTTTGGCCCTTCAACATTTCCACTCTTTCCGACGTCGTTTTCAGAATTTCCCTCTCACCGTAGAAATGCTTTCACGATTTAAAACGGCCAAAGAATCTGCTGAGGTCGTTCGGAAGCTGAAAGAGGGGACTGTCGATATTGTGATCGGAACACATGCTGTGCTTGCCGACAAAATCGAATTTCAAGACTTAGGCCTCGTCGTCATCGACGAAGAACATCGCTTCGGTGTGAACCACAAAGAAAAACTTAAAGTTCTCAAACAAGGTGTAGACGTGATGACCATGACGGCCACACCCATTCCGCGCACGATGCAAATGGCCTTTATCGGTGTGCGCGATATGTCGATTATTCAGACCGCCCCCCCTCGTCGCCAGGCGATTAAGTCCTACATCATTAGAGAAGATGATGTGACCCTAAAGTCCGCTATCGAAAAGGAACTTGGGCGCGGCGGACAAGTTTTTTACGTGCATAACCGCGTTCATGACATTGAAGAGCACGAGATTTATCTCAAGAAGCTCGTTCCACGCGCGCGCATCACAGTGACGCACGGACAGATGCCGGAGAAAGAGCTCGAGAAGCGGATCAACGAATTCATCGAACACAAAAGCGACATTCTCCTCTCAACCACCATCATTGAGTCGGGAATTGATATTCCGAATGCCAACACGATGATCATCGACCGTGCTGATACTTACGGCCTCGCACAACTCCACCAGTTGCGTGGCCGCATCGGTCGTTCAGATCGTAAAGCCTATGCATACTTTATGGTCCCAGAAAACCGCCTGCTCACTGAAGTTGCGACTCGTCGCTTGCAGGCATTGCAAACATACGCAGACATGGGCTCAGGATTCTCACTTGCTTCGGCCGATCTGGAGATTCGTGGAGCAGGGGACATTTTGGGTGCTGAACAACACGGACACGTTGATCAAATTGGCCTTGAACTTTACATGGATCTCTTGCAAGAAGCCGTTCAAGAGTTGAAAGGTGAACAGCGTACCTCTTCACGCAACATTGAAATTCAGGCCCCTTTCAATGCGTTTATTCCCAACAACTACATCCCCGATCACCCTACACGGCTAAAATACTACAAACGCCTTTCTAACGCACAGACACTCGAGCGCCTTGAAGAACTCAACGCCGAGATGGCCGACGTATTTGGTCTCATGCCCAAAGAGTTGGAATCATTATTTATTATTCTGCGAACCCGTCTGTGGTTCCGTCCAGTTGGCGTGCGTGTTGTCAAAGTTTCTAGCAATAACGTGACACTCTTTTTTGATGCCGAAGTATTAGAGGGAAATGAAAAACTACGAGACAACATGCTGAGTGTGTTCATGGGAAAACCCAAACTCTACAAAATTAATCCTGATGCCTCTGTTCAATGCTTTTTCAAAGAAACCGTGAGTCAACAGATGCTCCTTGAGTTCGCGAAACATGTTGCGGGCCAAATTGGGGCATGATACCGTTTTTACTAGTACTTTTACCGACGAGGACGTGTATGAAAGCTGTTTTTTTGGCCTTGGCCCTAGTAACGACTTCAGCGTTGGCGCAGACCGCTGCTAACGACGCGGTAGCCACCGTTAATGGAAAGAAAATTACCAAAGCGCAGTTGGAAGAATATCACCAACAAAACTTGCGTTTTATTTCACAGCGCAAAATTACTCGCGAAGTTTCTTTAGATGATTTGATCAGCCGCGAGCTCGGTGTCCAGAAAGCACGCAAGACCGGCCTTGATAAAGATCCTGTTGTTGCGGCAAAGATGGACGACATCCTTTACCACGCTCAAATCTCAAAAGACCTCGAAGATGATTTGAAGAAAATCACTGTCACTGACGACGAAGTTCGCAAGTACTACGCGGACAATAAAGAATACCGTACAGCTCATATCCTTTACCGTGTTCGTGTAACGCCAACGCCAGAAGAAGTTAAGAAAGCGATCGAGCAGTCAGAATCGATCTACGCAGAAGTCAGCAAGAACCCAGACTCATTCGCCACACTTGCAAACAAGTACTCACAGTCAACTGCAGCACCAGTCGGTGGCGACCTTGGCTTCCAACCACCGACACGCCTTGCCCCTGAGTATTATGCAGCGATCAAAGGTCAGAAAGTAAATTTCATTACTCGCCCAGTTCGCACACAAATGGGTTACCACATCATTAAAATTCTAGGTGTTAAAGAGTTCGATCAGATCGATAAGAACCTCTATAAGAAAGTGATCTACGACCAAAAACGCGACGCCATCCTGGCGAACTACGCCAAGACTATGCAGAAAGGCGCCGACATTAAGATCAACAAGAACCTACTGTAATGTTTCCACTAATTCTGACCCTTCTCCTGAGTGTGAGTTCATCTCACGCTCAGGACAAACTTTTAGATAAGATCGTAGCCGTTGTGAACGGGCGTGTTTACTCGCTCTCAGAACTTAAGCGCGTTGATGCAACTCTAGGTGCCCGACGTGAAATTTCCCCTTTCTTGTACGCTGAGAAAGCCTACAAACAGACAGAGCTCCTCGATCTTATGATCAAGACTCAAGTCATCCGCGACAAGATTGGCACTCAGGGCTACGTCGTTGGTGATGATGCTGTTGAATCCCGCATTAGCATGACAGAGCAGAAGCTTGGTCTTAACCGCGACAGCTTGCTCGAGTTTCTTAAAGGGAAGGGCGTCACCTACGAAGAGTATTTTGAGATCATTCGTGAAGCAATGGAATACAACCTCTTCACGACTCGCATTATCGGTCCACTCGTGACCGTCACCGAACAGGAATTGAAGAACGAATTTTACAAGCGCCACTCAAACGATAAGGCCCTAAGTTTTACCTATGAGCTCGTGGATTTCTCCGTTCCTGAATCAGAGACCAAGGGAAAGACCCCAGACACTTTTGTGTTGGCGTTGAAAGATTATCAGGTCACTGGTCGCCTCGGTTACGGGTACCAAGACCTTGATGCTTCGCCATTGGAAAACATCAAAGAAGACGCACTGGCTTCATCAATCCAGACAGCACTTTCAAAAACACCCGAGGGTAACTTTGCCCCGCCGATCGTTTTGGGTGGTCGCCTGCACAGTTTTTACGTGAAGAAGAAAGACCTGGTAGAGTCGGCCGCTTACATGCGCTCAAAAGAGCGCCTCGAGGAAGAACTTTTCACTGAGAAAAGCCAGTCCCTCACCGCGAACTGGTTCGATCGTGAATACACAAATTACTACATCAAAAAAAGTCTATGATCGTCGTCACTCAAGGGCATGAGAAGGGCATCGGTCTCGAGGTGTTCTTCAAAGCCCTGTCGCTGGCCCCTGCAGCGTGGACAGAGCAGTGCCACCTCATCGCACACAAACGTACTGTACTTACTCATCTCAAAAAACTAAATCTGCCCGCTGAAATTGATGACGACTGCATTTATCTGCCCACGGGGCGCTTGAAATGTGATTGGTTAAAAAATTCAAGTAAACTTCCAGCGTCTACCTTGGCGATGGAAGCTTCTCTTGAGGTTGTACAAGAGAATACCAACGACATTCTTTTCACGCTCCCCACAACTAAAGATGATCTTAGAAATTCCAAGAAGCCCTCCCAGCGATTTCTTGGCCATACCGAATACTTGCGTGCACGTTATAAGACAGAAGCGCTAGGTATGTTCTTTGCCTCGCCACACTTAGACGTTCTTCTCCTCACTGACCATCTCCCGCTTGCTAAGGTTGGCGCAACCCTCACGACAAGGTTCTTGAAATCCAAGCTGCAAACCTCTCTAAGTCACTTGCGTCAACTTGAGCCGCATTTGAATCGCGCACTTGTTGCAGGCATAAATCCACATGCAGGGGAGAGCGGCCTACTTGGAAAAGAAGAAGCTCGTCTCGCCTCAACATTGTCTGGTATCAAGATTTCTGGCTTCAAAGTACTCGGGTTTTATCCAGGTGATACGTTGCTGAAACAGAAGCAGAGCAGCGCAGATCTTCTTGTGTATCCGCACCACGATCAAGGACTTGCTCCATTTAAATCCCTGATGGGAACACTTGGTGCCAACATAACACTCGGTCTCCCATTCGTTCGTCTCAGTGTTGACCATGGGACGGCGTTCCCACTCTATGGTAAAAATATAGCCGACCCGCGCGGAGCTTTTTTCTGTCTTCGCAAAGCGATCAGTTACCAGGAGCGAATCAGTGGAAAAGATTCAAATCACCAAGGCCAAGGTCCACAACCTTAAGTCCATCGACGTTTCGATTCCACGGCACACGCTCACTGTTATCACTGGCCCATCCGGGTCAGGAAAATCATCCCTCGCTTTTGATACTGTCTATGCTGAAGGCCAACGTCGCTATATCGAATCGCTTTCGTCTTACGCTCGTCAGTTCATTGGCCAGATTGAACCACCCGATGTGGAAAGCATCACTGGTCTTTCACCGGCCATCGCCATTGATCAAAAGAGCACCACAAAGAATCCGCGTTCAACCGTGGGAACGATTACAGAAATCTACGATTACATGCGCCTCTTGTGGGCACGGCTGGGTGTGCCTCACTGTCCTGAAACAGGTGAGGCCGTCCAGCGTCAAACACCTCAGCAGATCATCGAGCGTTTGTTGACGATGAAAGAGGGGACTAAGCTTCAGCTCTTATCGCCGGTTGTTCGCCAGAAGAAAGGTGAGCATAAAGAAGAGATGGCCAAGTATCAGTCCATGGGCTTCTCTCGTGTACGTCTCAATGGTGAACTTAAAAATCTAGATGACCAGCTCGCGGTCCCCAAGGCGAAGTTTAACGATATTGAAATTGTGGTTGATCGTGTTGTCTTAAAAGATGGAGTACGTGCACGTCTCGCCGACTCTGTTGAATACGCCCTTAAACTCTCAAGCGGTTATCTCATCGTCATTGCTGACACTACGGAAATTTTCTTCTCTGAGAAAAACTTCAGCTTTCAAACCAACAAGAGCTATCCCGATCTCGAGCCGCGCTTGTTCTCGTTTAACTCGCCACTGGGTGCTTGCACGGCATGCAATGGCTTAGGCTTTACCAAGACCTTCGACATGGATTCCATCATCACTGATGAGAACTTTTCGCTCAATGAAGGCGCTATTGCTCCATTGAAGAAGAGTTCATTCCTCATGAACATGATCCGCAGTATCGCCGAAGCGGAAGGCGTGGACATGGATAAGCCGCTGAAGAAACTTTCCGATAAATTTAAAAAGATTCTTTTTGATGGCTCTGACCGGATATATACGTATAAGTTTGAATCAGAAAACTCGACCTTCAACTTTAAAAAAGAATTTCCGGGCATTATGGCCTGGCTAGACAAGAAGTATCACGAATCCGAATCAGAGAAAGTGAAGCTCGACCTTGAAGAGTTCATGATCATCAAGAAGTGCCACAGCTGCAAAGGCAAAAAGCTCAACCCATTCGCCTTAGCCGCAACTGTGGCAGACAAGAACATCATGGAAATCTGTGATCTTCCTGTGAATGAATGTTTTGAATTCTTTGATGGTCTTAAGTTTCAAGGCAACCAAGCGGTTATCGCCCAAAAGCTCCTTAAAGAAATTCGCGATCGGCTAAGATTCTTACTTAACGTTGGCCTTGATTATCTCACGCTCAACCGGGACGCCATGACTCTCTCGGGTGGTGAATCTCAACGTATTCGCCTCGCGACTCAAATCGGCTCAGCCCTTTCAGGTGTGCTTTACGTACTCGATGAACCAAGTATCGGCCTGCACCAGCGGGATAACGAAAAACTCATTCAAACCCTTTTACATCTGCGAGATATCGGCAATACCGTCATCGTCGTTGAGCATGACGAAGACACCATGCGATCTGCAGATTGGCTCATCGACATGGGCCCTGCGGCTGGTATCCACGGGGGAGAAGTCGTTTCCGAGGGTACACCCAAGGACGTCGCCAAAGATCCTAAGTCGATGACCGGCAGATATCTTTCCGGTAAAGATAAAATTGAAGTACCTAAGCAGCGTCGCAAGTGGAGTGACAAAGTTGTTCTACAAAATGCGAAAGAACATAACCTGCAGGATGGGACCCTTGAGTTGCAGGTAGGTGTGATGACATGTCTCACGGGTGTGTCGGGTTCTGGAAAATCCACACTTGTGCACAAGATCCTCATTCCGGCCGTGAAGAATTACCTAGCACGTGGTCGTCGTTCCACAACGACGAATTATCGCGCCATCAGTGGAGTGGATAAGTTCCAAAGTGTCATTGAGCTTGATCAGGCACCCATCGGAAGAACTCCCCATTCGAACCCCGCGACCTACACAGGGCTTTTTGATGATATCCGCAACATTTACTCACAAACCAATGAATCCAAAGTGCGTGGCTATAAGCCTGGCCGCTTTAGCTTCAACGTTAAGGGCGGTCGCTGTGAAACCTGTGAGGGTAACGGCAGTTTAAAAATTGAAATGCACTTCCTGCCAGACGTGTATGTGCAATGCCAGGACTGCGGCGGAAAGCGCTACAACCCTGAAACGCTCTCCATTCTTTACCGCGGCAAGAACATTGCCGACGTGCTCGACATGTCCATTGAAGAGGCCGTGACATTCTTTGAGAACCACACCAAAGTCGCGCGGACTCTGCGGGTTTTGAACGATGTGGGTCTTGGTTATATCAAGCTTGGCCAGCCTGCTACGACACTCTCGGGAGGCGAAGCTCAGCGCATGAAGCTTTCCCGCGAGCTTTCAAAATCTGTGAAGGGCTCAACATTGTACGTTCTAGATGAGCCCACGACAGGGCTTCACTTCAATGACATTCGCATTCTTCTCGTGGCGCTCAATCGACTCGTTGAACTTGGCCATACCCTGTTGATCATCGAGCATAATCTCGACGTGATCAAAACGGCAGACTGGGTGGTTGATCTCGGTCCGGAAGGCGGCAAGGGTGGGGGAGAGATCGTAGCGTTCGGCACACCGGAACAGGTGGCGAAAAGCAAGCGATCCCATACCGGCAGATTTCTTTCGAAGATGTTGTAGAAACAAAAAGGGCCCCTTTCGGGGCCCTTCTCTTTATCGCTAATTTTAAATTAGAGAGTCGGCTTGATCAAGAACGAGATAACGAAAGCGTAAATTACCAATGACTCGATAAGTGCGAGTGCAATGATCATTGGTGTGAACAATTTGTCAGCAGCAGCTGGGTTACGAGCGATGCCTTCCAAAGCAACTGAAGCAGCTTTAGATTGAGCGATTGCGCCGCCAACAGCAGCTGAAGAGATTGCGAAACCAGAAGCGATTGCGAGCCATGCGTTCAATTCCATAACAGATCCTTTTTTATGATCGGCCTGTGACCGATCGTGAGTTAAAACTTCTTCAATGCTCTATTCAGTGTGCGTGCTCTTCATGATCGTGATGAGCTGTCGCCAGGCTGATATAAACCATAGTCAGAAGCGTGAATACGAAAGCTTGCATAAAACAGACGAACAACCCGATCACGTAGAACGGAATCGGCACAATATACGGCACGAGGTTCGAGAAAATCGAGAGAACCAAGTGGTCACCCTCCATGTTCCCTTTCAAGCGCAATCCAAGCGAAAGCGGACGAACCGCGTGAGAGATCAATTCGATAGGGAAGATCAAGATCGCCAAGTACCACACTGGGCCCATGAAGTGCTTGATGTGGCCGACGATCCCTTGCTCTTTAATGCCCTGGTAGTTGTAGTAGATGAAAACGAAAATACCGAGAGCGAGCGTGGTGTTGAAGTTATCAGTTGGAGGTAAGAAGCCTGGAATCAAACCGATCAAGTTGTTGATGAAGATGAATGAGAACAACAACACGATCACTGAGTAGTAACGCTTAGCTTGTTCTTCGCCCATGATGTTGCGGGCGAGGTTGTAAACAAACTGGCCGATCGCTTCTACGATGTTGCGGAAAGTGATGCCACGATCTGGGATCGCGATGTTTTTTATGTTCGAGCTCTTTGAGCGATAAAGCACGCCCACCAACAAGAACAAAACGCCCACCGCAAAGAACGTCAAAACGTGCTGAGCAATATGCAACTTGTGCTCAAGTTGGCCGAAGAAGCTAAAGCCACTCGCAAAAGCGACGGCCGGGAATAATGCTGAAAGGATGAGTCCTAAACGAATCATTCTGAGGAACCTTTTTTAAGGAAAGCGCTTATGTTTTTAATACTCAGAATGAGGATAATCAATTGAAATGTGTAGAGTAAAAGCCCCTGTGCCGCAAGGTGTCGCGCGTGTGTGATGAGGAAGTAAAACATCACACCCAACACGGAAAACTTCAGAGTGATTTGCCCCCATAGGACCAGGCGTTGATACCGGCCTGGTTTACTCGGAAGCTCGTTCATTCCTTGGAGAAGTTTTCCCAAAACCCTGAACATAAGCCACTGATTTAATACAGATGCTCCGATAACTCCCAGGAGAAAGGCAGCATCAAACGGTGCGGCACGACCGGCATACACTGCAAAAATAAAGGCGATAAGGGTTCCGCCAAAATATTTTTTATTGTTTATTTTTTCCGACCAATCCATACCGCACCATGAGGAAGAGTGTATTTCCAATAACCAACAGCATCACAACGAGAAGGGCCGTCCAACCGATGATCCCTTTTGAGACCATATAATAGAGACCAAAAAAGACACCCAAAATCAACGAAGGAAGTCCAAGGGCCAAGCCCAATACTTTCCACCAGGCCTGCGGCGTGCTCATCGCTTTCTCGCCACTCGCCGTGCGTACAATGACTTCAGACGATCTTTAATAACCTGTGGATTGGGGTAATCATCCAGTAATGAATAGTAGATGTTGTAGGCTTCTTTGAGCTTTTCACCCGACTCGTAGGCATTCGCAATTAGGAATTTCGTCTTTACGATCAAGTCTTTGCGTTTTTCACGTTTGAGATACTCTACCCAGCGCTCAACTGCTGGTTCCCATTTCTTTTGATAGAAACGCACTAGACCTTGGTAATAAAAGCTCTCAATGTGGTGAGCATGGTTCGTATCAAGGGTGAGCCGAGCAAAACGCAGATCAGCTTTGTCGAGCTGGCCATCTTCAAACAAAGACTCCGCAACGCGGAAATCATAGAAGTCCGCATTTTGCAGCAGCGGACGAAAGTCGAGCAAGATTTGATAGGCGCGAATAGCCTCGCGGTAATTTTTTGCGAATGAGTAATTAATATCAGCAATCTTATCTAGAGAGCGCACTTGGTTTTGCGGATCTTCATCGTTATCAACGATGTATTTATAGTGTGACAGCGCACGTGTTTGTTGGTTGAGATAAAGATAATAAATCTCTGCTAACTGATAATGAATTTTCGTTTGAATCGTCTTAACCGGGTTCTGACGCAAAAGACGCTCGTATGCTTCCGCCGCTTTCTCGTATTCCTGACTTTCAACGTAATCCTGTGCGGTCAAAATCTCACGATTAAGACCCGACGTAAAATCACAGGCGGTTAAAAAAAGGAGCCCCGCCAAAAGCGGGGCCCTTAGAAGTTTACTGTAATTCAGGGGTTTCATCCCCGCCCTCAGGAACCTCATCTGGATCGATGATCTTCTCAACGGCTACCACTTTTTCGTCTGGCTTAACGTTGATCAAGCGCACACCTTGAGTGTTACGGCCAAGCAATGAAATGCCAGAAATTTTCGTGCGAATAACTTGGCCCTTATCCGTGATGATCATGAGGTCATCACTTACGGTAACCGGCTTGATCGAAACAATATTACCCGTTTTTTCCGTAAGCTTCATGGCCAAGATGCCTTTACCGCCACGTGATTGAGAGCGGTATTCAGACTCCTCTGAACGCTTACCGTATCCACGTTCAGTCACAGTGAGGATTTCAATTCCTGGCTCAAGAATTTCCATACCGATGACTTTCTCACCCTCTTCAAGCGCCATACCTTTCACACCTTGAGATACGCGGCCCATGGCGCGAGCGTCATCTTCTTGGAAGCGAATTGTTTTGCCACCGTCTGAGCAGAGCAGAACATCTTTCTTGCCGTCAGTAATACGGACAGCATTTACTGCATCCCCATCAACAACTTTAATCGCTTTGATGCCGCTTGATTTAACATTGTTGTACTCGGATAATTCAGAACGCTTAACGATACCGTGCTCAGTAGAGATGATGAGGAATTTACCCTCGCGCTCTTTTGGAACGGTAATGATTTGCTGAACTTTTTCGCCCGCAGGAATGTTTAACAAGTTAACAACGTTACGACCTTTGGTCGTACGCATGCCCTCAGGGATTTGGTAAACCTTCAAGGTGAAGACGGTACCCTTATCGGTGAAGATCATAAGCGTGTCGTGGGTTTCTGCTGTAAAGAAGTTGGTGTAGAAGTCTTCTTCAAGATCTGCACCCTTCAC
Organism: Pseudomonadota bacterium; assembly: GCA_027486525.1. Lineage (GTDB taxonomy): Bacteria > Bdellovibrionota > Bacteriovoracia > Bacteriovoracales > Bacteriovoracaceae > UBA6144. The sequence goes on from JAIXOY010000297.1 coordinate 16,545, forward strand.
ACCTTTGCCGCCACGTTTTTGTGAGCGGTAAGTGTTGATCTCCATACGCTTCATGTAGCCTTTGTGCGTAATGGTCACGATTACTTCTTCGTTCGCAATGAGATCTTCCATTTGGAATTCATCGGCTTGCGCAACAATTTCAGTTTTACGCTCATCGCCGTAAAGCTCACGGATTGAAACAAATTCGTCGCGGATAATAGCGGCGATCAAAGATTCGCTGCCGAGAATTTCTTCAAGGCGTGCGATCTCCTTCATAACGGCTTGGTAATCCGCTACGATCTTGTCGCGTTCGAGGCCCGTGAGGCGCTGGAGACGCATATCCAAGACTGCTTGCGCTTGGATGGTCGACAACGTGAACTTGGCCATCAACTGCTCTTTGGCCTGTTGAGGGCCTTCCGCTTTCTTAATGAGTTCTACGATTGCGTCGATGTTCTCAACTGCGATCTTCAAACCTTCTAAGATGTGGGCGCGCTCTTTGGCTTTCTTGAGCTCGTAAGTTGTACGGCGGATAACCACTTCACGGCGGTGCTCAATGAAGCACTGGAGCATTTCTTTGAGGTTCATCACCTTCGGCTGACCATTTGAAATGGAGAGGAAGATGATACCGAAAGAAACCTGCATCGATGTTTGCTTGTAGAGGCGGTTCAAGAGAACAGAAGCGTTCTCGCCACGCTTTACGTCGATAACAACGCGGATGCCTTCGCGTGAAGATTCATCGCGGATATCAGAGATACCTTCGAGTTCTTTTTCGTGGACGAGTTCAGCGATGCGCTCGATGAGCTTCGCCTTGTTCACTTGATAAGGAATTTCCGTGAGAATGATCTTTTCGCGGTCATTCTTTCCTACTTCAATTTCAGCTTTGGCGCGGATTTGAATCACGCCTTTGCCGGTCATGAAAGCTTGGTGAATACCTGTCGTCCCGTGGATCGCACCGCCAGTAGGGAAGTCCGGACCTGGAATTATTTTGATCAACTCATGAAGCGTGATGTTTGGGTTTTCAATCAGCGCCGTTAAACCATTCGCAATTTCCGTGAGGTTGTGCGGAGGAATGTTGGTCGCCATGCCGACGGCAATACCAGCAGAGCCGTTGATCAAAAGATTTGGGATCTTCGTAGGAAGAACGGTTGGCTCTTGCAAAGATCCATCGTAGTTTTCCTGCCAATCGACAGTTTCCTTGTCGATATCGTCCATCATCTCATTGGCCATCTTCTGCATACGAACTTCGGTGTATCGCATGGCTGCAGCGTTATCACCGTCGATCGAACCGAAGTTACCTTGGCCATCAATGACCGTGTAGCGCATGGAGAAGTCCTGCGCCAAACGTACCATAGCCCCGTAAACCGCAGAGTCACCGTGCGGATGGTATTTACCGATAACGTCACCGACGACACGTGCCGACTTCAAATACGGACGACCCGCATAGTTATTCAGCATGTGCATTGCGAACAAAATACGACGGTGAACGGGTTTAAAGCCGTCGCGAACGTCGGGAAGTGCGCGACCGACGATGACTGACATCGCGTAGTCGAGGTAACAGCTCTTCATCTCATCTTGAATGAGCAGGGGAGCAATTTTACCGTGGTTGGGAGTGTTGCCTGTTTCGTTTGCCATAATTAAATATCCAAGTTGCGCACGTTAAGTGCGTTTTGTTCAACGAATTCGCGACGTGGTTCAACGTTGTCACCCATAAGAACAGAGAACACCTGATCGGCATCGATGGTGTCTTCGATCTTCACTTGCAACAAAGTACGGTTATCGTGCGACATTGTGGTTTCCCACAACTGCTCTGGGTTCATTTCGCCTAGACCCTTATAGCGCTGAATGTAGGCGCCCTGACGTCCTTCTTCAGAAATGAAAGTTGCAAACGCTTTGAGGCCAGCAAATGTGTGTTTGTCATTACCGCGACGGAAATCAATTTTAGAATTTACGAATTTCTGAACACCTTCGAAATGGTTTACGAGGTCTTCGTACTCACTTGAGTCAACAAAGTTCAAACCGATACGGAAGTTCTTCGTCTTAAGAGCAGAGTTCACCTGAATCGAGATCTGCCAAGCGATGTTCTTAGTATCTTCAGTCACTGAGAGTGTGTAGCGCTTGAGATGCATCGTATCCATGGCATTCAAACGAAGCCGCAGCTCTTCGACATACTTCTCAAGCTTTGCTTTATCACGAAGGGTTTCAGCAACTAAGCGGCCGCCTTCCATGATTGAGCGCAAGAAGAGTGCATCGTAGTGGCGGTCATAAGAATCGACCGTCATGTTGTAATTTCTAAACTTATTCACCAACGTCTTAGCCTGCTCTAGGTCAATTCGCTGGCCGCTCATGTCAACTTCACAATCTGTGAGTGAGCTTGAAACGAGGAACGATTCGAGTTCCTTCTCATCCTTCAAGTAACGCTCGTTCTTGTTCTTCTTGTATTTGAACAACGGTGGCTGGGCGATATAGAGATGACCACGCTCTACGATCTCCGGGAACTGGCGGTAGAACAGAGTTAGCAGGAGTGTACGAATGTGGGCGCCATCGACGTCGGCATCCGTCATGATCACGATTTTGTGATAACGAAGACGAGTGATGTCAAAGCTGTCTTTCCCAATGCTGGTACCAATGGCTTGGACCAACATCTTGATCTCATCATTGCCCAACATTTTGTCGTAGCGTGCTTTTTCAACGTTAAGAATTTTTCCCTTAAGAGGCAAAACGGCTTGAGTACGACGGTCGCGGCCCTGCTTAGCAGAGCCACCGGCAGAGTCACCTTCCACGATGTAGATTTCACAAAGCTCAGGGTTCTTTTCTTGGCAGTCTGCCATTTTCCCCGGCAAGCCCGAGAAGTCCAAGGCCGTTTTACGACGAGTTAACTCACGTGCTTTTCGTGCAGCTTCGCGAGCAGCAGCAGCATCAATCGATTTTTTAAGAATCGTTTTACCGACGTTTGGATTTTCCTCGAGATAGGTCTTTAAACGTTCACCTACTAGTGAGTTCACGATGCCTTCCACTTCAGAGTTACCCAGTTTTGACTTGGTCTGGCCTTCGAACTGTGGATTTTTCAACTTCACAGAAATAATTGCGGTCAGGCCCTCGCGCATATCATCGCCCGTGAGCGTGATCTTCACGTTTTTCATGATGTTGTTGTCTTTGGCGTAGTTATTCAAAACACGTGTAAGCGCAGTTTTGAAACCAGAGACGTGCGTTCCGCCCTCAGGAGTGTTGATGTTGTTAGCATAGGAAGTCAAAACTTCTGAATACGATTCCGTCCATTGCATCGCAAGTTCGATCTCATAATCGTCGCGCGTCTGTGTGAGATATATTGGTTCTTTGTGAAGCGGGCTCTTCGCACGATTGAGGTAAGAAACGAATTCACCGATACCACCTTCGTAGTGGAAGGTTTCTTCTTTCTCGGCCCGTTCGTCTTTCAACGTGATTTTCAAACCCTTGTTCAAAAATGCCATCTCACGGAAGCGGTTACTAAGAGTGTCGTAGTTGTATTCGTGAACTTCAAAAATTTCGTTGTCGGCTTTGAACGTTACGCTGGTGCCTGATTCGGAAGGATCACAATCACCAATAACTTTCAACGGTTCTTTGGTTACGCCCTTAACGAACTCTACACGATGAAGTTTACCTTTTTTCTTGATGTCGACCTTGACCCATTTTGAGAGGGCGTTTACGACGGATGCTCCTACACCGTGGAGACCGCCAGAAACCTTGTAGGCCCCACCTTCTTCGTTGAATTTTCCACCCGCATGAAGTTTTGTATATACCAACTCCGCAGCTGAAACGCCTTCGGTTGGGTGAATGTCGACAGGAACGCCACGACCGTTATCGGAAACAGTAATTGAATTATCTACGTGAATGAAAACACGAATGTCTGTGCAGTAACCCGCAAGTGCCTCATCAACTGAGTTATCTACGATTTCATATACACAGTGATGGAAACCACGAAAGCCGGTATCACCAATGTACATACCTGGGCGCTTGCGAACAGCTTCAAGTCCTTCGAGAACCTTAATCTGGTCTGCACCATACTCGGTATTAACTTTGGAAATACTTTCAGTGGGCGTAACTTGCGTCATGCGAAGGCTCCTATCCTTGAGAAACTGGGCGTCCATGCTCCATAAAAATCCTGCGGGCATGGGGAATTTTTTCTAGCTCTAGCCTGAAGTTTTCGTTGGCGGTGGTGATCAAGACTTGGAAAGATTTCTGGCATAAGTATTGGATCAAATTTTTCCAACGTTGCCCGTCTAACTCGCCTGAAACATCATCAATTAAAACAATAGGATAGAAAGATAATTTGTACCTAAAAAGCTCTATAAAGGCAAACAACAGAGAGAGAAAACTCATCTTTTGCTGCCCCAAAGAACAGAACTCAAATGAGTTCAAACCATCAAAGAAAAACATGCAGTCATCGCGGTGCACACCACTAGAAGTGTGACGCGAATCGAAGTCATCGCCCTCAGTTATCCGGTAGTGCTCGAAAATACGTTTCGCATCCCATCCGCGAAACTTCGTATCGAGATCAATCCGTAGTTCATGCGTCTCAGCAAAAATCTCACGAAAGGTAGGTGTCACAAATTCAGTTAACTTTGACAGCCACTCCAGTCGTTTATGCGTCAGATACGCGCTTAATTCCGCGAAATTTTCATCCAAAGCCATCAACTGTAGCTTTGTCTGAGAATTTGGCCCCTGAGCTAATAACGAGTTTCTGAAGCGCAGGGATTTTTGGAAGCGGTTCAGCATTGTTTTGTATTCGGAATCTAGTTGGCCAAGGTGTGAGTCTAGCCACGTTCTACGAAAGCTCGCACTTGTATGAAACGAATAGGAATCGAAAGGATTAACGAAAACAGATTCAACTTCGAGGCGTGGTTTTTCCGGACGATTATCCAGCCACCATTCTTCTGTCTCGGCCTGAATTTTTCCTGAAAGCGAGTGAAGATCTTGATCGCCTTGAAAAGCGGCCGAAAGTAATAACTCCGGCTGTGCACCCTCGATGCTCAGTAGTTGTGGAAATCCCGTATTTTTACGAAAAGATTTTCTATTGGTAAGGTAGTAGACGGCTTCGAGCAGATTAGTTTTACCGTTACCGTTGGGACCAAAAATGCAATTAATCCCTGGGATAAACTCCACCATCTCCGGGGCTAGATTGCGGAAATTTTCGGTACGTAGGCGCAGAATTTTTACGCCACTCATGCGGTAAAAATTAGAGCTTCAAGGGCATGATAATGCCGAGGAATTCTGGAAGATCAGCAGCCTTGATAACGACCGGGCTAAGTTCGTTATTAAACTCAAAGATTACTTCACTGCCTTCGTTCAAAACATTTAAAGAATCCATGAGATATTTGGCATTGAAACCAATCTCCATTGATTTCCCACTATAACTTACGGGTAATACCTCAACGGCCTCACCCATAGCTGCGTGTTTTGTGGAAATCGTGAGTTCGTTTTCTTTGATAGCGAACTTGATCCCATTGGTTTTTTCATTTGAAAGAATGCGCACACGTTTTACGGCATTAAGGACGGCATTACGATCAATGTTAAACATAAAGGCAGTCTTGCTTGGAATAACAGTTTGGTACTTAGGATATTCGCGAGCGATCAAACGAACAGAGAGGAAGTAATCATTGTTCGCTTGAACAAACATAAACGACTCATCAAGTGAGATCGTAAGGTCTTTATCTGGATTTGAATCAGCAATCTTCTTAAGCTCATTCACGCCTTTACGAGGAACGATCACACCGTCGGCGAGGTGTTTATTACCACCGATAAATTCTGCCGTATCTAGAAGTGCCAAGCGGTGACCATCAATGGCTACTGAACGAAGTTTTCCATCAAGTTGCTGTAGGTAAATACCATTAAGGTACAAACGTGTTTCATCAGTTGAAATGGCGTGTGAGGTCTTGTCGATAATCAAACTGACTTGATTAGCCTTCAGTTTAAATTCGCTAGAGTTATTTGAGAATGTGAGCTGTGGGAATTCCTCAGCGCCTGTAACCATGAGTTGGTAATCAATATTTTTGCAGGATAAATTTAATTGATTTCCACTTTCAACCGCGAGTCTAACCTCATCGTTTGGAAGTTCTCTGAGGATGTCTGCGATATTTTTTGTGTTGATACATACGCTGCCTTCAACTTCAACCTTCGCTGGAAGAATAAGCTTAGCTGAAACTTCAAGATCCGTTGCGATTAGTTCCAATGTCGTTTTATTTGCTTTCACCAAACAGTTCGTCAAAATCGGCCGAGAGTTTTTACGATCTACAACGGTAAGTAGCTTACCTATGGCATCACGAAGGACAGGGGCTTGAATAACGAATTTCATACTATCTCGCTTGAAAGAAGAATCACTAAACCACTCTGAAGTGTCTTTTTCAAGGGAAGGTGTCCAAGGGTTTCTCCTCGCAGTTATCCCTTCTTATTCATTAGATCTTAAAAAGATTATGATTATGATAGCCTGTGGAAAGGGGGGAAATGGTTTATTGGTTGTAATTATCTACTCTTAACGCAGTTTCGTTTCCCCTTGTATCCTCCGCTGCGTGCTGTCGTAGAAATTTGATCTTCGTATATCTAACAATTTCTCCCCTTTTACCGACTCATCTTTTTTCATTTCTACAGACTTTCCCCAAGGCCAATTCAATTTAATTGAGATGCCCCGAAGTATTGGGCCTATTTTTAAAAGTTTTTCCCCATTTCCTCTGTGGGTTTTAGTGCAAAGGCTGTTCAAGCGTTCTTCTGCACCCTGGATGAGTGAGAAGATGGGGAATGTGTTGAAATTTAAATAAAAACTAGAGGAGGTTTTCGATCTCAAGCATCTGTTGAGCGAAGTGGGGATCGTTCTTTATGCGCTTTTTCACAACTTCTAAGCTGTACATTGGCGTCGTGTGATCTTTCTTTCCAAAGAAGAGAGCGATCTCAAGTAACGTTTTACGAAGGTGTTGGTGAATCAAATACATCGCCACTTGGCGAGCCAACACGATTTCTTTGGTCTTAGATTTGCCGCGAATATCACCTAGCGGGATTTTGAAATATTGAGCTACTGCCTTGGTAATCGAATCGACGGTAACGAGCTTCTGGTTCTCAATGTGCTCGTCTAGCTTGAGATACTCACGGGCCAACTGGAGATCAATGTCGACATGTGTGAGGTCGTAATAGCCCTTGAGTTGTACAAGAGAGCTCTCAAGATCACGCACGCTGGATTTCACACATTTCGCGATCAAGTTGACGATTTCATCACCTAAGTAGAAGTCTTTTTCTTGGGCTTTAGTCTTGAGGATGGCAATTCGTGTCTCGAGATCCGGTTGCTGAATTTCAACAGCGAGAGCAGAGCCAAGGCGAGTACGGATGCGCTCTTCAATGCCTGCAATTTCTCGTGGCGTTTTATCTGACGTGAAGATCAATTGCTTCTTGCGATTACTGAGATCGTTGAAAATATGGAAGAATTGTTCTTGCGTGCCGGTTTTGCCTGCCAACTCGTGAATATCATCAATGATGAGTACATCAACGCCTTGGGTATAACGCTTACGGAAATCAAAAGCTTTGTTTTCGCGTGTGGCTTCTACTAACTCCACCATCATGTTGTTACATGAGGTGATGCAAATTTTAAGATGGGGACGGTGCTCAAGGATATGGTTCGCAATTGCATGAATCAAATGGGTCTTACCTAAACCGGAGTTTCCATAAAGATAGAGACTTGGATAGATGTGGCCCGGCTCACGTGCGACTGCGAGGGCGGAAGCGTTCGCGAGATTGTTTGATGATCCGACGACAAAGTTTGTAAATTTCTTGTGCGAGTCGATCAACCCGTGGGCCGGCCGCGCATCTCGTTGTTCCATTCTTTGGCTTGCGAGTTCGTGCTGCTTGTCTTGAGAGTTGGGCACAAGGTCTGAGAGAACAAAGGTATTGTCGCGTGCCGTACCGTTTTTGCGGTTTTCTTCTTGTCGCATCCCCTTCAGGATATTTTCGTCATTTGAACTAAGGCTAGTCGTACGCGCGCCAAATGTTTTGAATTCGATTTGGTAATCGCGTCCAAGTGTTTCAACAACGGCTTTGCGAACAACAGTGAGGTACTGGCTTTCGATCACTTTTTTAATAAAATTTGTCGTAACCGTGAACTCAATCGCATTGGCGTTCAAGTCTGTGATGGTAAACGTATCTGAGAAGTATGCTGAGTATTGTGCTGGATTGACGTAAACACGGATGGATTCTTTGATTTCATGGCCCATCATGCGCATATCTTCGCTGGCAATTTCGGATGGAATGATCGGACCTTGAGGAGCGGTTTGCGTTGCGGGTCGCGTTACGGCAGGTGCAGGCGCGTTTTTGGCGATAGGAAGGCCCTGGGTAGGCTCTTTCTCTTCGTCCCACTTCAAGAATTGATCAAACGGGAATTTTTGGGTCATGCATCCACTGGCTAAGAATATTTTGTGGGCGGTTGAGTAACATTCTGCTGGCCGATTTTCAACTTAACCCGTAAACATTTCCGACTCGCAGAGAGTCACGGAATACAAAAATTATTGACCGGTATCAGCAATTCCGGTACCCATAGAGACCCTTAATGTTCCACGTGTGGAAGGATTACCATGAAGAGAATTAGAACTTGGCAGCCAAAAAAGAAAAAACGTCTCCGTGACCACGGATTCCTGACTCGTATGGCTACTAAAGGTGGCCGTGATGTGATCAATCGCCGTCGCGCGAAAGGTCGTAAGCGCTTGACCGTGGCAACTGGCACGAAGTGATCGCTGAGGGCCAAGCTCTCACTTATCCGAAAGCTAGCCGAATCCATCAAAAGAAAGATTTCGAATACCTGCGGGAACGAAGCAAGAAAAGCTTCGTTCCTCCGCTCGTTGTTTACACCAAAGCTTCGCGCCTTGGGTTACCTCATGCCCGCCTGGGACTGAGTGTTTCCACCAAACAAGGAAATTCTGTTCGACGCAATCGAATCAAGCGCATTTTAAGAGAAGAATTCCGCCGTTCATCAGAGCGACACACGCTCAATCTAGACGTTTTGGTGGTAGCAGCTCAGAAGATTGAGGATGAAGCCAAGTTAAGAGATTCGTTTAAGCAGATTTTGGGCACACTCATCTCAGCCCCATGAAATTCATCTTCAAATTCCTCATTCGGATCTATCAATACGCCCTCTCTCCGTTTCTCGGAAAGAACTGCCGTTTTCATCCCAGTTGCTCTCATTATGGCCATGAATGCTTTGAGCGGTTTTCACTGTTGAAAGCGATGTGGTACACACTCAAGCGAATACTTCGATGTCATCCATGGAATCCGGGGGGATATGATCCCGTGCCGGAGAAGATTAATTAAGGAACTCACTCTTTATGACCTCTGATAACAAGAACGCCCTCTTTGCAGTTGTCTTGTCTGGACTCATCCTCTTTGGATGGCAGTATTTCTTTGCTCCACAAGCTCCCGCGCCAGGTGTGTTGCCGACGACAGAATTAGAAGCCACAACTCCTGTAGTAGGCGCACCCGTACTTGCGCAAGGGTCCGAAACGACAGCTGTAGCCCCTTCACAATTGCAAGATGTGGCGCTATCGACAGCAGGCCTTAAGGCCAGCTTCAAAAATAACCTCGCGATTAGCTCTATGGAGCATACACAGACGCGCTTTCCATTCGCCGAAGTCGTAGGAAGCGATAAACCTCTCGTTATTGAAATTGCTCCTGAGGGACAAAAATTCGTAGCGCTTAATTTGGCGACAGTGGAGTCAAGTGAAACGAAGTGGGTAGGGCGCGATGAGGCGACTGGCGTAGTAGCGACTGTTTCATTCACTGGCCCGGAAATGGTGGGTTTTAAAATCACTGCACCACAGCCCTTTAAATACCGCCTGACGTTCACCTCAACGGATAAGAAGCTCGAGAACGGACAGCAGCGCTTTTTTGCCTTCTACAACGACAAGCTGAACCACTGGACAGTGGGTGATGATGAGATGACGGACACCACTGTAAGTTGGGCCGGTATCGATTTTAACTATCATCTTTTTGGTGTGAGTTTTCCTAAAGCACCAGGCCTCGTTTTGCGTGGTTTAACAGACGGTCGCTTCCAGCTTTTCCCTAACTATACTGTGCCAGAACTTTCATTTGAGATCTTGTACGTGAAGAAAGAATACAACTACATGACCTCTCTCGGTCGTGACCTCAAGCACGCCGTAGATTTCGGTTTTTGGGGCTTTTTCGCTGAGATTATTCTTCGCGGTTTGCAATTCTTCTTTGGCCTCGTTCCGAACTGGGGCGTCGCGATTATCTTCCTTACTTTCGTTGTGCGTTTGATCACTTTCCCTCTGCAATACAAGAGTTTCGTGAGCATGAAGCGCATGCAAGTTGTTCAGCCAGAAATGGCAAAAATTAAAGAGAAGTTCAAAGACGATCCAATGCGTATGCAGAAAGAAACCATGGAGCTCTTCAAGCGTTCGGGCGCAAATCCATTGGGTGGCTGTTTGCCGATGTTGTTGCAACTTCCGGTCTTCTTTGCCTTCTATAAAGTACTTTATTCAGCAGTAGAGCTGGTGGATGCGCCATTCTTTGGTTGGCTCACAGATCTTTCAAATAAAGACCCATACTTTGTTCTTCCGGTCCTCATGACGGGGGCGATGTTCCTTCAACAAAAACTCACACCAACGACTGTGACGGATCCAGTTCAGAAGAAGATTTTCATGTTTATGCCGCTTATTTTCGGCTTCATCATGAAGGATCTTCCGTCTGGTCTTTCGCTCTATATTTTCGTCTCGACACTCTTGGGTATCGGTCAGCAAATGCTGGTATTCAAAATCTCGGGTGATAAACCAGTTGTTGTATGATTCACGACGGAAAGACGATCATAGCGTGTGCCTCAGGGGCGCACGCTCATGCTGCCATAGCTGTGATTCGTCTTTCTGGTTTTCAACAGCTCTCTGATTTTCAATCATTTTTTTCTCTACAATTAGCTCTCGTAAAACCGCGCACCATGATGCGTGCGAACCTCGCTTCAAATGGCGAAATGGTGGATGATATTTGCTTTTGTTATTTCGCCGCTCCGGCGAGTTACACGGGCGAGAACTTGCTAGAGCTTTATGTGCACGGAAACACCCTGAACGTAGAGCGAATCTTAGCGCTTTTTCAGACACAAAAGTCTGTTCGGTTAGCACGGCCGGGCGAGTTTTCTCTGCGCGCTCTTCAGTCTAAAAAGCTGACACTTTCTCAAGTTGAAGGGCTTGATCTTTTCCTCAACGCCTCGACACCGCTGGCACTCAATCAGGGGATGGCGCTGCTTCATGGGGATCTCCATCAGGCTTATTTAGATTTATTTGTGAGTTATAAGCATCACAAGGCGGCGCTTGAGCTGCTGTTGGATTTTCATGAGGACGTCGGCGAGGAAGAGGGAAGGGCCCAGCTCAGCGAGAGCTGGAAATCTTTCTTTGCTCAGCTCGGTTCTTTACAAAAGCGCCTCGACCCTCACTCATCAAGGCTGTTACGTCCGGAAATTGTCATTGCGGGTCTGCCCAATGCGGGTAAATCGACCCTTTTCAATCGTTGGTTGGGGGAGGAGCGGGCGATTGTTTCGGCACAGGCGGGAACAACGCGGGATTACATCGCAGAAGACGTTCAGATCGATGGTGTGACCTACCGCCTAGTTGATACGGCCGGAGTGCGCGAGGCGCAGGATAAAATTGAATCACGGGGGATCGAACTCACGCAGCAACGTCTCGCGCGCGCGTTTTATTCCGTTTTGCTGATCAACCCATTCGAGAGTGATGAGAATGAGCTTAAACAACTCATGGCCCATCCTTTTGATCTTGTTGTTTTGACCCATGCTGATTGTGAGGGCTTTTCCGATGCGAAGAAACGACTGGTCCTATCGGGGCAAACCCTGTTTTTCGGGAACAAAGACAATGATTTCAGTGCCATAGGGTCTTTTGTAAATAAAAAATATGTTGAAGCAACCGCTCATTCGCCCATTCTGCAAGAGCGCCACAAATCTGTAATTTCAGCATGTTGGCTGAAAAGCCAAGCCTATCAAAATACTCTTCAAAATCAGTCGGACATGGCGATTTTGTCTCATGAATTAAATACCTTAGGGCATTGCCTGCAAGAACTTTTAGGCATAGTTTCGCCCGACGAGGTTTTGGATCACATCTTCGCTAACTTTTGCATCGGCAAGTGATGTGTTCCACGTGGAACAATGACTGAATTCGACATCATCATCGTAGGTGGGGGACATGCTGGCCTTGAGGCGGCTTGGATCTCTGCGCAGTTCGGTTTGCGCGTAGGTCTGCTCAC
>JAIXOY010000201.1 GCA_027486525.1 Pseudomonadota bacterium
CAGGCGCTGGGTCTCTTCTTGCGACTTCCGAAGAGCGAGAAGGGTTTCTTCTTTCTTTTGCACTTCTTGGGCGACGTCGAGCTGGTGGCCCTCACGCAAGAGATGCATGTCGCTGTCTTGCGATTTTTTGACTTCATTGATGTTTTGCGCGTGGATGCGCTTGACCTGGTCGAGCTCAGCTTTATTCTTGCGCGTGAGCGCGTTCATCGTACTACGTTGAGAGTTGGAGAGTTCGCGAACACCATCACTCATAGGCGAGCCTCTCCGAAGGATGGATGCAGTACTCTTTGCGGGCCGTGCTGCCCGGACACATCCAGGTGCGCATGAGGGTGATGTCGACCGCGCCCTTGCCACCGTTGTAAGACAAGAAGGCGACGGGGTTCAGCGTCGAGCGAATCGGCTTGGCCTGAACTTGAGTCACCATGACCGAGGCGTTACGAGGTTTCACGAGGTACTGGTACACGCGGTACTCCGCATGGGCACTGGAAAACGCGAAAAAGCTGAGCAGGGCGAACTTCGCGATCAATGCAGCTCCTTCAATTGGTCCAAGGTCTTGTACTCAACCATCTTAAAGAATGACTGAATGAACTCGCTCCGTTCAGCATTCGTGAAGGCACCGAGTGCCGTTTGTTTGCGATCGTAACTCTGATGACGTTCAAGGCGCTTGAGGCCTTCTTCGACGATGCGAGTGGCACGGGCAAAACTCAAGCGACGGGGGTCGGTGAAAGAATCACGAATCCAGTCTTGATGGAAAAGCGGCAAGTGCCCAGAGGCAGCGAGCGAAAGCAGAAGACCGAGTTCATCTTGGTTTTGTTGCGGCTGAGACATGTCACTTCCTGTGTTGTTCCCCGGGACATCCTGTCCTGGTTACCACCATCATACCTGGCGGCAAGAAGGTGCTATAGCGGGGAAGTTTTTCCTTTTATGCTAAAATAGGGGTCTAGGAGGGCCTAAAACCATGGCCGACGACTTTTATCTGCCCGACGAGACCGTAGAATGGATCGCTCAAAAGAAGAGTGAATTACTCGCCTGGGTCATCCAGCACCGTCATGACGACGACATTCCTTTTGAGGAATTTGGCGACTACGCCGAACGCCTGCCCGAAACCCTGACCCAGGCCGACGAGACCTGGGAGCAAGAGTGGGATGGCCATCCGATTCAAGTGCAAATCAAGATGTTCGAACAAGACGAAACAGTTTGGATGTTTGTCGTGAGCATGAAAGCGCCCGTCATGAACGAAGAAGAAGAGGGCGATGTGATTGTGCCGGTGCTGGTGTTACCGACGCGACAAACTGTCTGGTTGAAAAAATGGCTAACCGGTCAGAAGATCCAGACTCAGCACATGCACTAACTAGCGTGTGCTGACCTGTGAGTAAGGATAGTTCGCCTTGAAAGTATTGCAGAGGCCCGTCATGTAGTTCTTGGCCTGGGTGTCGCAATAGCTCTGGTAGAAGGAGTTGTTGCCGTAAGCGCCCATGCACGACTGGAAAGAAACCCCATACGCATTCATGCACTGATAGAACGCACTCGTGCCGGAGTACTTCAGGACCATCACGCTATTGATTTGGTAGCCCGCGTAGCCGCTGCGGTTCTTCGACACACTCCCGTAAACGATTTGACCTTGGTTGTGTTTGGTACACTGAGCAGTGCCGAGGTAAGTCGAGTTCCCGGCGGTGTCTTTGTACATCGGCACAATGCAGGTGCCGTCAGATTGGTCTGTGGTGCTAAAGCCGAGCTTGAAGAGGACTTCGTTGGCCGAGTCTTCGCAGACATCGACGTTGCCTAAGCCGGCGTGGAAAGCGACGACGTTTTTAATACAGCTGATCGACTGGCCTGTGGTTGTTCCCGTGGTGGACCCTGTCGTCGTTCCGGCCGTCGTGCCACCCGTGGTGGTCGGATTCGCTGTGAAGCCATTGGTCCCTTCCACGGCACCGGTCGAGGTACTCGAGTTGTCGAAGGTTCCTGAGAGACGCCGCTGTTGAGGGGCATCACAGGCCGTCGCAAGAATGAGAAGTGCCAAAGTCAAAAGTGTCGGTTTCATAGTGAAATCCCGGGTTAAACCCCATAGTTCACTTAACCTATCGGTCAAAATAAAGAAATGTTGAGGAATTCCAGTTTTTCCCAGGAATGCCGTATAGATATTCATCACTTATGGTCAAACACCTTTGAAGCGGCTCCTGCTGCTGATTCTTATTCTGGCGGTACCTGTGCTGGGGGTCTTCGTGGCCTACCGGACCCTGCCGTATTACACCTATGAACAAGTCATCAAGGGCAAGTGGTCTCACGAGATTTTTAAGTTGTCGCGCTGGGATCAGAAATTCCTCACCCCGGGCCCGCAGCTAGGGACCATTGAACTTAAAAATGATTTTCCGGGATTGTGGCGCGAGTTCCACTTACGTGATGTGGTGGTGCCGCTCCCCACCGGGCATCCGATGTTCCGCACGATTCCGATCATTAAGATTGTCGATCCTGAGCGTGAGCCGGAGATGGGAGTCCTCTTCCAGGGACCCACGGGCCGGGAGATCGCGCGCTTGTACCTGCTCAAGAGTGGGTCGTGGAATGACCAACTAGAGAAGCAAAAATTTTTCCAACTCCCTCTCGTTCGCCGTGAGCTAAAGAAGAAGACCCCAGAAGAAGTCTGGCATGATCTCTTCCGCAGCAAGATCGAAGGCTGGGACTTACCGTTTCCTGTCATGGCCTACAATCTCTACCTCTTGCATCTGCGCGCTTCCATCTTGCCGGTCGGTTTCATTGACTACGGGCCCCTGGAAGACGAAGGCATGGCCTACGTGGAGATTGCCTCAAAGAATAAAGATTATCGCACCGAAATCGTCTTCAGCTTTGAGCGAGGCCTGCTGCTTTCTTACTTGCTCATCACGGAAAGAAATAACGTGGACTCGGATGAAATTCGCACGCGCGTCTTAAAGGGGATAAGTTTCCGCACCTCGGACAAGATGATTTCGCCCATTGTGTATAAAGAGTTTAAGCAGCTGACCTTCAATCGCCAGACAGATCAAGAGGGGATGCTCTACCTCTTCTCGGCCTGGTCTCATCAAATGGAAAACGTCGAGATGCTCAAAGAAATGGTGTACTTCATGGAGCGGGGCCAAAAGAACGGGCCACAGCTTAAGCCGCTCTATCGCTATATTTATGATCGCTATAAGAAAACGTTCACCACGCGAGACGTCGGGCTCGAGGAAGATGATCCGGAGATTCGTCTTCAGCGCCAGATCGAGCTCGAGGCCAGTGCTGAACGACAGAAGCTGCAAGAGAAGCCCAAGGAAGTGCCGAAGGTTGTGCCCATCACGCCGCGGGATCGCATGGATGAGTTCCTACGAAAAGCGCGCGAAGAGAAGCTGCAGCAAGGAAAGCGCAAGCGCGATAAGATCATCGTTCACTAGCGGGAAAATTCCGTCAGCCCGTCAATCAGTACCTGCGTCAAGTTTTCCTTGAGGGGCGTCGCCTTGCTCATCACCAGTCGTTTGGTTTTTTCATCCATGTAGATCCCCCGATTGATCTCGATCTGGATGTTGTTGGTGCGAAAGCGATCCACGAAGGTGGTGACGTAGCCGCCGATGTAGGGATCGTTCACGGCGGTTTCATGGCCGATCGCACGCAACGCTTTGGCGAAGTGGCCAATGTAGGCCGGAGAGCAGGTCTTGCCTTTCTGGTCACTGACACAAAAGTCCGGCCGGTGCGTGGACTGCTTAGGATTTTGTTTCATGTGGTAAGCGGTCGGCGCTGACGGCATGCTGTGGAGATCCACCACGGGCACCGCTCCAGGTATCATGCGTTCGAGCTCTCTCAGTAGCGCGGTGTACAATTCAAAAAATGGCATGTGATAGCGAGCGATGAAACTCTGTGTCTCCTCCGCCGTCGGAGCTTTCGCAACCAACGGAACACCCTTGGTATTTTCTTTCCAAAATAAAACACAGTTCTCGGCGTCGCGATTGAGATCAACGCACACGCGGTGCACATGGGCCACCAGCACACCGATGCCGGCCGCTTGCAGTTTAGGGATGTCGACGAGTTCATCGACCTTAAAATCGACGTCCTCGCGCATCGTCGCGAGGTCTGCCGCTAAGAAAGGCAAAAACTCCGCGGGAACGTCTTCACCCGAGTGGGGGATCGAGACAAGCCCCACGGGGCGCTCCGTCAGGGACGGATGAAAAGTAAATAATGGGCTTTGAGCGGGTCTTTCTGTTTGAAACATACGTAAAAATTACCATGAGAAGGCTTCTTGCGTCCATGGGGCCCTAGTCGCCGGGCCGGCGTCTGGACTAAACTCGGGCCTCTACCGGTTGTGAGGGGTCACTATGAAATTTCCTGGGCGTCGGAAAACCAAACACTATTTCCCTGTGACGGAACGCGCGCGGGAGTCTTTCAACGAAGAGCTGGCGCGGCGGGGAAATGTCTATGTCGTGGGGATCGATCAGTTACTGGTGGACATCGAAATCCCGGTGACCGATGAATTTCTACTGGAGCATAAATTTAGTAAAGGCCAGTCGCTCGTGATCGACGATAACCTGGCGGAAAAGATCTACAGCTACTTTAAAGAACGCGGACAAATTCGCGGCGAATACCCAGGCGGGGCCGTCGGCAACACGCTTCACAATTTCTCCGTGCTCTCGGAATGTCCGTCGGTCGCTTTGGGTGCCATCAACAAAGTGATTCAAGTCGGTGACTACGCCTTCAAGTACATCTGCAACACCAGCTCAAAAGTAAACCTGACCTATCTGCAGCCCTCGGATAAACCCATGGGCCGCGCACTGACGTTTGTGACTCCCGATGCAGAAAGAACGTTTGCCATCTCGAAAGGCTGCATGAACAGCTTCCGTGATGAAAGTGTTCCCACGGATGTGATTGAGAAGGCCTCGGCTTTGTTGCTCTCGGCCTATGTGTTCCGCGATCCAAGCGCGCCCATCTATGGGGCCACACTCCGTGCGGCCGCAATTGCGAAGAATGCGGGCGTCCCGGTCGTGCTGTCTCTCGGTTCATCAGGTCTTGTGACAGACCAGAAAGAACTCTTGCTGCCATTCATTAAAGAGTACGCCAACGTCTTGGCGATGAATCGGTCG
The DNA here is from genome assembly GCA_027486525.1 of Pseudomonadota bacterium. Lineage (GTDB taxonomy): Bacteria > Bdellovibrionota > Bacteriovoracia > Bacteriovoracales > Bacteriovoracaceae > UBA6144. The sequence continues at coordinate 5,079 of JAIXOY010000201.1, forward strand.
GAAGCCCTCGCCATCAACGGTATCGATGATCCCTTGCTCTCTGCGGAAGCCATGCTCGAGTGGGTCGACATGGTCCTTCTCACGGTGGGGTCTTCGGGGCTCTACCTCGCCGGCTGGTGTGATCGCGAAAAGCTACGTCCAACGAAAGACCCGCTCCACTCGAAATCGATTGTGGACTACAACATGTGGGAATACTCCCGAGCGATGAAGCACTCGATGTGCACCGATCCCTTGAAGATCTATACCCACATCAATCCGTTCATGGGTGGCCCGCAGGTCATAAAAAACACCAATGGTGCAGGGGATGCCGCCCTCGCTGCCATCCTTCACGACATGTCGGCCAACCTCTATCATCGCCAGATGGTGCCGAATTCACCGAAGCACGATGCGAGCTACTTAACCTATTCATCCCTAGGGCAGATTTCAAAGTACGCGAACCGTGTGAGCTTTGAGGTCCTGTCGCAAAACTCTCCGCGCTTGGCGCGCGGTCTTCCGGAGCGCGAAGACAGCTTGGAAGAAGCCTACTGGGCGAAGTAGCGTGAGCGATAAGTTCCGCGAAGCGCTGTTTAACGAGATCAAAGGTTCGCTGTTTGAGTACCTCGTGGCCCGGGAGTTCGCTCGTAGGGCAGGGCTTGAGGCGAGCTTTCTCCGCTCACTTCCTACTCACTATCAGAGAGTGCTCGAGCAGCAAGACCACATGACCCGAGAGGCGTACCCGGAGTTGTTGCCGCAGCTTCCGCTGTGGTCCCAGCAGGTGGTCGACTCCTGGGAACAACGTTTTCCCGGAGAAAAAATCCAGGCCATCGCATTAACTGGCCAGCTCACCCACACCGAAGCCGCGGAAACCCACGGCGAAGCCGATTTCACGATCAGCACGGAGCGCCTGCGCTCGGTGAGCCTGAAGCTCAATAAACGTCAGGGCGCCGTGAACACCAAGTCGGGCGGGATCAAGAGTTTCTTCACGACTTATTTCAGTGAGGCCAATGTTGCGGTTGCGCAAGAGCGTTTCAATCAATTGGTGGATGCGGAATTTTCGGTGATGCGTTTCGAGCTTCATCAGATCGCCGGTCTGACCGAAGTTAGTGATTGGGCGAGCTGGAAGCGCGCCGGTCTCTCGGAGCTGCCGGGCGAGTTGCCCCTGGATATGCGCGAGCGTCTCCATGCTTTCTATGCACGTGTCTCCATCGCCGTGAGAGAAACTCTGGTGAGCATTGAACAACAAAACCGCGCTGTGTTTGAAGCGGGCCTATTGCGCCTCTGCGGTTTTGGCATGCCTGAACTTGTGCAGGTCATCGCGTTCCATGACATCCACGGGAAAAATCCAGCTCAGCTGCATGTGCAGATTCATGACGAAGAAGCCGTGTTGAGTCGCGTGAAAGACAGGGCGTGGCGCCCCAACGCGGACTCGGCTTCGTGCGAACTCGATTTGCGTGAGTGGATGCTGCAGATTCGTGTGAAGCCGATGAATAGGTTCACCACGACGGCGATTAAAATGAACTGCAGTATTCGGTACTAAGCGACGAGCTTCAAACCATCAGGCGTCATGATCAGCTCTTGATCACAGCCCACTTCCCACAGCGCTTTATCGGCCAGGCGGACGGTGATGAGGCGAGTGAGAGATTTCTCTTTCACGAGCTTTTGCAAGTGTCCCACGCAGAGTGGATCGAGCTGCACGTTGCCCATGTCAATAAAAGTCACGTCGGCCGGACGCAAGAACGCGTAGCAAACCGAGGCCATGAACCGCTCTTGCAAGGAGAGTTCTTCTGTTTTTCGACGAGGGTTCTTAAACCAGGAGGCGAGCACTCGTAGGTTTTCGCTTTCGAGGCGAGCGTTCAAGAAAGATTCTTTGGTGTCGTAGCTTTCCGTCGTCATGGTTTCTTCGGCGGCCATGAGGAGGTTTTCGACGAGCGACATGTCACGGTGAAGAGTGGTGTGCACATCAGCGTGGCTGAAACGAAGGCGCGGGCCCTGGAGGCGCATGTGACCCATGAAATGCTTGAGAGCATTGCCCTGGTCCGCATGGGGGGCGATCCATAGTGTGATGCCGGTTTTGTGGGGCTTCTCGCTCATGCCTTCTTTTCGGGCAGCGCGGGGTCGTCTTGAGAGAGAAAACTAGCGGTGAGCAAAGGTTGCCTTTATGATGGAGGTAAGTGAGTGTTCCCTCGATCGTAAGGTGATAAAAATGGTCGGAAAAGAGCGGATGAAGCCTGTTCTCGTCGGTCTTTCCGGGGGCCTCGACTCCCTCGTCGCGGCCTACCTGCTGAAGATTCAAAAACGCGAACTCTACGCGGTCATCATCGCTGCGAGTCCGGAAGTCATGCAGGATGAGGGTGATCAGATCTTTGCCTGTCACCAATCCGACGCGCGCATCGCCACCGTCAAGAAAATCTGCGAACACTTGCAGATTCCTCTCACGATCGTTCGACCGCGGGATGAGTTCGTCGCCGAGGTGATGAAGCCTTGGATGAGTGCGCGCATCGAAGGCCAGCGTCCCCGGAAGTGTCATGACTGTCACGCGTTTCGCATGCACTGGCTCGTGAAGAAAATGAAAGAGCTGGGCTGTGGGTCCATGGCCACG
>JAIXOY010000141.1 GCA_027486525.1 Pseudomonadota bacterium
GTCTACGTGCGCACCTCGAAGCCCATGTCCGACGAAGAAGAAGCCTTGCTTCGAAAAAACCTGGAAACTGTCCGCGACCTCGGTGGTGAAGTTCTAGAAATCCAGGACGACGACATCATCCAAGGTATTCTCCGTGGCGTGCGCGAGCAAGAAGCCACGCAACTTGTGTTGGGGAAACCTCGGGAGCGGGGCTGGTGGTGGTTCTGGAAAAAACACATCACCCACTCGCTGATCTACGGACAGACGCTGGTGGATGTCCATGTGGTCTCTCCGCCCGAACACACGCTTAAATCTCTTCGCATGCCGGCCAAGACTGGTTTCGTTATGCAATGGCCGAGGCCCACGGCCCTCGGCAATTCGCTGCTGGCCGTCGGCATCGCCACGCTCGTCAATCTCGTCTTGTTAGATTACGTCGCCTACCACGCCCTCGGCATCGTCTACATGCTCACATTTTGTCTGGCGGCGATCTTCCTCAAGCACTTCTCTCTCGCTCTGGCCGCAGGCCTTTCCGCCCTTTTGTGGAATCTGATTTTCATTCCTCCGCGCTTTACCTTTGCCATCACGGCCGGCGAAGACTGGCTGATGCTCCTCATGTATCTCGTCACGGCAAGTGTGATCGGTACGTTCACCCGCCAATTACGTCGCTCAGAGAGTCGCTTGCGCGAACAAGGCGAGCGCACGGAAGCGCTCTACCGCATGACCCGAACCCTCGCGAGCGCCCGGGATGCCAGTGAAGCCATTCATCGTTCTCTCGAACAGTTAAAAACTGAGCTCACTGTGGAGGGCAGCGTTTGGGTGCTCGAGGGCAAGCAGCGGTTAGAAGAGGCCCGCCAGCAAGGGAGCTTTCAACCGAGTGATAAAGAGTGGGCCGCCTTGCAGTGGGCGTTTCTTAACCGCCAACCCGCGGGCCGTTTCACCGACACCCTCCCCGCCGTCAAAGGTCACTACATTCCGCTGATGGATCAGACTGGTGTCTGGGGCATGCTCGCCGTCGACACCACGCCGCTGAAGGAATTGGGCACCGAATCTCTCGCGCTCGTGCAGGCCATCTCACAGCAACTTTCCTTTGCGCTCGGACGCGATGATCTTTTCCGTCAGTTGCAGACCCGCCAAGTCAGAGAAGAGTCGGAAAAAATCTACAAGACGCTCTTGAACTCCGTGTCCCACGAACTGCGCACGCCGCTGACGGCGATCCACGGTTTCGCCGATGCACTCTCGTCTCGCGAGCACGATCCGCAGGTCACCGAGTTGGCGCGCGAGATCAGCCAGAACGCGGGTCGCCTCGAGCAGGTGGTGAAGAACTTCCTCGACATGGGCCGCATCGAAGCGGGCCAGCTCAAGCTCCAAAAGCGCGAAGTGGATCTGGAAGAACTCGTCCGCGGTGTGTGGGCGCGACTCAAGCCGCAGGTGCAAAATCGCCAAGTCCAATTACAGTTTCCCAGCTCTCCCGTGGTGATTCCCGCCGACGGTGTGTTGCTCGCCCAGGCCATCGAGAACGTCTTGAAGAATGCCCTCACCTACACTCCGCAGAACGCGATCATCGACGTGCAACTCACCAGCGATGGACTGCAGGCGCGCCTCACCATCAAAGACAACGGTCCAGGTCTTGGCCTGGAACCTTCCAACGTGTTCGAGAAATTCTGGCGGGGGAATCCGGGAAAAACAGGCGGGACAGGCCTGGGGCTCTCCATAGCCCACGCCTTTGTCGAGTTGCATGAGGGGACCCTTGTGGCGGAGAATGTTCGAGGCGGCGGGGCCCTTTTCCGGTTTGCTCTCCCCCTGAAGGAATGGACATGAGTCATCCCACGATTCTCGTGATCGACGATGAAGCTTCGATTCGTAAACTTTTGCGCCTCACGCTTGAGGCGGTTCCCTATCGAGTTGTGGAGGCCCGCGATGCCCGCGAAGGTCTGCACCTCGCCGCGGCCGAACGCCCGTCTTTGGTCGTGCTAGATATGGGACTCCCCGATCGTCGCGGTCTCGAAGTCTTGAAAGACCTGCGCGGCTGGAGCCAAGTTCCCGTGGTGGTTCTCTCCGTCGAGAATGACCCCGAAACGATCATCGCCGCTCTTGATCTCGGAGCGGATGACTACATCACCAAGCCTTTCCGCGGCGACGAGTTTTTGGCCCGCCTCCGTGTCTGTTTGCGCCGCTCCTTGAAGGAACAAGCGAGCCTTCCGCAGGTGGTTCTCGGTGATGTCGAGATTGACCTCGAAAAGCGCCAGGTGAAGAAGGCCAACGTGCTCGTTCACCTCACCGCCACGGAATATGACCTGTTGGTGTACCTGCTTAAGAACCAGGGAAAAGTCGTGACCCACGGGCAAATCCTCAAGGCGGTGTGGGGCCCGCAAGCTCCCGCCGACTCCTCTTATCCGCGAGTCTACATGCGGCACCTTCGACAGAAACTAGAAACAAAACCTGACGAGCCCGTTTTGCTCCTGACCGAAACGGGTGTGGGTTACCGACTCGTCGACATCGCTTAAAACGAAACATCACTTCAGTTTTTTGAATGCTGGGATTTTCGGGTTTTCCGATAAGATCATTGCATGGGGAGTAGCTCCCTTTCTGAAAAGAAAGGGTCGGTGTCGTCAGTACGGCCTTAGGGCCCGGCACCGAATGAAAGAGCAAGACCATAGATAACCTCGGGAGTTACTATGGTCAATTCAAGCTACTTACTCATGCAAAAATACCTCCGCACCTCCCGGACTGAATGGAGGCCCTTCGTCATTTATGGCGTGACCTACGCCCTCCTTAGTCTCCTGGTACCTCTGATTGTCCAGCTGCTCGTGAACAATCTTGCTCTCGTAGGTCTCAACCTGAGTCTTGTGACTCTCTCGATCATCCTTGCCATTGGCCTGGCATTCCTCCAGCTCTCGCGCCTAGGCCAGATCGTGTTGCTCGAATATCTCGAACGCAAACTCGTCGCGAGACTTACGCCACGGTTTAGCGCCACATCAACTAGCGAAAAGACCTATTTCTTCGAGTTGGCCTCCGTTCCTAAATCACTGAGTAAGTGGGCACTAGAGGGCTTCGAGATTCTCCTCGCGCTCATCGTCGGCAGCATGATTCTCATGGTGTACCACCCGTTTTTCATCGCTCTGACGCTGCTCCTCTGGCTCTCCCTCTGGGGTGTCTACTGGCTAGGAAAGAGGGGCCTCTCCAGCGCGCTCGAGGAATCAAACCAGAAGTATAAGCTCTGGGCGGCGCTCGAACGATGTGAAAAAGGTCTCACGGCGAACGATTGGCTGCGGGCACGCGATGTTCACTTCGAGATACTTCGCCGCCAAATCTTGCTCCTCATGGTCACGCAGATCGTCGGCACCGTCTCACTCATGATTGTGGGTGCGCTTTTATTTCACGCAGGGGAACTGAGCCTTGGGCAGTTCGTGGCCGCCGAGCTCATCGGCGGTGGTGTTTTCATGGCGCTGAGTAAGCTTTGCAAGTTCATGGAGACCCACTACGCGCTGATCACCTCCTTCATCAAAATTGACCGCGCCCTGGA
>JAIXOY010000264.1 GCA_027486525.1 Pseudomonadota bacterium
ACACCACTTTGACCGCTATGCCGAAGAGCTCCTTTTGCTCTATGAGCGCCTGACCCTTCAGCGCCTACGCTTCTCTCTTAAACGCAGCGGGCCATTCGCCTCAAGAACTTGATTTCTTTTGACTCTGAGGCCCCCTCTCGCTTATAAATGCTGCTCTCGCAAGGGAACCCTTCGTAGAAGGGGCAATGTCAAAAAAGGGAGGCATTATATATGCCCACCAAACAAACTGTTACTGCTACTAAATCCTTTCAGATCCCAGCTTGGGTCAAAGGTTTTGATTTCGTCCAAGGTGACGAAACAGAAGTACAAGCGAAGACCGAATTCGGAGACTTGATCAATTCAAGTGCTGCGAAGAATTTCGCGGAAGGCGAAGTTTTCATGGGCCGAGTCGTAAACGTCACTGACGATTACGTCATGGTCGACATCGGTTACAAGCAAGAAGGTCTCGTGCTTGCTAAAGAGTTCCGTTCATACGACGGCACTTTGAAAGTTAAGACCGGCGACGAAATTCAGGTTTACTTGGAGAAGCTCGAGTCTGCCATGGGCAACCTCGTTCTCTCTAAAGACAAAGCTGAAATCCTCAAAGCTTGGGACAAGATCTCTGAAGCTTGTGAGCGTGGCGAAGCCGTTGAAGGTACCGTGATCGCGAAAGTGAAAGGCGGCCTCTCAGTTGATATCGGCGTGAAGGCGTTCTTGCCAGGATCTCAGATCGACATCCGCCCTGTGAAGAACTTGGACAAGTACATTGGTAAAACAATGGAATTCAAAGTCATCAAGTTCAACAAGAAGCGCGGTAACATCGTTCTTTCTCGTCGTGCGATTCTTCAAGATGAGCGCGGCAAGTTGCGTGACGAGACATTGTCTCAACTCCAAGAGGGTATGATCGTTAAAGGTATCGTGAAGAACATCACGGACTACGGCGCGTTCATCGACCTCGGCGGCGTAGACGGTCTCTTGCACATCACGGACATGTCTTGGGGCCGCGTGAAGCATCCTTCGAACTTGTTGAACGTGGGCGACGAAGTTGACGTCAAGATCTTGAAGTACGATGCCTCGAAAGAGCGCGTCTCTCTCGGCTTGAAGCAAGTTCAACCGAACCCATGGGAATCTGCTAAAGACAAATACTTCCCTGGCACGAAAGTGGCTGGCGAAATCGTTTCTGTTAAAGACTACGGCGTCTTCGTCGAACTCTCTGACGGCATCGAAGGTTTGATCCACGTCTCAGAAATGAGCTGGACGAACAAAAAAGCTCCTGTGAAAAACTTCAACGTCGGCGAGAAAATCGAAGCCGTCGTGCTTGAAGTTGACGTCGAAAACAAGCGCATCTCTTTGGGCATCAAGCAACTTATGCCGAACCCATGGGATGATCTCGCGAACAAGTACCCCGTTGGCAAAACCATCGAAGGTACAGTTAAGGCGATCGTTGAATTCGGCTTGTTCATGGACGTTGGCGAAGAAGTGGATGCACTCATCCACGTTTCCGACATCTCATGGACGAAGAAAACAACTGTCCTCACTGAAGAGTACAAAGTCGGTCAGAAAATTAAAGCTGCCGTGGTCTCCGTTGACCGCGACAACCAAAAATTCTGCCTCGGCTTGAAGCAGCTCGAGGAAGATCCTTGGAAGCGCATTGAAGAGCGTATGCCAGTTGGCAGTGCTCTCGAAGGTGAAGTTGTTCGTCTTACGGACTTCGGCGCATTCGTTGAAGTGGAAACAGGCATCGAAGGCCTCGTGCACATTTCAGAAATCTCTGAAGAGCGCGTAGAGAAGCCTTCTGACAAACTTGAAAAAGGTCAGAAAGTTAAGGCCGTCGTTATCTCGATCGACAAGACTGCGAAGAAGATCGCCTTGTCTATCAAAGCTGTTGCTGCAGGCGAGTTCAAAGCTCACTACAAGCCAGAAGATTCGAGTGCTGCGACCTTGGCTTCGAAGCTCAAGGGTTTCAAAGTTTAATAAGATACTCCATCCCCGCGACTCTGGGATAAAGGGCCTCCGCAAGGGGGCCCTTTTCGTTCCAGAGTATTTGCATCGGATTAAATCTTAAGAAAGTGCAAAGGTTATTCTTTTAAGAATTATTCTAAAGTCGCCTATCATGAAAATGTACTCATCACGTTTCATGAAGGTTCATTATGCGCACTCTCGTTGCTTTGCTCTCGCTTTGCTTTCTTCTTTCGGCTAAAGCCCACCAGGGCCGCCCGAGAGGAAATAGCCATCCTCATAATCATCAGCACCAGCCACGAGATTGCCATGACACTTTCGTGGCGCGCTCACAGGACGACCTCGCCGACTACGAGAGTCTTCGGATCCAATCAGGCGTGGATAGAAAGCTTCATATCGACACAAACATCACGGCGACGGACCTGCGAATCGCCACGGACTGCGAGATCAAGATTAAGACGAAGGTGATTTTTAACATCACGGGTGTGCTCACCCTGTTTGCGGAAAAAATTGATTTCGGGAATAAGGTCGTGATCCGGGCCAAGGACCTTTACCTCAAGACGGATAAAAAAATTAAACTGGATGACGACCTCGAGATCACGACCGAGCGGATGTACATCGAGTCTTCTGATGAGATTAAGTTCAAGAACAAATCCATCCTTGCTTCTAACGTTGGCATCTTTAATGCTCCGGACTGTGACGTGAAGCCACGGGCGACACGTCTCGTAACGCAGGAATTGGGAACTTGTTTTGGAAAGGCACCTTTTCTCATTGATCTCGCGGTCACACCCGTCATTGGAGAGGCTCCGCTCAACGTCAACTTCGATGCTTCAAAAAGTTTCGGCCTCCTTGACACGTTCGTGTACCACTTTGGCACCGGGGATACGCTGACAACACTTAACGAAGGAGCGGCCTACGTCTATGTAACACCGGGTACATTCTCAGTTCGTCTTGAAGCGAAAGGATCCTTCGGGAGCCTGTTCACTGCACTGAAGACAATCGAGATCACTACACCGCCGGTTGCGAGTGCGGAAATTTTTCACCAGATCGTGCGGATCAATCCTCCAGCGGTGATTTATACGACCAAAGAAGTACCTGCCTTAGAAAATATGAAAGAGTTTCTCTGGGATTTCGGGGATAACTCTAGCATCGCCATTCCATTCTCATTTTCTCAAGTCGGCTTTGCGTTTCACGACTACGCAACGGAAGCGGATTACGCCGTGAAACTACGTCTTAAGGATCAAGCCAACTTCGTCACTGCCCCCGTAGAAAAACTCGTCAGTACTTTTGCGGATGCGTTGCCTGTGCCGCGATATGCGATTAACACATTTAAGGGAGAGGCACCTCTCACTGTCGATGTTCAGGCACTTGAAACCACCGATGCTTATGGTCAACCCATGCGCTTTGAATGGTTCTTTACCGACACCATGGAGAGCATCGAGGTTGGTAGTACACGGCAAGTTCAGCATACATTCACGCAGCCAGGAATTTACCAAGTTCAGCTAGGCCTGACAGATAGCCGAGGAGCCGTGCGTTCTGTGCTCATCCCGATATATGTGGGCCAGGCGAATGCCCTTACCTCACTCCCGCCATTCCCAGTGATCGATGCCACGGAGCGCTATGGAGAAGCACCACTGACAGTCAATTTTACCGCAGTAGGATCTTTCGATGCGGATGGTGTCCCAGGGCAGCCCCTCACGTACCAGTGGACGTTTTTTGATAACGGCCGCAACCAGAACGTCTCGTTCTTTGGACAAAACTTCTCCTACACGTTCATTAAACCAGCCGTTGCACAGGTACGACTGATTGTGACAGATGTGACTGGTCAGCAGGGCTCCACAGTCATTCCGGTCTATGTGAGCGGCCCAACGTCTAATCCGGGTGGTTTTATTGTGGCGGCCGGGACAGGAGCGCGGACCTACAACTTCAACGTCAATCCTTTCATGATAGAGAATACCTACTCCTACGAATCCATCCTCTGGGATTTTGGCGATGGCACGCAGTCGCGTTTCCAGAACACCCCTCATACGTTTCCAGGGGTGGGTGACTATCCCGTTACTTTGAAGATTAGAAAGCTTGATGGGGATTTTGAGACCTACACTCAGGTCGTGCGTGTGGTCGAAACGCCCGTTGCACAGACGGCAACAATTTCGACAAATGGCAACCGCTACAACCTTAACGAACCAAAAACCTTCACAGCTCTTACCAACATACCTCAAGATGCCTTAGCTGCGAAGTTCACCTGGCACTTTGGTGACGGTTCTAGCACTAGCGGGATTGGAAGTGCGTTTAGTTCGACATCGCATATCTATTCGAGCCCCGGGCAGTATCGCGTGACGTTACACACGCAGTTTGCCTCAGGTCTTGCGAACTACGCACAGTTCGTGATGACTGCAAATGCTGCGCCTACGATTGGACCAGTGAAGCTCTATCGAGTTCCTGCGATAGCACCGGCCATCATTGGGTTTGCACCAGGAGAAAACACGGTCGACACGGATGGCTTTATCCAGAATTATGTTTATGAGTTCGGGGATGGAAGTGCACCTGTCATCGCATCTCAAGGTTATCTTGAGCACACCTATCAACTTGCTGGTACCTACACTGTCATCATCACGGCAATCGATAATAATGGTGGGCGCGCCTCTCGCTCATTCAATTTGACTATCGCTTCTAACCAAGCTCCGATCGCGCGAATAAAGGTATACCAGTTAGGTGCGCTCATTGCCCCGGCCCGAATAGGATTTGCTGGGGGAGAGCTCTCCTCTGATAGTGACGGATTCATTCCAAAGTATGAATTCGATTTCGGGGATGGCGTCGTTACTCAAGCCACTCAGGGCTACCTAGAGCACGACTATCCTCTCGCAGGGACCTACCGCCTTGGGTTGCGGGTTCAAGATGATAAAGGCCTTTGGTCTGAGAAAGTTTTTTACGATCTGGTTGTTCTGGCTAACCAGATACCGATCGCTGATTTTGACGTGAGCGTGTTTGATGGGATCGCACCAGGACAAGTCGGTGTGGAGATCTGGAAAAAATCAAGAGACCTTGATGGCTTCATCGCCGGGTATGAATACAACTTCGGCGATGGTCAAATTTTCACGGATACGGATGGCTACGAGCCTCATTTCTATTCGACGGCCGGAACATATGCGATTCAAGTGAGAGTGCGAGACAACAAGGGGGCATGGTCACTTCCCGTAGAAAAGACTGTGACGATCGCACCCAATCAAAGGCCAATTGCGATCAATACGATTTACAACAATGATTACATCGCTCCAACCAAGCTTGGAATGAATGCGGGAGTGAGTTCTTTTGATCCTGATGGCTATCTTGGTGTGATCGAGTATGACTTTGGTGATGGGACCTACGTTACGAGGAATCCGTCTCAATCTTTTGTAGAGCATGAATACACTGTTCCAGGGCCTTACATCGTTCGAGTGAGAGTTTCTGATAACGATGGTCTCTGGTCTGATTACGCTTCCACAAGTATTCAGATTAAACCAAATCAGACACCCATAGCAAGACTGCGTCTCGAGAAGAGTGGCACGGAGCTTCCTATCGTCGTCACGGCGCTCGCGTGGGACAGCAGCGATGCAGATGGCTTCATTCCCAAATTCATCTACGATCTTGGTGACGGAAATCCCGTAGAGTCGACTAGCGGAAGTACGACTTTCAGTTTCGATAGCTATGGAACGAAAACCATTGGTTTAAGGGTCCAAGACAATAAAGGGGCTCTGTCGGCGAGGGTTCAGGCACAAATTAACCTCATGGCAAATCAAGCACCGATCGCAAATTTCACAGCAACTGTCTTCGATCCGATTGCACCAGGGCGTGTGGGAATTGAGGCCTATCAGCAGAGTACTGATGCAGACGGGTATCTTACTCAGTTTGAGTATGACTTAGGGGATGGAACTGTCCGTACCACGAATGAGGGGTACATAGAGCACGGATACTTAGTAGCCGGGACTTACATCGTTCGAGTTCGCGTGCAAGACGACAAACAGCTTTGGTCTGAGTATGCCACGAAGCAGGTTGTGATTAGAGAGAATCAGGCCCCAGTGGTCATCACAAGTTTCTTCCAATCAAGCCAGTATGCCCCCGCCGATGTTCAGGTCAATGCTTGGGACACAATCGATACAGATGGTTTCATCTCAGAGTATCTCTTTGATTTTGGCGACGGGACCGTTGTTTCTTCGACTCAGGCGTTCCAGCAACACACATTTACTTTGCCAGGAGTCTACTTAGTTAAGGTTGAGGCGATTGATAATAAAGGTGCTTCAGGGTTTGCTAGTTTCCAGATTGAAATAAAGCAGAACGCCAGTCCCATCGCGCAGCTCAACTTAAACCCTGGTGAGCCCTTCTTTGTTGGGCGGGAAATCACAGCTTCGGCTTTTGGCAGCCTCGACCCGGATGGGATTATTGTTGACTATCAAATTGACTGGGGAGATGGAGCCAGGTCTTCAGGTGTTGAGGCCAAGCACACATACTCAACTGCGGGACTCTATGATGTTCGTCTTACACTGAGAGATGATTTTGGGAACACATCGGAGCTAGTGAGCTCAATCGATGTCACAGAAAATGCGCCACCCATGGCCGAAATTCAGGTTTCTCCAGAAACACTTAAGCAGTATGAGATCTTAACGTTTGAAGCCATAAATGCTGTTGACCCAGAGGGGCACTCGATAGCTTACAGTTGGGAGTTCAGCGATGGAGAAAAGGACTATGGGAAGAAAGTACCCAAGTTCTTTAAGGATCCAGGCTCTTTTACAGCGAAGCTCGTTCTAATAGATGAGTACGGTGCCAAGACAGAAGTCACACGCACGGTTGAAGTTGAAGAGAGTGACCTCTCCTTACCTTCACCAGTTATTTCAGTGAATGATACGAATGGGATGACTTATCACTTGGTTGTGGCCAATGGAAAAAAATCAAGCTCCACGCTTTCTGAAATTGCCAGCTATGAATGGGATTGGGGGGACGGGAGTCCTTTAGAAAGCGGAGTGGAGGTATCGCACGAATACGCTGAAAGTGGCGAGTACACCTTAAAGCTCAAAGTCACTGATACGGAAGGAAATTCAAATACCACGTTCAAAGTTATTCAATACGAAGATATCGAGTATGACTATGAAGCAATTTCAGACGCGAACCTGCTCATTGCAGGCCTAGATCTCAAGGGGTTTAATCCAAGAAACGGCAGAGTAGAGCTTTTTCTAGAAGGGAGAGCACTCGCAGGTGGCGTGACTTCAGTGCGAATCAATGGAGTAGACGTCGCGCTCATTGAGAATAGCGCCATTAAGATAGCCTTCAACGCAAGCTGGCAGGATGATCGCAACGTTCTGAGAGTCGAAACCTATGATGAGAATGGGGGCAAAGTTGCTGAAGAGTTCGTAGTCTATGCAGGGAGCCGAACTATCCAATTTGAACTTAGTAATGTTACCCCTGACACGGTACTAAAGCTCCACCACACTGAAGATAAAGATATTTTTGAAGAAGTGAGTACTTCGCAAAATGGTATCGTGAGTATAGCCAACGTCCCAGCGAAGACAACTTTTGTCTTCGCGAGCAATCCTCAGGGGCAAATTGCCCATGATCTTTTGAGTAGCTCCGAAAATGCGCTCATTATACCGATGGAAGACTTTGCAGCTCCTGCGCCCGCGAATTTTGATCTTGCAAATGGAGCAGCCGGTTGGGTGAGTAGCCAGGGTACTGTCTCTGTCGCTGGGAGTGAGCAGAATAAATTTGCTGAAATTAGTCTCACTTCAGGCCGTGAAGTCATCCTGTCTCATACTGCTCAGCCAAATTTTGATAAGCCTTTTGTGGTTTCAAAACGAGAGTATCGAAGTGCGAATCCTGCAGCGGTGGTGTTTTCGGTATTACGCGATAGCGAAGGAAGAGTGGAGTATTCCTTTGCAAGGATGGATGAGGGGTTATTAAGAAATGGTGAGTATTTTTTAACGCCTGATCCTTTGAGTCTAGGATCCTCATTGAACACAACACTTGAGACAAGAATTGCACTTTATAGTTTGGAGAATGCTACCTCGAAACAGAGTCATTTTGCTGAATTGCTCCACGCTCATGCGCAAAGTACATCAGGTGTCTCAGGACGCGTCATGACTCGTGAAGCCGGGATCATCCTGAGAGACCTGCGTTTAAAATCGATTAATTGGCAGTCTGGTGTAAAAAATGAAAGATTTAATCATCTTGAAGCCTGTGGAATTGGTTTTGGAGCAAATGTTCCAGGCAGCTTTGATCAATTTGACCCTCGTTTTTCTTTTGTTGTGGAAACAGGAGTACAGCAAGAAGTTGAAGTGGTTGGTGTCGTCGGTTCTTGGGTTGCAGGAGAGGCGGTGCAGATTGGAGCGATTAAGGCGATTTTAGTTCCAAATAATCCATCAATTGGTTTATCTGACGATCGTTGCACTGCAAATGATAGTGGAGCGTTGCGCAGGACCTGCGTCTTTGGGAGTGAATACACCGAGACTCTTTTGCCTTTAGGAAGTGTCTCTATTGGCAATTTTGAAGTGGCGTATTTAAATCAGCAAAAACTCTTGGGTGAGGAGGTCCAGTTCAATCTAGTCATAATGTCTAAGGAAAGATTTCAAGCTTTAGGTGGTGAGCAGGCAAGGGTTAATATCCTTAACAATTACTTGAGTTACGCATCAGGGGTTGATGTTCATGTAGTTGAAGCTGCGTCTAAATGTGGAAAGGAAAATCTTAAGAAGTGGCCTGTCTTTTACAAAGCTGATGGACTGGTCCAAAGATTTGGAAAGAGCGATGCGGTAGAGATAGATGGTGATTCATGGTCACAATCTCATGTCTTGGCAGCTGCGAGCCAAATGGAAGGAATCAAGTTTAATGATTTCTCTACAAAATACGGCAATTTTTTCTATCAGCATGCTGAGCATGAGGAAGGCCTAGATAGTGACTTTGTGAATAATCGCTATTCTGACTTACGTGATCTCGGTGTTAAGACTTATGTTGGTGGCAGGGGGGATGGAACCAATGAGATATGTTCAACGAGACTAAGAACTGCGCAGATAACGAAGAGGTTGGATTATTCGTTTATCGCGAGCCTGAAAGATGCATTCTCATTAGTATATCGAGACGTGGAAAATGTAATAGGCACATTTTATTTCGACTCGCCTGTAAGTAACCAGCTATCGACGAACAAGTGTAAAGATAGCGATAGCTACTATCTTGAAAGCAATGAGATAGAAAAAGTAATTCTAGCGAATAGTCAGATAATTAGAAGTCCAAGCAAATTAAGTGATCTTGATTTTTTCAAGAAAAGAACGTGTTTAGGCAAAAGAACTCTTGGGAATTTACTAAGAAATGAGAAAAGCGGAGGCCACACCGACCACTGGCATATTGATTGGCTGCCTTATCACAAGCGCTCATCTGTCGATTATCCATTTAACAATGATAAGTATGAGTCAAAAGCGGATATCGAATATGAAGAAGATCAAGCGTTGATGAGATTGAGGGTCCCTCATCTTGAAGGAGCACATGTATACGCGGATATATTTTTTGTTGATTCTAATGGAAAAGAAAATAGGCTTTATCAGTATGATGCAGACGATGTGTCGAGTCGACCTGCCACTTGTCATGATCCGATATTGAAATCATCATCAGGAGCTTACGTAGGTGATGTTAGCTGGTGCAATGACGGGTGGGGCTTTTTGCCGACGCCGACGATCAATGGCAGAGACCTAACTTTTACTATATCTAAAAGCCTGCTAACTCAAAACTTAAGAAAGCTAGAGGATCTGCGTGTTCGATATGTAACCGTTCTTCGGAATTCTGTTGAAGGGTATTGCAAAGAGCAGGAGAGCTTCTTAATAGATGCTTCGGCTTCGTGTGCCGATGGTTCTGCTGACCCTGGTTTAGGGGATATTCATCCAAACGGTGGCGGATTCGTAGCTTATAATGCCTATGTGCATCCTGAGGCTTTTGTAGGCGAGGGATCACGAGTTTGCCCAGGTTCAACAATTGAATCCGCAGAAGTTGAACTTTTAGGCAATACAATCATAAGCGGGAATACTTCAATTAGTGGTTGTGTGACGGTATCAAGCAATAGCCAAGGAGATGTAATTATCAATGGCTTTGGAAGTGGGGTTAAAGTTATGAATGATTGTTCGAGAGGAAATAATTTTAGAACTCTTATAACTGGTCCATCACTTGTTGAAGGCGAAGTTGAAATCACCGCTCCAGTTTATTTATTCAATATTGCTAACATTGCTGGCCATGAAAATGGTGCAACTGGCTCAAGCAAGGTCATAATCGATGGCACATGTAACTATAGGGGACAACTTGCAACGAACGGCGTAGTCAACGAAGTCACTCCGGAGCATCATATTCAAGGCCCAGTCCATATAAGCAACTGTATATCATCTTATAGTAGTCAAATGTCCGACTTACGTGCTGTTGGTATGACTGGGATTGGAAATTTCTTTACTCCTGTTCAGATAGGTTACAGCATCATAGAGGGGGATGTTTATTTAGGTAACTTTGTAAGCGTTCAATCGGCTGTTTTAAAATCTAGTAATCTAGTAGGGCCTAACGCAGCAGGAGGAGCGAGTTCAGGATACGTTGGAAGTCAGACTGGTGAAGCTTATCAACTTCCATTCTTTAAAATGGAAGACAGTGAGTTGCTTGGTAACTTCTTTGTACGAGGTGCTAACGTGAAGACATCCAACTTTGACTGTTTCCCTTATATGTATAATGACGGATGTATTGTAACTGCTAATCCAGCCCTCAATTTAACATTTGAAAACATGAGTGTACGTGGTGCTTCATATATCTGTGACCAGACCACTGGATCATTTGACAATGAGTATGTCTGCAATGGCATGCGCAAACCACTTACTGGCTATCAACAATAAAAGGACCTTATGAGGTATTTTAAGTTATCAGTCCTGCTCTTAACACTAAGCTCAGGCGCGTTCTCGGATTCAGGTGAAACGGGGGAAACTCCCAAGCTTAATAGAGATAGACTGGAAAGTGAGCGAGCATATGACCAGAAGATTCTGCTTAAGCAGGGCGAGCTAGAAATAGAAAAAATACGTCTTAAAGAAAAAAGTAATAACGAAGCAAGGCGGGGGCAATGATTTCTGTAATCTTGATGGTAGGTATCGCATTCGCTCAACCAGCAAGGAATGACCGTGAGATTTATTTGAAGTATTTCAAACAAGTTTACGGTGAAAATTTTGAAAATCTCAAAGATTTGAAGTTTTGGTATGGATATAAGTATACTGCTCCAATCCCCACTCCGCCCAAGGGAGTCTCGGCTGGAAGTGTTGAGCATTGGAAAATAATTAATGACAAGATCCAGAGCTACCTCCCACAACCTAAGCAAATAGAAAAAGTATGCAGACTAAGCTCAAATACAAAAATGAGGAAGGATTGTATACGCT
>JAIXOY010000239.1 GCA_027486525.1 Pseudomonadota bacterium
AAACGATCAACGGCATTTTAAGTGCCGTCGAACTCCTCGCCGCGGCCGCCGGACGCCCGATCCGTCATTGCCACGAGTGCTACGAGCTGGCGACCTTGCCACCTTTTCGGATGATGATCGAAAGTAAAATTCGTACCGCCATTTTGGCGCAGATCGATGCCATCTGGCCGGCGCTGCAGATCATGCGAGTGTCACCGGCGATCTATCGTGGCTTTAAGAAAAACGAAGCGTGTAAGCTCACGGGGATTAGCTGTTCGCAGGAATGTAGCCGCGGCAACAATGCCCAGTCCTGTAAGCGGGGCTGCGAATCAAAGATGAATCAGTGCGCTCGCTAGCGATGTGACGTCTTTTTTCCAGCCCGCACGCCGGCCGAGTTCTTGAAACGTTTCACTCGCCGTATGGCCTTGCTCGCGCCAAGTCTTCAGCGCAGCCGATCCCGCGGACTTACTCATCTTCTCGCCGGCCTCGTCGAGCAACAGTGGATGGTGAATGAAGTGGGCCTGCAAAAAGCTCTGTCCTTCAGCTCCTAGCCTGCTCGCGAGGGCCCGTTGTGCTTCTGACGATTCCCGCAAGTCCTCTCCACGAACAATCAAGGTCGTTCCTAGGCGCAGGTCTTCCACGAGACTCACGAGGTGGTAGGCCGGAACATCGTCTTTGCGCCAGAGGACGACATCGTTCTCGGGGAGATCACTGCGCCAGCGTCGTTGCGTGACCGCGAGTCCCAGCTCACGGCAGTGACCATCGTAAAGCGCCGTCGTGCGTGCGCGCACGTCTTGCCGGGAGCAACCGCAACCGTAGCTCGGAAACTTCTTAAGCCACCGCCGGTACTCCTCGGTGCGCGCGGACTGCGTGAAGCGCAGCTGAAAATCTTCGGCCGTTTGGGGCCCTTCATCCCAATCAAAGCCAAGCCACTCCAGCGTGGCGAAGATGTCGTGCACATACTCAGGCCGCGCTCGCTGGGCATCCAGATCATCAATGCGCAAGGCGAGTTGGCCGCCGGCCCGGCGAGCATGCACCCAGGTCAGCGTGAAATTAAGCAGATTCCCCCAGTGAAGAAAGCCACTGGGAGTGGGGGCCAGGCGTGCCCGCACACTCATTAGGGCGCACTCTCGCTGAAATAGCGCAGCACCATCGAGGTTTTCGGTTCATCTTGTTCGCAGCGTTTGACGGCTGCTTTGAGGAAGTGGCCATCCAGTGCTGAGCGAAGCTCCGCAATGTCGCTGGCTTTCTTTTCACTGAAACTCACTTCGCTCAAGAGCGTCTGATCGCGGCCCACGATCCAGCGCTCGAGTCGCCACTTCTTGCCCCGGGCTCCGCTCGCAATGTCCCAGCGCTCCACCTGCACCGGCCCAAAGCGACGCCAAGCTCCCGTGACCGGGCCCGCGAGACGCGCGATGACGTCTTTTTGCTCTTTGCTCAAGAGATCCCGCACGGACGGTGATTTTCCAGTCATCAGTGCAACGGCCTGGGCCCGACTTATCTCAAGGTTCCACGAACACGCCGAGAGTGCACGACCGCGGTAGACATCCACTTCACACTCCGCGCCTTCGGTGGTTTCCGTGGGCAGCGTTTCCGCGCGCCACTTCACCGTGATCTCACCCGCGTCTTCTTTCACGCGCAGACGAATCGTGACGGCGAGCGCCTGCAGCTCAAGGTCGGCGGTGTCGTAGTACGCGACACTCATTTTTTTGAGGTTGCTGCCTTGGAATTTTTGCACGAGTTCGCGCGGCTCATGCCCGCAGGCCTGGCCGTTCACTTCACGGGGCCACTCGGGCATCGCCCATACCGAAGTCACGAACAACCAACTAAGCCAGAATGTTTTCATGAGGCGAGTCTAGCAAGGCCATGATTTTTCGGCGAGTCCCCGGCAATGCCCTACAGGGGTGTTTTCGTCAGGATTTGGTTAGGACAGGGCGCTTCTTGCCCGGCCAGCGCTCCACGGCAACAACACCTATCCTGGAAAAAATACCTTTAGGAGGTGTCCCATGCGTCTTATATCCGCATTTGCTACAGCGTTGTTCCTTGCAGTCCCTTCAACCCCCACTCCGGTGCTGGTTGAAAACCTCACTCTCAATTACAAAGACGGGACGGGTTCCGCCAGTGCCGTCCGCGCGCAGTTTGAAGTCGAAGGAAAAAACTGGGATTTCACCAATGCCACCTTTGATGTCCGTCAACAAGCGGGCCAGTTAGTGATCGAACGTCCAGCGGAGGGCTTCTCCTACTTGATCGAAGCTTCGTTTCTTGAAGGTGTGAGCGCAGCGAAGGCCAGCGGTGTCTGGTTTGACTACGCTCCAGGCCGCGTGATTGCAAAAACAGCTTCGGCCCAACTGGTGAAAGAAGGTGATGCTACCGACATCAGCAAACTCGCGCTGACGTGTCGTGCCGCCGCTCGGACTTCGGATCCGATCGATGCCTGCATCTACTCCGGTACCATGACGTTAGCAAAATTGAGCTCCGGTTCCCGGGCCCTTGAAGTCAGCGAAGTCGACCTCGCCATCATCAAAGGAAAAACCACCTTCGAAGTGAAGATCGGCGGCATCGGTAAGATCAACGGTAACGGCACCACCACCCACCTCCCAGACGAAGGCACAATTAAAATCAAAGTTGATAAAGTGAAGCTGGGTATTCTTTCAATCACGGGTCAATTCTTTGATCAACTTGAGAAAAACGAATCTGAAACTCTCCGTGTTGAACGCCCCTACATCTACGTGGTGTATAAAAAGTGAAGGGAGCTTTTTTTCAAAAGCCCCTGGAATGGCAAATCGATGTGCTCGGTGAAGCGTGGTCCCAAGGTGAATTGATCAAAGGGGAGTTGCGAGTGAAAAACCTCGGCGACTCCCCTCTCGCACTCGACGGGGCCGGCGTCCGACTCTCCTACGCCGACATCAAGAAAGTTCATGCTCGTGACGAGAAAGCCTTTAAAGAAGAGGCGCAGGTTCTCTTCCCGGCCGGCACCACCATCGCTCCCCAAGAATCGAAGACCCTCCCGTTGCAATTTAGTCTCCCGCCCAATTGCCCCGTGACGGACAGCAAGGCCAGCTACTACGTGACCTATGGCCTCACGGCCAGGGAATCGAATCTGCAGGTGCACGTGGGCCCAAGGAAGCTCTTCACCGAGATCCTGAAGTTGATGGAGACCTTCCAGCGCTTCAAACCCAAGAGCATCAAGGCCAGCAAAGGCGCCGTGGAGTTTAAACTCTTGCCGCCCACGTCCCGCGAGTATGCCCACGTCGAGGCGCTTCACTTGGAGCAGAGCCTCGAAGGGGATCACCTCAAGCTCGACTTCACCTTTAAAGTCAAAATCCTCGATCCGAACTCCGTCACCACAAAAGTGGCGAAGGACGAACGGCACGTCTCAAAGGTCCTCACTCCCCGCGAGTACTCGCTTGGACGGGACATGATCAATCAAGACGGAATTCTCAAGGCCCTGGAAGAAGTGTTGGGCCAGGTTAAGATGAAAGGTCTCTAGGCCACTTTCTTAAATGGCAGCGGTGAGTTTTTTCCGCGCGCCCGACGCAGCAGCGGGCGATACATCTTTCCGTGAACTTTCACCACGTGGATGGCCGCCAGGCGACGCGCACGCAGCCCACTCGGGATGACCTCGCTCGCAATCCCCAGCAAAAACGCATGATCCATTTTTCTGTCGAGGAAAACCGCCAGACGGATCAAGGCGAGTTGATGGCTCTCATCCATCTCCGGGTAGGCCGAGTAGAACGACTCCACCACTTCGCCGCCGGCGTCGGCCGAGAGCCCTTGTAAAATTTCCGTAGGAAGACCCTGCATGCCTCCGCGGCGCGAGGACCACACCAGGGCATGCACCAGAAAATGTCGTGGAGAGAGAAGCGCCAGCATCGCCATGGCCCGCGAGCCACCCAGCACTCCGGCGAGACGCGTCTCCCGATCCAGCGCCTGGACGATCCGGCCCACGAGATGTCCCGTCACCATCGCGCAGATCAACGTGCCCACCAGATGGAGACTGCTCATCCCCGCCATGATCGCCGCGGGTTGAGCGAAAAATCCGTGCGCGAAAAAGGCACCGAGTCCCAAGAGTGAACCCAGGGCCAAGAACGCCGTCACATGCCAGCGCCGCAGGAGATCTTGCAAGGCCGGGGCAAAACCTGACGTGAGTAATTGAATGGTCGGCTGGTAGAAAATCTTATCCACACTCCGCTGCAGGGCCGTCGCCGCGACGAGCGCCGTGAGGTTGCCCGAGAAGAGCGCCAGGGCAAAGATGCCTTGCGTGACCACCAATCCATTCAGTGAGGCCTGCGGGCAACCCATGCGCGGAGCAAACCAGCGAAAGCGACGGAGCAGGCCAAGGGCCATGGTGAAGCCTGCACTCATGAGATAAAAATTCACCACCAGCGGTCCGATGTCTTGCTGGCTCGAACTCAGCGCAAACTTGAAACCGGTGTCGGCGGAAACCTTGAGAAAGCCAGCGATCGCGCCCACGACGAGCAATGATGAAAGCAACTGGGGTGGTGCCAGCGTTGGACCTACGGCACTGGTTTGTGAGCTGGTGTCTTCACCTTTTCTCAAGGCAAAAGGCAGGTACAGCGAAGCCAGCGCCAAGAGCTCGAGGCCCCGGAGCAGCCAATGATTTTCTGGCAGTGAGGCCGTGAGTGCGGCCGTGACGGTGCCGAGTTCATAGGCCAGCACCGCCCATCCCAAAATCCGGCCCGCGCTCAAGGGCCCAAAACGGTGCAAGACTTGCGAGTACGCGTGCCACTTGGCGAGTTCGCCAAACAACAACGCCGCCAGGGCCGGCCAGACGGGGGCTTGCGGCGCCAAGGCCGACAGCGACTCCGCCGCGAGCCAGACAGGCAGCATGAGCCACGCGGCGAGCGCAGGCTTCTGGAAGCGATCAAGGAACCGCAAGAGCACGAAGAACGCCAGACCGGCGCACGAGCTCACCGCGAGAATCAGCTCGAGGGAAGAACCTTGCAGCAAGGAGGTGGTGGTGCGGATGATGCCGAGATTGGAGAGCCAGCTACCCGCGAAGAATGTCAAAAACAGACTGAAAAGAGTCCCGTTCATTGGGAGTCTTTTCGTCTGTTTAAGCGCGAAGGTTTAGCTCTTTCCTAGGGGGCCTTCACCGGGAACGGGTTCTGGCCGCTCAACATGCCACCGCCGAAGTACGAGTAGATGATCCGGCTCGAGTCCACCGGGTCCACCGTCACGCCACGGGCGTTCTTCTGCAAGGCCGGCGACTGGTTCTTAAACCACGTGGTCCCCCCATCCGGGCTCGAGAGCTGTCCACCCTCGCCCCACTGGCCGGTGAGGTCAAAGTAGCCGGCCACGTGCACGCGGCTGGGATCTTTCGGATCGAGCGCGATGCCCGTCGCATGGGTCACCTGCTTCACCCGATTCCACGTCACACCCCGGTCGGTGGATTTCCAGACGCCGGTCATGAGCCAGTTCCGATTATTCTCATAGTCGACGAGCCAGAGAGTGTTGCTGTTCTTCGGATCCACCGCGAAGGCCGTCGGGTAGTACCAAACCTTATAGCCCGCGTCGGCGGTCGGCGGGTAGTTCACCGTGCCGCGAAGCAGTTGCCACTGGGTGGCACCGCCGGCGACGTTCAGGAAGTAGATCCCGGTCACGGCCTGGTTGGTGAACGCCGGCGCGTCTCCGGTCAAGAGCGCGTAGACGTTGCCGGTGGCGGCGTCGACTTCGATCTGCGGAATGATCTTGTTGCCGGCCGGCAGGCCCGCGTTGAACTGCGACCACGTCACCCCATTGTCGCTGGAGCGCAGAACGCCGATCTGCTGCGTCCCCGCGTAGATGTGGTTGCGAATGGTGTCATAGCCGACGGAGAGGTACTGGCGAGACTGCTCTGTGGTTTCCCCCGTCAGACGAACCCAGCTGACTCCACGATCGGGGGAACGGTAGATGCCGCCGTTGCTCGAGGCCACGTGGCCATACCATTCATTAGGGAAATCGTGTTGGTTTCCGACCGCCGTGTAGACGACCTTGTCATCGTCGGTGTCGAACGCGTAGTCGTAGTGACTGTTGAAGCCGGCCTTGATGACGCGAAAACTCTGGCCGCGATCTTCGGAGCCAAGCCCTCCGATGTCGGCCGCGGCGACGTACATCAGATTCGGATTGCTCGGATGGAAACGGGTCTTGTACGCCGTGATCACCTCGAGGCCTCGCGACTTCCAAAACTTCTTCGGCGCACGCTCACCGACGTCGGCGTACTCGGTGAACGACGCCAGCCAGTTATCTCCCCCGTTGCGTGAGACGTGGAGGAAGAAGTAGCCCGTGCCGCCCAGCGTGCGCGAGTCGCGCGGGTTGATGGCAAAACTTTCGTAGCCGTTGTCCCACCAACCGACATCCAGCGCCACGGCCGAGTACTCGATCTTCGCTTGAGGCCAGGCGGCGTAAGGAACCACGTCCCAGTTAATTTGATTTAACTGCAGCGTCCAGCTCGCCCCTTTGTCACGGGACACGTGGACCTTCGTGCCATACTGGCGGATCCAATCGCGCGCACCTGTCGTGTAAATGGTGGTGGCATCGTTCTCAGCCATTTTAAGATGGTCACCCACGGCCTGCGGCGTGCGCACGAAGGAGCCACTGTCTTTGCTCACCCACACATAACCGCAGTTACTCACGGTCTTGTCGATGGAGTTCTGGCCCCAGTCCGCGAGGTAGGCCATGACCCAGCTGCAGGCCTGGGCTCCGTTATTGTCACCGATCACCAGAGTCATGCCCGTGGCATCGCGGCCGCCGGCGAACTTGCGAATGGCGACGTTCGTTGGAATGAAGTAGGCGGTGAACGTTCTTCCTTCATCGCGCGACACCGAGATCTGCGTCGCGGTGGCGTGGTAGATCGATTTGCCGGCGGGTGCGAGGTCCACGAAAGTTCCCATCGCTGCGCCCGCGATCCCACTGACTTTCGTCCAGGTCACACCTTTATCGAACGTGTTCCACAGTCCCAGGTTGGTTGCCGCCATGACGTGGTTTACATTCTGCGAGTCACTGCTCCAGTAGCTGACGTACTCGTTTCCTTCGAGAGGAAGCGCCATCGCCGTGAACGTGAGTCCGGCATCGAGGCTGCGCTTGGGAAGTTTTCCACCGACGGCATGGAAGACGGTGGTGCCGTCCGCCGAGTAGCCCACGCCCACGGCGAGAGTGAGGTCAGAGCTGAAGGTGGCCTGCAAGTGATTGACGGGCTTCCAGGACGTGCCGAAGTCCGTACTGCGAAACAAGGTCCCCATGTCGGTGCCCACGAACCACAGCGGCGCATAGGGACTCATCGAAAGACCGGTGAGCGCACCGCCACCGCCAACGCCGATCGGGAGGTAGTCACTGGTCACTGGAACGGGCACCGGGACGGTGCCACCGGTTGGTGGCGGAGTCACGGGTGGTGCTACGGCGAGTTTTACGAGAGAGAGATCATCGACGTAGAGGTACGACGATCCGGTATCTTTCTGAATCACCACTTGGGCGATTTCGGCACCGGCCGGCATCTTGATGGTTTTTTCGAGCGCTTGGTAGCTCGTCGAGCTGACGCTCAAGCGCTGTTCATCCAACCAGCCGCCAGATTTCGTTTTGAGCACGAGACTAATCTTCGACGAGACCGACATCGCGCCGAGCTTCGCCTTCGCGCTGAACTTGTAGTCGGAGAGCGGCGTCACGGCGATGTTTTGTGTCACCACGGCGTTTCCGGTCCCGCCGCGCAGGGCCCGCCTGCCGGAGGCGAAGTTGTTGGTGAGCACGCTCGCCGCGCCCGATCTCGTCCAGCTCGTGAAGCTGCTCTCGAAGCCCGGATTGAGCACCAGGTTCTGGGCGAAAACGGTGGAAGGAAGTGCGAAGAGGACGGCGAGCAAGGTGTGTTTTTTCATTGTTCTATTATCTAGTAGTTACCCACTCCTGCGAGAGGTAATCCTTACCCAGTGACTGGACCAAACCCCTCAAGCGCGATACTCAAGACCATGATTTTTTTACTCTCGGTCCTGACATTTCTTACGTCCGGTGCTCTGGCCACGCCAGTGACCGTTCATTTCAGCGATCTTGTCCAACTTCCCGAGTACGCAACTAAGGCGTTTACTCTCTCGTCATCCCCTATCGTCGAGCTCAATTTATCGGACGACGAGATCGCCGCACTCGCTCGAAAACTGCACACCTCCCGCAATCGCTGCGGCGGTTTTGTGGCGGGCGAGTCCTACGCGCCCGTGGTGCAGAAAAGCCTCAACGATCACATCCCTCTCAAACTCACGCGCCAACCAGAAGTGTTGGCCCTGTTGCCAGAGGCGCAGGAAGCGAACCTGAAAGAATTCATCCTGTGGTTCTCGTCCTTCAAGACGCGCAACTTCAGCACCGACTCCGGCGTCAAAGCGATGCATGATCTCGCCGACCGCTGGCGCGCGCTGGTGAAGAACGTCCCCCATGCCGAGGTCACGCTCTACCAGCACACCGACTGGCGCCAGCCCTCGGTGATTCTGAAGTTCAAAGGCGAATCTGCTGAGGAGATCATCCTCGGCGGCCATGGCGACAGCATCAACACCGACTCGAGCGATCCCGAGGCACTCTCGCCGGGGGCCGATGACAACGCCGCTGGTATCGGTGTGATCACCGAGGTCATCCGTATCCTGGCGAACAAAAACTACCGCCCGAAGTCGACGCTGACCTTCATGGCCTACGCTGCCGAAGAAGTCGGCCTGCGCGGCTCCATGGACATCTCGGCCGACTACGCTGCCAAGGGCATTCCGGTGAAGGGCGTGCTGCAATTCGATGGGACCAACTACAAAGGCAGTCAGGATCTGGGACTGGTTTTGATCGACGACCTGGTCGATCCGCGCCTGAACACATTCCTCGAGAAATTGATCACGACCTACCTGAAGCTGCCGTTTGCCTACGACACTTGTGGGTACGCCTGCTCGGATCACTACTCGTGGACCTACCGGGGTTTCTCCGCGGCGTTTCCCTTCGAGTCCCGGATCAAAGACGAGAATCCCCACATCCACTCGGCAAGAGACCTCTTGAGTGTGTCACAGGACAACGCCTACCACGCCGTCCCGTTCGTGCGGCTGGGTCTCTCGTACATGCTCGAGATGGATCAGTAATCCCCACTGGCAAAGCACCCAGGTTCATGAAATGATTGTTTCATGTACCTCTTCGTCAAAGATTTCATCGTCGCACTCTTCGCGCCGACCGCGCTGGTGGGGCTGTGTTTTGCGCTGGCGCTCGTAAGCTACCGACTCAGACGCGAGCGGATCGCCAAGGGTCTGGGCTGCGCGGGTCTCGCGCTCTTCGTCCTCTTCTCACTGAACCCCCTGACCGAAGCGCTCTTGCATCTCTACGAAGGCCAGTACGGGGCGTTTGATCCGGCGACCCAAGACAAAGAAAAGATCAGTTTCATCGTGGTGCTAGGGGGCGGTTACACCAGCTCGACTGAGCAACCGCTGGCGTCCCAGCTCGGGGCCTTCACACTCCCGCGCGTCGTCGAGGGGGCCCGCCTCTGGCATGCCCTGCCGCACACCAAGCTCGTGCTCTCCGGTAAAGGCTGGGAAACGATCCCCGAGGCCGAGGCGATGGCGCGGATGGCGGAAAGCCTCGGCGTTCCCCGCGCGCAGATGATCCTCGACAGCGAGTCGAGCAACACCGCTCAGCACCCCGTCAATCTCTCTACCAACCTTAAAAAAGATTCGTTCGTGCTGGTCACCAGCGCCATCCACATGCCGCGGGCGATGCAAAACTTTAAGCGCGCGGGGCTCGCTCCGCTGCCGGCACCGGTCGGGCACTTGCTCACCGGAGATTACCAAGTCTGGAACAGTAAACCGCCCTACCCGCGAGGAGATAACCTCGCGGCCATGGATGTCTTGTACTACGAATGGATAGGGATGATTTGGAACAAGCTGCGGGGAAGCCCGTAGAGGACTCCCCCATCAGTGTTTTTACTTCTTAGGTGCGAACGTCGCCGGAGCCACTTTGCCAGTCACGGTCGAGAATGAGAAGCCGGTCCAGGCCTCGACGCCGTTCTTCTCCCGCAGCGACACAACCAGCTTCAACTTATCCGCCGACGTGAGGCTCAAGACGCCGGTCTTCGGGAAGAACTTCCCTTGGAAGCTCATCACGATCGAACCGTTGTCCGACGTGAATGTGGCCGAGTAGACATTGGTGAGGAAACTCTTGATGGCGAGCTTGCCACTGATGCCGCCCAGCTGACCGCTCAACGTTGCGAGCACGTCATTCTGAGTGACGACCCGTGGAGTTTTGCCGGCGAACACTTGGCGCGTTGAGAACAACTGCTTGCCGCTGAACTCGATCGCGTCGCTCTTCGTCGATTCGATCACGCCGCTCACGGCGCCCGTGGTGCGGTCGATGGTGAAGGACACTTTCTTCGAGATGTCGCCGTTTGAAAGCACGAGGCCCGTGACTTCGTTACCTTTGATCTCGGCGTTGGTGAAACTGTGAGCGGTCACGCGCAGCTTCGAGTTGATGAACACCACCACGAGATTTTTGCTCGAGCTCGAATCGAGCACGGCCATCTTGTCGAAGGCCAAAGTGCCGAGCGCAAGACTCGCTTCGGTCATGGCAACGTCGTAGACGCCTTCGTGCACAGGATCGAGCGAGGTGAGCTTAATCGTGATGTCGGTGATCAAGCTTGTGGCCGCGCGGCCAACCCAGTCTTCGTCACCAACTTCGGTGGAGCGTTCGCGAGCGTTCGCCGCAAACACGACGAGTTCGTTCAACTCCGAAGCCGCTTCAATGGTCGCGAGCTGTGACTGCCAGTGCGTGATCATGGCGTAGCGTGAGGTCTGGCCGTCGAGGATGCGGTAGTAGCCCGCGAGTGCCTCGCCGTTGATCTCCGAGTACTTCGCGAGGCTCAAGACCACGTGATTCACGAGATCGCTCGCCGCACGAACGACCCAGTCTTCGTCTTTAAGTTCAGTGAAGAGTTGCTTCATGGCCGTGCCGGCCTCTTGGAGATTCAGAAGAATCGCCGTGTCGGTCGCGTCCTTGTACTGCGCCTTCAGGTTGATGGCGTACATACCGCGTTGGTCACCGTTCTTGGCACGGAGTTCCGTCATCTGCGCAGGGATGTCGCAGATCGCGACATCGCAGGCTTTAGCCACCGACGTCAGGCTAAACGTGGTCAGGACGATGAGGA
>JAIXOY010000010.1 GCA_027486525.1 Pseudomonadota bacterium
GATCAGCAGGGTTCATGCCAAAGGCACTTTCTTCTCTGACCGTCACGCGCGGAAGCTGGGCGATGCGAGGCTCAAGTGGAGCTTTATCCACCGCCGTAACGTTGCCGCCGAAACTTTGTAGCACCCAGGTCCAGCCACCGGGGCAAGCGCCCATATCAAGCAAGTGCTCATCGGCGCGCGGTAGGCGAGGCGAATGACAGGTAAAGAACTCCCAGAGCTTTAAGTAAGCGCGCGAAGGCGGGTTCACCTGGTCTTCCATGAAGGTCATCTCTGCCAACGGGTAAGCAGAGGTGGTGCGCGCGCTGGCGATGATCAAGTCCGTATCCCACAAGGTCCAGCCACCCATGGGAGCGGCCGGGCGTGGGTGCAAAAACGGAATCGGCTTCACGGGATAGTGGGGGAGCTGCTCTTGGATCAACTCTGCACGACGGTGATGGCCAGTGGAATAGAGCGCCCAATTACGACCCAAGGATTTGAGCTTCTTGGCGGCATCCCCGATGGAGGTGATGGCGATCTCTTGCACATCCAGCCAGCTATCCTGGGCCCAGACGATGTCGGTTCTCGTGCCCTCAACCAAAAACACGCGCCCCTGCTGCTCCAGGATCGTGAGTTTTTTGAAGGTGAGCTCAGCGTGTAAATCGCTTTCGTGCTCAAAAGGAGAGAGATAGAGGCTTTTTTCCATGTGCGCGGCATGATATACGAGGCGCTATGACGAAGAAAGCCCCAGTTGCCATTGATCCAACGCTAGAGATGAAAATACATGGTTTGAACGCCTGTGTGGCCCTATTTAAGGGCCGCCCCAGTGCCTTGGTGAGGTTATACCTCGCGGAAAAGCGACTGAAGCTCCTCACTGACGTGGTTAAGCACTGTGTGGAACGCAAGCTCGCCTATCATGTGGTGTCTGATGAAGAGCTCGAGAAGGTCTCTGAGGCCACTCACCACGAAGGTGTGTGCATGGTCATTCGTCGCAAGAAGCGCGTGAGCGAAACCGAACTTAAAGAGCTCGCCAAGGGCCCAGGCCAGTGGCTCGCTTTAGAAGAAGTGGAAAATCCCCACAACCTCGGAGCCATCGTACGTTCGGCCGCGCACTTTGGTGTGAAAGGCATCTTGCTCATGGGCAAAAAGCAGAACTGGCAAAACGGCGCGTTCTATCGCACGGCCGAAGGTGGCGCAGAATCGGTCGCGATCGTCGCCGTAGAAAATTGGGTGGAGTTCAAAGAGCTCACCACGAAACTTGATCTCACGGTCATGGCGACCAGCAGTCATGACGGCGATAAACTTTACGAATCGATCCTGCCGGAACGTTCGTTGTTTTTAATCGGGGCCGAGGGCCGCGGACTTTCTACGGAAGCGTTTAAGAAAGCCGAAGTGCTGTTGCAGATCCCGGGGACCGGTGAAGTGGAGAGTCTCAATGTCTCTACCGCGACGGCCTTGTTGATAGGTGAGTGGTACCGTCAACATTCAGGGACGTGATGTAAATCAGGTCATTTGCGCCTGTTCTCTAATGGGTGCAAATTCTCTGAGGCACCTCGAATGCCATTATTGCCTCATCGCCCAGAAATTTTGAGATTTTCTGGTCCTCCACTTACAATAGATGGATGAACTTAAGAATATTTGTAGGTTTATCGACGTCCCTCTTTTCCTTCAGCCTATTTGCGCAGAGCTTTTGCCCTGCTCTCCCTGGCTCACCACTCTTATGTCCCGAGACGGGTGTGCGACTGTTGGATGAGAGATACCCAACGCAAACGTTCGTGATGTCCGATCAGCCCTTTCGAGCCAGCAACTCCGCGGGGGAGTCTCCTACCCGGGTTTCAAGCGAGCTCATCGCAGAAGTGATAGCGTCTTACCAAAATCTCAACTCCGCGCCCGAAATCGTTGTTCCAACCTTTGACCAAGTTCGATTTCATCAAATCCAGACGGAAGTGAAGGCGATTCTTGCTTCGCGAGGTTTGGACCCAGCAGCGGTTGATCGTCGGGTGAATGCCAGTGTTCGCCGAGCCGACGCTCCGGCCTATACCTGGCAGCAAGACTATTTCGAGGCAACCTTCAATCGTGAAAGCGGTTCTCCTCAGCTCTCGCCTATAACTGGCTATGGTAGAGGCATGGAGGTGGCTATATCGCCGCTTGCTGCAGCGCTCGCGCAAACTGGGGTTTCACAAGGCATTAACA
This sequence comes from Pseudomonadota bacterium, assembly GCA_027486525.1. Classification (GTDB taxonomy): domain Bacteria; phylum Bdellovibrionota; class Bacteriovoracia; order Bacteriovoracales; family Bacteriovoracaceae; genus UBA6144. Next base: position 2,170 of record JAIXOY010000010.1, read on the forward strand.
TCGACAGGGCAGCGAATAATCAAATGTCTGACACCGCATTGAGCGGAGGTAACATCGAAGCCGCTCCCGGTGGTTTCTGTATGGTGGGAAATAATCAACAGCCCGAGTACTATCGCCAGTTCTGCGGTGATGATCCCGCCAACGTCATCCAGCTGGATACTTCGTGGCTAGCCGTGGGCCACGTGGATGAAATCGTAAAAGTTGCGCCAGCGCAGTACAACGACGGAAGACCAGCGGAATGTAATTTTACTGTGATGTTGGCTTCACCAGATAAGGCGCTTCAACTTATGCGAGCCCCAGGTGCGTCTGCGGCACCGCTTTTCGTCAACCAATTGTCGGGCCAGGATGCGCAAGACTACTACGCCCAGTTTAATCCAGGTAGGATCAGGGGTAATCCAGGCGATCTTGAGCACATGCTCTGTCAGGCGGCAGAGAAACTGCCATCTCAGGGAGGAAGTCCCTTGAGCCCCGACGGGGGCAATGGCGACGCTCGCCAGAGTTTCTGGCGCCGCATTCTCGAGATGAGTCTGATATCGCGTGCCCATGCTGAAGATCTTGTGGCAGCAGAAGAAGCCAATCGATCTGTATCCGAGCTGGGCCCAGGAGAATACAAAAATGGCCAATGCAAGACAGCGGACTTTGCTCGCGTCTCCAACGGGAATTTCTTAGAACAATACGAGGCTGACGAGGACATGCAGGAAACAAACCGTCTCATCCAGGAAGCGATGAACCGCAATGCGGCTCTTTTGCGACAAAAGATTCTTTCTCGGCTTCCCCAGTGCACGCCCTTTTACGCTTCCATGGAGTGGCAGGTTCCGGATCTCTTTGCCGTCCCGAAGGGTTCACTCGTGAAGTCTCTTGATGAAAAAGGTAATGAAGTGACGACGCTTCAGCGAAACTCACTCGAGGAACCTGGATCGTATGGTACGGCCCTCTCGATCTTTCCAAATCCGACGAACGGTGTTGTTGCCAATAACACCATGATCTTTTCGAAGCCCCATGCGGGGGTTTTTGAAGCGGATCTGCGTGCCGAGTCGAAGAGACGCGGTATTCGCTATGCGGAGATTGATAGCTATGAGTACTCTCATCTAGGACAGGGGAATCTGCATTGCTCGTCGCACTCTTTCCTCTCCTGCACAACAAGTCTGCAATGTTCATCAGCTCCAGCGAGGACTCCATGAAGTTTTTCTTTTTTCTCTCTTTCTTGCTCGCTCAAGCGGCTTATGCCCAACTCCCCAAGGATGTTCTCGAGTGTGTCTTCGAGGGCCCCAAGAAGATGAAGCTCAAGGCCATCATCAACGATGCGCGACAGATGCGTCTCGTATCGGAAAATGGGATCGTTTGTGCGCCAAAATTTGTCTCCGCGAGATTTTTGGGCCGCATGGAAGATGCGATCTACATCGGGTTACAGTTTGATCAATGTGTCAAAACGGCGCAGGGACCGCTCGCAAAGTCTTGGCTTTCCGACGGTAACCTCACGCTCCGAAGCGTCGATGGGAAGTGGTTCGGCACGGCCAACATGTTTTACAGCAGCAACGGTCGTAGTGCTTCATGCTTAGACCTTAAATGGAGTCGGGGCTATCCGGAAAAATTTGTGAAGGCAGAGAATCGCTAGCAAGTTCCCGTCGCGAAGAGCCCTGCGGGCAGCACACGCTCATCGCTCGCGTGCTGCACACCCAGGTCGCCGCAGTTGAGATCTTTCCAACGGCCATCCTGTGCCAGCACGTTCTTCAGGGCTTCCTGTTGCACACCATGAGTGTGAGACGACAAAAACAAGAAAGCATTTTTCTTGTTCAAGATGGCGTGGGATTTATCTAAGAAACTCGCCATGTGCTTTTCAAATTCCCACACTTCTTTCTTGGCACCATGGCCCCAGCTCGGTGGATCGGCCAGCATGCCATCGAGGCGCAGGCCCTTGTTGTATTGAGTGATCAGAAATTTCTGCGCATCTTCCTGCATCCAGCGGATATTCCCGAGCTGTGAAGCTTTCTCATTTTCCTGGCCCCACTCGAGAGCACCCTTGGAGGAATCGACGTGCCAGACCTCGGCACCGGCCTTGGCCATCACGAGACTAGCAGCGCCGGTGTAACCAAAGAGGTTCGCGACTTTCGGTGCTCGCCCGAGTTTTGCTTTGAGGTCGAGAACCTGCTCTTCGAGCCAATTCCACACCGGCACTTGTTCGAAGAAGATTCCACAGTGACCGAAGGTGGTGAATTTGAGTTTGCACTTGATCGCGCCGCTCTTGCCTTCATGGCGCAGCCACATTTCTTTCGGCAGCGGCTTCTGGTGCTGCCACTGGCCACCGCCTTCTTTGGTGCGGCTGCAGGTGCTCGTCGCTTTCAGCCACTCGTCGTTGCCGAGCCGCTTGCGCCAGATGGCCTGCGGGGAAGGGCGAGAGACACGAACGCCCGAAATTTCTTCGAGTTTCATGCCTTCGCCGCTATCAAGCAGGCGGTAGTCTTTGAGTGCGCTTGAAGTCGTAAAAAGGTTCAAGGCGCTACTGGATTCCGATCTTCTTGAGATCCGCCGGAGTGACCGAGCGGTCCTCGTCGTTGATCTCAATGATGAAGAGGAGACCTTTGATCGCCGTCTCATTCGTCGCATTGACCGCCAGCCCTTGAGCCTTCATGAGCGTATCCAAGAGATTGCGTTGATCGCGGTACTCGATTCCATTGTACGTGTTTTCTCGCTGGGCCACGCAGCCACTGGTGCGCATGAACGGGAACCAGGTAGCAGTGGGATCCATGTTCATTTTGCCGGTACCGTGAATCCGGAAAAGACTGCGACCCACGTCACGGGCCACACTGGCCGGACGCCACCAAGCCGATTCGAGTGAGGAGGGCGGCAAGAGAGACTTCGTTTTCGCTTCGTTAGTTGAGGCCGGAACAAAGTCCAACATCAAACGACGGAATTTACCGAACGACACTTGCTGGTCAGCTGAGGGCATCACGCCATCGATGTGATGGATGCCCGCCGGAGTGTTGCCGTTGCGCTGGTAAGACGGAAGACCGCGGGCCGATGATACAAGCGCGGGTTGAGTCCAAAGTGTTCCGTCTGCGTTGGTCATGCGTTCGAAACGATCGCCGCGCAGGGTGAGGATGCAGGCGTGGAGACGATTCGTGCGGCAGAACATGTAAAGTTTGATGCCGCTTTCGTAGGCACCACCTTCGTAGCGAGAGAGGTCAGGTTCATGATTCCACAGATCGAGGGCGAGGGCAGTTTGATCGCCCACGGGTTTTTCAGATGCAGAAACCCAACCCGTCACTTCCGGCATGAGTTGCTGAGCCGCAGTCACGAGGTCATCTAGGCCCATCGCCTGCAAGTCATACTGGAGAGATACGACGAGCGTCGCGAGTTGTTTGTCGGTTTGAATTTCGGTGAGAACGGCGGTGGCGAGAGCGTTGAGATCAGTGCGCTCACCGGCACGATGTCCCACGACCGCTAAACGAAGTTGTTCTGAAAGTGGGAAGACTTCAGAGTTTATGGCGACAAGCACATCGCGCACATCCATCTTGCCCTCTTCTTGTGCATCCCAAATGGCATCGACAAGGAGTCGTTGCTCTTGGGCATCGAAAGCCACGAGTGATTTCACTTCTCCGTGATAAATAGTTTCAGCGAAGGCGAGATAGCGGTATTCCGCCTCGACTTGAGTCATGTAGGCCTGGGCCGAGAACGACAAAAGAATCAGAGCGGCGCCGAGAAGACGAGTCATGGATAACCTCCGAGAATGAATCCATTTACGATAGCTTCATGCAGCGAGCTTCTTCAAGTGGTGGAAAGCTAATGAAAGGAAATAGAAGTTCAGAATTTAATGCTGCGAAGCGCCGTTAGGTTCAATTTTGCTGATTCAAAATCATCAAAAATGTAGAAAACCGTGCCCTTTCAGATGTTTGGCATCGGCTTACCTTGACGCTAACGAGATCCGGCCCCATCTTAAGTAAAGAATGCTTAATGGAGGCTTCATGAAACGTATTTTCTTATTCGTCCTGACTAACATTTTGGTGATGGTCACTGTGAATATCGTGTTGATGTTTACCGGCGGCCACAACTGGCTGTCTGCTAACGGAATCAACTATCAAGCGCTCATGATCTTCTGCTTGGTGTGGGGATTTGTCGGCTCCGGCATCTCGCTCATGCTCTCGAAGTTCATGGCGAAGCGGATGATGGGCGTGGAGATCGTCGACGAGCGCGGCGCGTACGCGGACCTCGTGCGGAAAGTGCACTTCTACGCGAAGCAAGCGGGCATGAGCAAGATGCCGGAAGTGGGCGTGTACCAATCGCCGGAGGTGAACGCGTTCGCCACGGGCCCGTCGAAAAATAATTCGCTCGTCGCGGTTTCATCGGGACTGCTGCAGCAGATGAACAGCGACGAGGTCGAAGGCGTGCTCGCCCACGAGGTCGCCCACATCGCCAACGGCGACATGGTGACCATGGCCCTGGTGCAAGGTGTGGTGAACGCCTTCGTGATGTTCTTCGCGCGCATTGCCGCCTTCGCTCTGTCGCAAGTCATGGCGGGCAATCGGGACGGCGATGACGAGCGGTCACCGGTCGCTGGTGGCTTCATGTTCCACATGATCGTCATGGTGTTTGAAGTCGCCTTCAGCTTCCTCGGCATGTTCGTGATCGCGTACTTCAGTCGCATCCGCGAGTTCCGTGCCGACAAGGGCGGCGCGCAGTACGCGGGTCGCGCGAAGATGATCTCGGCGCTTCGGCGCTTGAAGGGGAAGCTAGAGATGGTGGATGATTCCCATGAATCGTTCAATGCGATGAAGATCTCTTCGAAAAAGGGGATTTTAAATTTCTTGTCGACGCACCCGAGCTTGGATGATCGGATCGCGGCACTTGAGAGAGGCTAAATAAGAAGGGGCGCCAGAAGCGCCCCTTTTTTTACTTAGAAAGTTATTTTGCTCACGCCGACGGCCTTGCCCAGAACTTTGTTGATTTTAACAAAAGCATTCGTGACCGTTTTGCCATTGCTCTTGACGACCCAGCGATCACCTTCTCTGACAGCTTCGAGAGCGATCGTCTTGCGTGATCCCACGATACCATTCACCAGATAGTCGAGCTTCACTGGCCCGCCGTAAATATTCTCAAACCGTTCCTCGAGGCCGAGCCGGATGACTTCGTGCTTGTCGGCTTTGAAGAGGATGGCGCGGCCTTGGCGTGCCTGGTCCATCGTGAAAGTCGTCGTGTTAACGAGAATGCCGTTGCCGGAGGTCGTCACCTTCAGTGATGTGGCCTCTCCGTTACCGTTGGTATCGATAGTAAGAGTGGTGACGTCTTTGTCGCGATCGCTCGTAACGGTGAGGACTTTGTGGCTAGCTGCGAGTGCGCTCAAAGATAAACAGAGACCGAGGGCAAAAAGAGTTTTCATGGGGGGCTCCTTGTTATGAACCCCAGTGTTATATCCTCGTTTAGGCCAACGAGAAGGCAGCGTGAAAAAAAGTAGCGTTGCTTAAACCTTCGGGAACACAGGAAAAGCGCGAGAAACTGTTCGGTACTCCTCCATTAAACGGGCCACGAGGGCCTCGACAGTAGGGATGTCTCGGACCAGCCCGGCGATCTGGCCGATCTCCAACTCTCCGGCCGAAAGGTCGCCTTCCAGCATGCCGGCCCTGGCCCGGCCATGGCCCAGGATCTGGAGGAGTTGCTCTTTATCCGCACAGACTTCTTCCGCCGCTTTGAGTTCTTCGTAGAAAGCGTTTTTCATCAAACGCACAGGAACCGTGCGCTTCATCATCAGCATGGTGTCCGTGGCCTGGGCCCTCAGAATCGCTTGCTTGAAATTGTCATGGGCGCTTGATTCTTGGGTCGCCACAAAACGCGTGCCCAGTTGCACGGCCTGTGCGCCGAGAGCGAGCGCGGCCGCGATGCCGCGTCCATCGGCAATACCCCCCGCAGCGATGACAGGAATCCTTACGGCGTCGACCACCTGAGGGATCAGAGCGAAAGTGGTGAGTTCATCGCGACCGTTATGGCCGCCGGCCTCGAAGCCTTCGGCGACCACAGCATCGACACCGGCCGCTTCACATTTCTTGGCGAGGTCTGGTGTGGCGACGACATGGATCACGAAGGCCCCCGCATCTTTGAGTTTCTTGGTGAAAATTTTCGGCGAGCCCGCGGAGGTGATGAAGATTCGAATCCCTAAGCGGAGAGCGGTATCGATCTGTTCTTCGGCCTTGTCGTAGAGAAGGGGAACATTCACGGCGAGAGAATTTTTCGTGAGGCCCTGGGCTTTTTGAATGTGCTGCGCGAGCAGATCCGGTTTCATGGAACCCGCACCGATGGTGCCCAGCGCCCCCGCGTTCGCAGCAGCAGCGGCAAGTTTTCCACCCGACACCCAGACCATGCCCGCTTGGACGATGGGAGTGGAGAGTTTGAGTTGCGTGCAGAGGGGGGTCATGGGGTCTCCGTGTCTGAGAGCGGCGGTGTGGGGTGTTTTTCGAGCTCGGCCAAAAGACCCGCGTCGCTGGACTCATTCCAACACGCACGCGTGGAGGATTTCTTACGCGCAAAAGCTGCTCCAGGAAAAACGCCCCAGCCGGCGGCGTGAAGGGCCTTGCGGATAGAAATACTGGCGGAGTAAGTGGAGAGGCGGGCACCGGGAAGACTGAGGCTGCCGAGGTACGCAAACCACTGTGTCGTCCAGAGCGTAGGATTCTTGCGCGGTGAGAACGCGTCCTGATAGATCCCATGAAATTTTTCGAGATGGCCTTCCCAAAACGGAAGAGTGGTGCGGGCATCACCGACGATGACTTTGAGCTGTGCGGTGGGGAAGTCTTGTTGGTACCACACGCGCTCGCCTGCTTGATAGCGCGTTGCTTGCGGCAGGGCCCATGTCACGAGCTCTTCATCGAGTTCTAAAGAAACGAAGGTCAAAAAAGTCGTGGGCACCTGTTGCGAAAGGGCGAGCGTTTCTTGCCAACCCAGGCCCGTGCCGAAACCGACTTCGAGGAGATGGACGTGCGAATGCTTCGTGAGCAGCTCGTGAACGCGGCAACCCTCGAGATAATGAATGCGGGTTTCTTCGCGTGCCCCTGAGGTTGAGTGGCAGGTCTCATCAAAGCGCTGAGAGTGAAGTGTGGTGGAGCCATCTTCAGTCGTGATGAGGGTATGTCCGGGAGGTGCCTGCATAAGGGGATTTAGTCCTCTGCGGGTCGAAGGGTCAAGAGTGCCATCTTTTGTTATCAGTGCTTAGAAAGCATAAAAGCACACAGGAAAGTCCTAAGGACTTAAGAACACAGGACTTCTGCTGCAAGCCTTCGATAATAAAGTCTTCTAGGGGTCATCTCACGGCAAACTCAAGGAGAACACAAACCCGACCGAAAAGCCCAAGAGAATGGGAGTTCATATGAGATTACGTCCGAAAAGCATTTTCTTCACTCTAGCCTTGATCGTAGCGAGCCAAGCTTTCTATGCCAATGCGCAGCATTCAGGTGGAGGGGAGCTCGTGAAACGACTCAAGGCCCTAGATTCCACGCAACAGCCTTCTGTTGAACCTGGGGTTGCTCCTTCCAACGCTGAGGACCAGCAAGCCGTATTAGGATTAGGTGTGGCCGCACAAGCGGCAGCCGACTTACATACCGTTTTTATCGTTCCAGCTGGTGGCACCTCAGCGCGACCTGCTGGGCCCGCTTCATTCTCTCATACTCAATGTCCGTTTGTTGCGGAGTCTCTCACCCCCGAGTTTCTTGAGTTGGTCAGAGACGGAGCCTGCCTGCCCGATGCGAACAATCTTTCGAATTACTGCGCCTGCCTGGGAAGACTGTCGGCTGGGAGTAGAGACTTTAAAAATACGAGTGAAGTGCAAGCTCAGCACCTTCGTCGGATCGGCTACCAGTACATGCTCCAGCAATGGTCAAATCAATACGCATCGCAGATCACGGCATACTACGCTTACAGTGCCCCTAGTTCGAAGGTAGCGCAAGTAACCGCACCGACTGTTCCACCGAGCTGTGACCCAAAAACGGTTTACCAAAACATGCTGCGAGATATCAGCGACCCCACGTGTGGTGCAGCGTCTGATCCAGCATTACGCTCAGATTTCAATCGGGCGATCCAAGTTATCTTGGGCGAAGAACTTACACCAGAGACGAACTTTGAAAATGTCCTCGAAGTAAACAGGAACGCCACCAAGCTCTACCGGTATCCAGCGGGCACTCCCGACCTACAGAGGTCGCAAGACAGCTTCGTGGATTGCATGCCGAGCGAAGACAAACGGGCACTTTCGCTATTGCCGATCACCTTGAATTCTGCTATCGCGGCAAGACCAGCAGGTCTAGGCTTTGACGGCTCATCCTTTGGTCGCGGCATATCGAAAGACATAATGATCCGTAATTTGAAGACCTGGAAAATCAACAAGAGATCTGGTGGGTCAAGGTCCGAACAGCTTGACATTGATGGTCAAAGCCAGATCCTGAGTGCGATGGAAATTTTCCCTGGTATGATGACTTTACTGCAGTTGCAGTCTGGCAGCGAATTCGAAGCAACGATTGATAAGTTAGTAGCATTTTTAGAGCATCTATCTTCTGAGAAGTATCACGGATTAGCTGCCTCGCCCGTGGACCCGGCAAAGCTCCAGGCCGCACTGGATGAAATGAGCACTCAGGCTGAAATTGTCAGGTCCCACGTCAAGCAACAGCTGTTAGCTGCCAACGCGAGTGAGTCGCGCCCAACCGATAAAATCAATGAGAGTTGTGACGATCTACAGAAACAACTTAAAGAAATCGCCTGCACGAAACCGGATTTCATCGGGAGTCCGGGGTTCATGCAGCAAGCATTTAGCCATGCCCATCTGCGCGGTACGAGAAGCTTCCCTGGCGAGAGACCCGTTCCTGACTACGGACTGTGCGATGTCAAAAGCACACCTGAGAACCACCTCGGATCATGCATGACCTATCACGCGGCTCAATGTTCCGCGGGTGTCGAAGGTAAAGAAAAGTGGGATGACATTATTGGCTTTCCAAGTTCTTCGGGGGGCATCATGAGTCCCGAATTTAGCGAAGCCATTAAAAAAGATGTCGACGCCGACTATGTGACTCGCTCCAACGAGTCTCAAGTGGTGCATTTGATGTGTGGCGAGTTCAATCGGTATCTGCGAGAAGTGGCTTGCAAAGACTTACATAACGATGCGTATCGTAACTGCATCGTGAAACAAGACATCAAGGGAACTGGGTACACAAGTTGGAAGGCTAAGAACGGCATTCGAGACCCCTACGGCACGGCGGTTGCGGCCTCTTTTGGTCCTTCGCACGGGAATAGGATTTTCAGAGGTGAATCTAACGTAAAGAACAATTCTCAAAACAATGCTCCAGA
>JAIXOY010000117.1 GCA_027486525.1 Pseudomonadota bacterium
CAACATCCAGCGATGGGTTGAGCTCCGGGACGTAGAGTGGAGTTGCAAAAGCGTGGAAGCGGAAACCATTGGCGTAGTGCCGCTTCAGGATCATCCCCACAAGACCTTCCTGACTCGGATCAAAGCCCGTGAAGTTTTGACGATTGTTGACCTTGCCGAAACCCCAGTGACTATCGACATCAGACCAGTCGAGTTTGAAGCGACCTGTTTGTAATTCTGAACGGCCCCAGCGATGGGCGATGTAGGCTTCGTTGACCGAGTACATCGCGCTACTCTGATCGTTCATCAAAGCATTGACTGTAAAGCGGCGCTCGAGCTCGTTGGGACGCAGGCGATGATAGTCAAAACTGAGATCCATGTTGTAGCGGTTGCCATTCACAGCACCCACGCCATCTGCGAGTTGATTGGAAAGTGCGCCCACCGATCCGGTGAAATCTTGGCGTGCCCAGGCCGTGCCCGAGAGCAGCAAAGTGAATAAAATTAAATGACGATTCTTAAGCACAGTGTAAAACCTTGTTATTCCACCATTCTAACAACCAAGCCTCAAAATTCAGACGGGTTGCAAAAGTTGCCTCTTCCATTGTGCATTGTACCAATCAGGGAGTTAAGGTTAGTTCCTGAATGACAAACCGTGAAAAAAGGTAAGGCTTTAAGCCGCATGTTAAGGTTTCGCAAAGAATGTAAGACATTGTAAGTTGTTGATTTTACGAATAACCGCGTAACCTACTCGCGCATCTTTCTTCATTAACTTCGCAAAGGATTTCCCATGCGCAAATTTGGCCTCGCTTTAATCGCCTTCCTTACGGTCGGCGCCGCTTTCGCACAAACCGTGCGTTTTGAGCAAAACACTCTCTTCGTCAAACTCAATAAAGGTGCTGAACTTCCAGCTCACGCTTTGATTGAAGATAGTAAGCACCTCTTTGGTGAGATCTACGAGATCACCACTCCAGACGCTATTTTGTTGGAAAACGATTTGCGCCAAGAAAGTGCGATCGCATGGACTGAGAAATCTTTCTACGCTGGCAAGCGCGACCTTGCACTTCCCGAAATGAACAAGTCTAAGCCGGCCTTGGCCGAAGACGTTTCTTTCAACGATCCACAAGCGGCGCGCGTCTGGGCTTTCAACGACGCGGCTCGGTTCGGCGTTTCGGTGACTCAGGCTTACGGCCAGCTTCCGAACCGCGCAGCCAAGAACATCATCGTAGCGGTTGTCGACACCGGCGTTGATTACAAGCACGAAGACCTCGTTGATGTGATGTGGGTGAACAAAGGCGAAATCGCTGCGAACGGCATCGACGACGACAATAACGGTTACATCGATGACGTCAACGGCATCAACACCATCGACCGTAATGCTGATGGCACTGCGACTAGCAACCCCATGGACACGCACTCACACGGGACCCACGTTTCTGGCACCATCGGTGCAAAACAGAACAACGGCAAAGGTATTGCGGGGATCGCGGCGAACGTGCAAATCATGGCAGTCCGCACGGTTCCGAACAGCGGTGACGAAACGGACAAGAACGTCGTTGAATCGTACCTCTACGCTGCGAAGAACGGCGCGAAGTTGATCAACTGCTCATTCGGCAAAGCGGTCAATGAAGGCGGTATGGTCGTGTCCGAAGCCATCAAGCACATCGGCGAAACATACGGCACCTTGGTCGTGGCTGCTGCCGGTAACGATTCATGGGGCCCATTCCGTTGGTTCGACATCGACACCAACCTCCGCTACCCAGCTTCATACACTAACGAACACCTCTTGGTGATCGCAGCGACTCAGTCTTCTGGCGGTCTCGCTTCTTTCTCTAACGTTGGTAAAGTGAACGTTGACGTGGCAGCTCCAGGCCAAGACGTTTTCTCCACGACTCCAAACAACGGCTACCAGTCGATGTCGGGTACCTCGATGGCAACTCCTACAACTGTAGGTGTGGCTGCTCAAGTTCTCACGTACTACCCGAAGTTGACGGCGCTTGAGATCAAAGACGTTCTCATGAAGTCGGTTACACCAGTTTCAGCTTTCGCTGGAAAAATGGTGACTGGCGGTCGTATCGATTTGGCCGCTGCGTTGAAGTACGCTGAAGCGACCTACCCGAACCGCGGTTCACGCATCGTTCGCTAGTTCTTCGATTTTTAGATTTCAGTAATGTTTGAAAAGGCTCCTTCGGGAGCCTTTTCTATTTTATGGTCAGGATGACCGGTATGTCGACGAGAGGCAGGAGCCGGAGTCGACGAGCTTTACTTCATTTTTTTCTTCGCGCGCGCCTTCGCAAACGCTTCCAACATCCGCGCCTCATGCCCCTGCATCAGCTTCTCTTCCTTCACACTGACCTCGTGATCAAATCCCAAGAGATGTAAAAAGCCATGGAAGAACAAGTGCACCAACTCTTCTTCAAGGCGAACGCCAAACTGCTTCGCCTGCCGACGGGCCTGGGGCAAAGAAATCACTAAATCACCCAGGGGAAGAACACCCGGAGCAATCCAATCCCAATTCTTGGGTTGGCGAAGATTTGTCTAGGCCGGAAACGAGAGCACATCCGTCGTTTTGTCTTTAGCGCGATGCTCACGATTCATCGTGCGCATCCGTCCATCGCCGCAAACCATGACGTTCAATAAAGCTTCGCGTACGCTAGAGGAAAGATCGACCGCAGCGATTTCCGCTGCCAGGCCGAGCCATCGACGGGCCACGGGTGTTAGAGTAACGCTTGCATGAGTCTCAACGATGAGTTTAGCCATGCTTCATGCTAGCACGACTCTTGAGGGGAAAACATGGCCTATCCTGAATTAGAAAATGCCATCCGGGTCATCAACAAATTGCGTGACCCGCAGGGGGGCTGTCCTTGGGATCTCGAACAAACCCACGAAACACTGCTGCGCTATCTTCTCGAAGAATCCTACGAGTACGTCGAAGCCGTGGAAATGAACGACGCCGCGATGATGTGCGAAGAGATCGGTGACGTACTTTTGCAGGTCCTCCTTCACTCGCGGATCGCCGAGCAAGCCGGACACTTCAATCTAGAAGACGTGGCCCGCAGGCTGGCGACGAAGATCGTACATCGCCACCCCCATGTCTTCGGTGAACAAACGGAAACCGGTCTCACCCCGGAGCAGGTCAAAGAGCGCTGGGAAGTGATCAAGCACGAAGAAAAAAAAGCCAAGCGCTCCACCATCCCCTACAAGCTGATGCATAATCCCGCACTCAAAACGGCTCACCTGATTGGGATCGCCTCGGGCAAGGTCGCCTTTGATTGGGAAGATCACCGGCAGGTCATGCACAAAGTAGAAGAAGAGTGGCAGGAGTTGAAAGACGAACTTCCGCCAGGCGGACACTTCGATAAGAGTCGTGTGGCCGATGAAATGGGCGACCTGCTCTTCAGCATGGCGCAACTCGCGCGCCACCTCGGGGTCGATCCCGAAGAGGCCTTGCGCAACGGAAATAAAAAATTCCTCAAACGCTTTCACATGGTGGAAAAGCTCGCCGAAGACAGCGGTCAGGTGATGGGAAAAATGACCGCCCAAGAAATGGAAGCTCTGTGGGTGAAGGCCAAGGAAAAAACGAAATGAAGGCGCTGGCGGCCAAGTGGAAACGTCTCACATCTGAGCAGCGTTTGCATGGACGCTCCTACCCGATCGTGGCGCTCACCGGCGGCGTGGCTTCCGGAAAATCCACCGTCGCGGCGTTTTTGAAAGAGCAGGGCGTGCCGATGATCTCGGCGGACCAACTGGTGAAAGATATCTACGCCTGGAAAGAAACACAGACCTGGCTGACAGCACTGTG
>JAIXOY010000265.1 GCA_027486525.1 Pseudomonadota bacterium
CTACACACTTCACAAGGCCAACGAACTAGGAACTGTCGAATGCTCCGTAGAAGACGTCATCGATGTCCCGGACACACTCGACTCGACCCGCGACATCACCTGCTTCATGGAAGCCGAGGAGTACGCGCTCTTCTTTAACGGCTTTAAGATCAAGGCGGTTTCTGATCCGGAAACCTGCGACTTCATCACCACCACGCCCAACTCCTACTATCGTCTGCAACCAGGCGTGACCGCTCGGCTGTCAGGGGAACCGCGTGAAGTGGTCAAATTTGTGTGCACCGACATTGCTTTGCAAAATTTCGGATCCAGTGTGGTTCCGTCCTTCGGTACCAATTCGTCGGCCTTCACCACGTTGGACGAGCTCTGCGGCAAGTACGTCAACATCGACGGCACGACGGCGGTCAGTTTCGGTACGCTCAATCTCTCGGCCTCAGCGGTTCCGGTGGCGCTAGATTCAGAATCCGAACTCTGCTCGTTCGACTATACCGATGACGACATCAACTGCGACGAAGGCAAGTACAGGCTTCACACCGTGAACGTCGACGCTCCTGGAACGGTGCCGGCCCTCTCGGCCATCAGCGGAGGGAGCTCTTTGAAGGAGTGCGGTGGTAACGTGCGGGCCTGCATGGGTGGACCGGCGAGCCCGATTGTTACTGGTGCGGGCTTTAGCTTCCTCGAAGGCGTTGACGGCCTCATCACAGAAATTCCAATCGCTGGTGGCTCGACGAATGCCCTGTCCGTGAGCCGCGACCTAACCCGTGACAGCAACCTCCACATGTCGAACTTCATGCGCCAATGCTCCGGCATGCCGAATTTCACCTCGGTGACCAACTTCAACACAAGTCCCACTTTTTCGCCGGGCTACGATGCTGACGCGATGGACGAATACGTCCGCCTCGGTACCACGCTCCCCGGCGGCGGCACGACCCAGGAGAAGGACGCGACTCATGGACAGTTTGACGTGATCATTCTCGCCGACGATCCGTGGCGTGCGGGCATTCCCGATACCACGGTTTCAGGTTACGTTTTCGATGACCCTCGCCGTGAGTGGAGCAATAGTCGTATGAGGGCACAGCCGTCTCACTCTTTCGAGTGCCTCGACCGCGCCCTGGACGTGAAGGCTCGGATCCGTCTTGTGGTGCGCGAGTGGAACCGAAACTTTTCACCCACCACGCAAGAGTTCCGTAACATCTCCGACGTCTTCAGCGCCTCAGCGAAGATGGACGCAGGGTCAGCCCAAACGAACCCCTATCTTGTCTTTGATAACTTTAACGACGTGGCCGATTGGGACGACTACCTCGTCTTCACCAACTCGGCGACCAGTAGCTGCTCCCTGAGCACCATGGATCCGGCCATCTTTCCGATACGCAGCCCCGCCTGGTTCCCCGGAAAAGATCACTAACGACCAAAAAAAAGGGCCCCTTCCGGGGCCCTTTTCATTTGTGCAGTTAGCGCAAATTAGCTGTTCATGTAGTTGCGAACTTTGTACTTGCTCGCCATGAAGGCGAAGATCAAAGCAAAGACACCCATCGTGATTGCGAAGAACCAGAAGTAGCCGGCGCTGGCCACTGGGTAGAGTTCGATCTTGGTGATGAAAGACACCAACTGGTTTCCGAAGAACACAGTCAAGAGCCACATCGACATGATCGAAGACTTCATGCTCTTCGGAGCTTGCGTGTAAGCAAACTCAAGACCGGTGATGGAAACCATCACTTCTGCGATGGTGATCACGAGGTATTGGAAGAACTGGTACATCACGTTGAGTTGGTTGCCGCCGTCCAGTTGGATCTGGATCAAAGCTGCCAACACGAAGGCGAAGCCGGTCATCAACATGCCCCACGTCATACGACGGAGCGGAGTCATTTCGTAACCCAAGGCCGTGATGCCTGGGTACACACCGAATGAGAAGATCGGAATCAAGACCATCACCATGATCGGGTTCCAGGCAGAGATCTGAGAAGCTTCGAACTGGATGCCCATCCACATGAGGTCCATTTTTGTCGCTTGAATAACCCAGCTTGAACCGTGCTGATCGAAGAGGGCCCAGAACACAGAAACCGCTGCGAACACCTTAGTGATGTCCCAAACAGCTTTCGCACCGTCGGCCGCTTCTTGGCCGTGCTTCTTCGCTGCTTTTTCCCAGATCGTGCCCGTGCCTTCGGCCGTGAGACCGGTCTTGAGCGTGCTCAAGAAGCCGTTACCATCTGCTTTTGTAGGTGGCATGTGAACGTACTGCTTACGGCCCATCCAGAAGATGATCGTTGCGATGAACATCAAAACACCGGGGACGCCGAAAGCAATGCTTGGGCCGTAGTGCTTGAGGGTCCATGGAGTGATGATGGTCGAGAAGAATGAACCGAAGTTGATCATGAAGTAGAACAGGTTAAAGACCTTCGCCAAAGCGGCTTCCTGGCCTTTCTTGAACTGGTCCCCGACGTGAGCTGACACGCACGGCTTAATACCGCCAGAGCCCAACGCGATGAGGAACAAACCGACGTAAAGACCAGTCGCGTTTTCCCACATAGCGAGCACGGCGTGGCCAGCACAGTAAACGAGAGAAAGATAAAGGATGGTTTTGTACTTCCCCCAGATCCGATCCGAGATGAAGGCGCCCAAGAGTGGGAACAGGTAACAGAGCGATGAGAACTGGTGGTAAACCCAAGTAGCTTGAGTTTCTTGCATGAGCAAGACTTGGATCATGAAAACGACCAAGATCGATTTCATTCCGTAGTAGCTGTAACGCTCACAGGCTTCGTTACCTACGATGAACTTGATCTGCGGCGGAAATCTCCCCGCTTCGCTCTTGGTGCCCGCTTGGGCCGTGGTGGCAGCAGTCGACATGCAAACTCCTATTTCTTATCCCCGTCGTCGGGGTCATTGTTCTCGGCATCGGTGAACGGTTTCGGGCGCTTGTTTCCACCTACGTGTTTAAACTTAGAAGCGTCCTTAGTTTCTGGCTTATCCCAATGACGATACCAATCGTCGGGCTTTTTTACTTCATCTTTTTCCTGACTTCTCACCGCGGTTTCTTGCAGGGTTTCGCGTTTGCGAACGATGACAGTGGAGCTTTTTGGCACCGGCTTGCTCTTCGCCACCGGTTTCTTGGCGTGCTCAGTGATGTCGATGGAAGCATCACCCGTGAGTTTGGTTTGGCAGCTTAAGCGTTCTTTAGTTATGTGAAAGATGTTCCCCAAGAGGCGCATCTCTTCAAAGGTCGGCGGCGTCAGTGACGACTCCCCGCCTTTCACTTTAATGATGCAGTCACTGCAGCTGGCGTGGCCGCCACAGTTCGACTTAATGAACTTGCCGGCCTTGGTGAGCTGAACGAGCAGTGATTCCTCACCGTTCATGTCCAGCACTTCCCCTTCCGGCCATAGAGTCAGTTTATGTGACACGCGATCTCCCTCAGACAACTTTTTTGATTTGGCGCTCAAGCGCTTCAAGAACTTTGCCCTTAAGGGGCTTGAGCAAGAAGCCTAGATCGAGCTTCACTTGGGCTTCAGTATCTGTGAATGAAATCTGGACTTCAAACCCACTGCCTTTAGCAGACAAGGTGGTGGTGGCATCGCTTGGTTTCACGTCGGCTTTAACCCCGAACTTAGCCAAAGCTTCTGGCACGAGTTTTTTGGCGGCTTCGTAGGCCTGTTTTTTATCTGTGACGTTAGCGTAAGGAACTTTCAAATCCATTTACTCTTCTCCATTTTCGGCCTCTGGCCTCAGCGTCCTGTAGATCCGAAACCGCCCGCTCCGCGTGCCGTCTCTGTTAAAACTTCGCTGCTTACATACTTTGCCTGCCACACCGGTGCGAACACCAATTGGGCAAGACGGAGTCCGTGCTCAATAACAAAAGGTTCACTTCCAAAGTTGCCGACGATGATTTGCACTTCGCCACGATAATCCGCATCGATCGTGCCCGGCGCGTTCACCACCAACAAAGGTGACTTGAGCGAAAGACCTGAACGGGGGCGGACTTGAATTTCATGGCGAGCGGGAATCTCGAAAGCGAGACCGGTGGGTATCAAAACCCGTGCGCCTGGGGCGACGGTCACGGAGTCTTTGTTGGGAAACGAGGCACGGATATCTGCACCAGCGGCATCCGCCGTGGCGTAGAACGGCAACTCGAAGCTTGGGTCAAAGTGCGCAAGCTTGCGCACTTTGACTTCAAACATCGTTGTCATGAATTAACCTTTCTTCGTCAATGGAGCGATGGCCTTGATCGACAAACGGATTTTACCGAAGCGATCGACTTCCATCACCTTCACTTTAACTTGATCGCCTTCCGAAATGTACTGAGTGACGTCTTGGATGCGCTCATCAGCGATTTCCGAAACGTGCACGAGGCCAGCGATGCCCGGAGCGATATCCACAAATGCGCCGTACTCTTTCACGGTGGCCACAGTTCCGAGGTACTCAGTACCTGGCTTAGGACCCGAGAGTTGAAGTTCGATCAAGTTAATCACTTCGTCCAAGACCTTCACGTCAGAGCCGAGAACTTTAACCGTTCCGTCTTCTTCCACTTCGATCGAGACTTTGAAGCCTTCTTGAATGCCTTTGATGTTTTTGCCACCAGGACCGATGAGCGCGCCGATTTTATCAGGTGCGATCTTCGTCATTTTAATTTGTGGCACACCTTGCTTGAAGGCCGCGCGCTCTTTAGAGATCGTCTTCGCCATCTCATTGAGAATGCTCAAACGGCCTTCTTTCGCCTGCATCATCGCTTTCTGCATGATCTCAGGAGTGATCCCTGTGATCTTGATGTCCATCTGGATCGCCGTGATACCATCTTTCGTACCAGCAACTTTGAAGTCCATATCGCCCAAGTGATCTTCGTCACCCAGGATATCAGTCAAGATCTTGAACTTGTCGCCTTCCTTGATCAACCCCATCGCCACACCGGCCACTGGAGCTTTCAAAGGAACACCCGCGTCCATCAACGCCATGGAGCCTGAGCAAACAGAACCCATTGATGATGAACCGTTTGATTCAAGAACTTCACAAGCGACACGTACGGTGTACGGGAAGGTTGCGAGGTCGGGCATAACTTTTTTGATCGCGCGTTCTGCAAGATTTCCGTGACCGATTTCACGACGGCCCACACCGCGGTAACCGCGTGCTTCGCCCACTGAGAATGGTGCCATGGTGTAGTGCAAGTAGAACTTGTCGTAGAAGATACCTGTGATGTTGTCTTTCATCTGCTCACCGTCTTTACCACCGATGGTAACGGTGGCAAGAACTTGGGTTTCACCGCGAGTAAAGAGAGATGAACCGTGGACGTTCGCAAGAACGCTGGTTTCAGTCTCGATCGGGCGAACAACCGTCAAACCACGACCAGCGATCCGCTGCTCTTTCTCCATGATGTCGTTGCGCATGAGCTTGTAGAGAATTTCGTCAGAAGCTTTCGCGGCCCATTTACCGAACTCACCGTTTGCATCAAGACCGTACTTCGCTGGATCAGCTTTAAGAGCAGCTTTGATGGTCTTGGTGAACGCATTCGTGGCACGCATACGGTCAGTTTTCACCAACACGTTCAAAACGTTACGAGCTTCAGTTGCGAATTCTTTGTGAACGGCATTCATCAAAGTTGTGTTCGGAGCGGCTGATTCGAAAGCACGCTTTGGCTTGCCGACTTCCTTCGTCATGGTATCGAGAAGAGCGCAGAACTTTTTAATCTGTTCGTGACCGTAGTTCAAAGCGCCCAACATTTCTGTTTCAGAAACTTGGTTCGCTTCGCCTTCCACCATCATGATGGCGTCTTTAGTGGCAGCGATCAAAACTTCGAGTTCACTTTCTTCGAATTGTTTTGTGGTTGGGTTCAAAAGGTACTCGCCGTTCACGCGGCCAACCTTCGCGAAGCCCAACGGACCTGCGAAAGGGACATCAGAGATCGCCAAGCAGGCAGCAGCGCCCAAGCCAGTCAAAATTTCTGGGTCACCATTTTCAGAGAAGCTGAGTACTTGCGCTGTGATGATGGTTTCGAACATGAACCCTTCTGGGAACAAGGGGCGAAGGGGACGGTCGATCAAACGCATGGTCAAAATTTCGCTGTTCGATGGGCGAGATTCGCGCTTCATGAAGCCGCCGAGGAATTTGCCGGCAGCGTAGAACTTCTCTTTGTAATCCACGAGAAGCGGGAAGAAGTCTTGCCCGTCCTTCACGTCCAAAGCGCAAACCAAGTTCACGAGAACCTGGGTGCCTTCGCAGGAAACGAGAACAGAGGCGTCGGCTTGCTTCGCAAGACGGCCCGTCTCGATGACGATATCTTTACCGCCAAAGTTAATCTTAAATTCTTTTTTGTTGTTGATCATACGATCTCCTAAAATAAACACCCTACCCTCGGTGAAGGATAAGGTTCAAATACTGTATGAGGAGGAGAAGAGGGATGAAGATGGTGGAGTTTTTAGAGATAGATCAGTGTGAGACTTTTATTTCTTCACGCTCATATATCCCTTAAATCCTCTTACCCATCACGACCCTTCTGCCTACACCGCCTCTTATATAATTACGTAATCTTAAAACAAAAGAGGGCCCGAAGGCCCTCTTAAATTAATGCTACTTACGAAGTCCGAGTTCCGTAATCACTTTTTGATACTCAGTCTCGCTACGTGAGCCGAGGTACTTCAAAAGTGTACGGCGCAAGCCGATCATCTTCAAAAGACCGCGCTTCCCAGAGTGGTCCTTTGGGTTCTTGTCAAAGTGCGGCGCCAATTCGTTGATGCGCTCTGTGAGAACTGCGATCTGAACAGCGGTAGAACCCGTGTCCTTCACGCTTTTGCCGAACTTAACTGTGAGTTCTGCGTTTTTTTGTGCTGTGGCCATGATGATCTCCTTACCCCGAGCCTTGATCGTTCGATCAAAACCAAGTTGTAGGTTCAAGAACCGCGAAATGCGACTCATGTTATTGAAACTTGTAGGAAGTTTTAACGAAGATGGTCTGACATGTAAATCTTTAATTGCTGCATGAGGCGCTCCTCGACTTGGCGAATCCGCTCTCGGGAGACTCCGTACTGATCAGCAATTTCCTGCAGGCTGTCAGGGACCTCACTCAGCAGGCGTTTTTTGAAAATTTCTTGGTCCCGCGGCTTAAGCCCCTTAACAAAATCAGCCAGATGCTCTTGCAGAATCTCAAGAGACTGCTGCTGGGCCAAGGTTTCTTCCGGCCCAGCGTTAGGGTCCTTAAGTAGATCACCTAGCACCGACTTGCCCTCTGCGTTATCAAGCGGCATATCGAGACTCACCTCGTGGCCAGACCCGGATAAACGAAGATCCATCTCCTCCACCGCTTTCTCTGAAACTCCGAGGTTCTCGGAAAGCAGCTTCACACCCGGTTGAATCCCCAACGAAGTGAGGCGCTCTTTTTCACGCATGAGATTATAGAAAAGCTTCTTCTGATCTTGCGTCGTCCCGATTTTGATCAAACGGAAGTTATCTAAGATGTATTTCAAGATATAGGAACGAATCCACCAGCTGGCGTAGTAAGAAAGCTTGGCGCCTTTGGACGGGTCATACTTCGAGACGGCCTTCATCAAACCGATGTTGCCTTCTTGGATGAGGTCCATGACGTTTTGCCAAGCATGCCGATACTCCATGGCGATTTTCACCACGAGGCGAAGATTGGCGACCACCAATTTTTTGGCGACATCAAGATCGCCGGTGTCGAGGAGCTCTTGCGTGAGCTCTTTCTCTTCTTCCGGCGTCAACAAGTCGTAGCGAGCAATTTCTTTGAGGTAGAGTGCGAAAGAATCCTGGGCGCCACCGACACTCGGGAGCGTCGTTTCACGGGCCACCGGCAGATGCGTCGCTTGCGCTGACACTACTTCTACCACGCTGGGTTTCGTCGGAACTTTCTTCATGAGGAGTAAGATGGACCCGAAGATTTATAAGTCAAGGGTCTTCTGACGCGCCTTAATCTGGGCCTTGTAACGCATGTAGGAAAGGGCGAACATGCCATAGTGAAAACGCAGCGGAACCGTCAGCATTTTATCTTGATACGTCTCAAAAAAATCACCTTCATAGCGCAGCACTTGCTCTACCAGCTCTTGTGCCAGCACATGCTCGAGACCATCGCGGAAAAGTGGCGTCGGGAAATACTTCGCCTTGCCCGCAAGCTGTGGCTTCAAGAACAATGCAACCTGGTCCATAAACTCTTCGACCGCAGCAGGATCGGCTTTTTGGTTCACAACGTTTGACTGCACCCGCAACCATCGCAGCCAGTTGCGCGAGAGCTTGAGGTTCACGTCCAGTCGCAACTTATCACCAGTCTGCAGGAGACGATCGAGTTCGCCCATGGTGACACTCAGATCGACGGCGAAAAGATTCTGCCGGATCAGCAACACATCACGGCGTGGCCTGACTTTGATCTCAAGAGATTCCTCGTAAAGTAAATCCTTCGAGAAGCCCTGGAGGGATTTCTTCGCCCACGTATCCCAGCGCTCATCAATAGAGGCGCGGAGATCTTTCTTCAACGCTGGGTAGTTATCCGTAAACACCATCAGATCTGGAACACCGGTCAAGAGCGCCACCATCTGACCTGCCATTTGCCGGTGATGAGAAATTTCCATTTTTTTAAGCCACTCACGGACCTGGGGGTGCTGACGGTCACCCTCAACGACTTCTTGCTCACGGAAATGATGGCACCACAAGCGGTAGAGGTCTTGCTTCACTCCCGATGAGCCAATCACGCGTGGAAACGTTTTCAAAAATTCCGCATGGTCGACTTTGCGACAGATGAGGTTCTGGCACGTCACCTGCACGGCGCCCTTGCCTTCGTAGAGATTTGTTTGCTGGAATTCGGCGTCCCACGCCAGCGTCTTATTATCCAGGTGGCGCAACACCGTCACCATCACCAAGGGATTTGAGAGCAACGTTGGAAGCATGCGATAATTCTGCGTCTCCCCCCCCCACGAACAAAGCGCGCGGAAGTTCTGCAGCGTATGATTGAGTTCTTTTTCTTTGCTCACGAGCGCATTATTTTTTTCTGTCAGCACGTTCGCCACAAACGGCTGGCCCGGGTAGGTCGGCAGCTTCAGGTCAGAGCGAGTAAATGAGGCCAGCAAGTTCTGCTTGATGAGCTTAAGACCGTAGACGCTCAGGTTGGGCGAACAGCTGGTCGTCATTAAATTCTCTACGAGCTTGCCGTAGTTCTCTTCGCTCATTTGCAGCGTCTTCGCGTAGGCGCCGATCGCTTTCACGGTCGCATCAAGGCCGATGTACTGGAGTGCCGCCACGACGGACCGCTTGGCGCGCTCCTCTTCTGAAGGGCTGGCATACTCACCCTTACCGATGAATTCGCAACTTTGCGCCAGGCCGCGGGCCTCTTGGGTATGGGCAATGTAGGTTTTGTGGAGGGCCTTGGCCGACTCATCAGAACTGAGCTGTTGCTGGAAAACATAGCTCATAGGATCCGGCTGCCCTTCAGAGGACACTTCACCCTGAAGGAGGCCTTCTAAGGGCACGAGGGCATAGCTAGCAGCTGATGCCAGTGCGAGTGTTGTGGCCAGGCTATATCCGAGCGCTTTAGTCAGCATAAATATCTCTTCTTGTAACCTTCTCGGCGAAATATGCCGAAGAATTAGCCATGAAGTATCTACTGCTCTTTTTGCTCGTTTTCGCGAGATCCAGCTGGGGCCAGCTGCTCACGCCCAGCAATGAGCTCACGAGCCAGCGCGGAAAACTTGTGGGGCGAGACTTTGTTCTCGAGCAGGTGCTCATCGAGCGGGTACTGGAAGAGAGCAAGGTGGAACAGAAAAAGGCTCTCCGCCAAGCGAAGTTCTTCATCATCAATGGCGAAACGGAAAAGGCGCGCGCCAGCCTCAACGAACTTCAAAAAACCGCCGCCGATGATTTCAAGGCCTCGATCTATCGTTTTCTCGCCATCGCAGATTTTCAGGATGGACTCTGGAAGCGGTCACTCGCCTATCTCTCGAGGCCTGAGCTCACGGTCTATCCCAACTTCAGCCGAATCTGCCCGCTGAAGATCGTCATGCGGATCGCGGTCAAAGAGAACGCTGGGCTCGACGAAGAATGGGGCCGCTGCAAACAAGAAAACAACAAAGATGTTTTGATCAAAGACATGGTGTGGATGGAATCCTTGGTCGCCATCGCTTCGAAAAAGCGCGGGGCCGGCAAGGCGATTCTCGGGAAGTACAGTCCCGTGAACTTGAGCAATGATGATCTGAAGGTCATTCTCAAACTCTCCCTCTATCTTAATCTCGAAGGCACGATGGTGGAGTCGCTCGAGGCCCTCGACTACTCCGTCATCCAAGACGAAGAGCTGCGTGGACTCATCGCGCACATCTATTTCCGTCAAGGTCGCTTGGCCGACTCTTGGCGCTTGATGGAAGATGTCCAGTCTCCCAACGTTGAGAACATGAAAGGGAATCTCTGGATCCTCCGAAATAACTCCGAACTGGCCTACGCGCAGTTCAAGCTGGCGTTGCAAGAGAAGTCCAACTCCCACAATGCCGTCGAACGTGCCCTTCCCTTGGCGTGGTTTCTCCAGCAATGGAAAGAAGGCATGAAGCTCGCAGATCGAATTTATACCCACGAAAGAAACGGCAAGCAGAAATCCACGACGATTGCTGCTTTTGCCGTCGCCAACGAACAGTGGAAAGAGGCCTTCGAGCGCCTCGAATCGGTCCACCAACAAGGCGGCGATGCCACCGCTCAAGAAGTTTCCCAGCTCTCCACCTATGTCGCGATTCGACAGAACGATGCGAGACGCCTCAAGCGCTACGGGTCTAGTTCGTGTGATGGTGGTGACCTCGTCGCTTGCTGGATGATGAGTTCGGAATTCATCTGGCCAGATTTGGTTACGATCCTGGGCCAGCCGAAAGAAGTGGCTATCCTGGAGCCGGCCATCTCCTTAGACAAAGAGCTTCTCGCAGAGGGTGCCTCGCCGTTTAAGGAAGATACGTTCCTCGATCAGCGTGACATCGATGAGCTCGACGATTCCCTCATCAAACTCGTCAAGTCACCATAGGCCCTCGACTAGTGGATGGCTTTCATCTCTTTGCCGTCGAAGTGGAACACCACCTCTTTCTCTTCATACGCCGTCGCGAGATTCACCGGCCGTCGCCAAATCCCGTAGAGATTCTTTAAGGTTTCGTGGGCGTAATTCACGTCGAGGTCGACGCCTTGGTGATTGTGGCGCAGGAGAAGTTCTCGACGGTTTTTGTAGTTCCCGTCTTCGACTTGAATGACCGGCTGACCGAAGTTCGTCAACTGCATCAGCAGCTTCTGCTTGATGGCATTGAAGTCACGGGTATCGATCTCGTGGCGTCCCGTGCGTGGGTTGAACTTGTGCGTGAAGAGCTGCTGACGCTCGCAGAACTCCGGGGTGAGGAATTCATCGATGAATGAGATGTCGTTGTGGGACTTGCGAAGTTCGAAAATCTTTTCGCGCCCCTTGTTGGTGCGAAGATCCCACGCCGCTTTCTCTTTCATGTCGGTGCACTCGTTGTACTCTTTTCCGAAGCGTCCCGTGTTCCAGCGGTATTCGATGTCGCGGTAGAGTTCGATGCCGACTTTATAGGGATTGATGTTCTGGCGGCCCATCTGCATGACACCGGCGTGCTTATCAGCAAACTCGATGATCTCCGCGGACGTGAGCGCACGATCCGTCATGATTTTTGAGTGCCAGTAGCTGGCCCAGCCTTCGTTCATGATCTTGGTGAGGCGTTGAGGCAGGAAGTAGTACGCCTCTTCGCGCAGACACGCGATGATGTCACTCTGCCACTCTTCGCAAGGCGCGTGCTCCATCAAGAAACCTAAAATATCCCGCGTCGGACGGACCAACGGTTTTTCCGGGCTGTCTTGATGAGTTGTGTCAACTTCAGCGACTTTGTCTTTTTTCTCGGCACGCGACTTCGTGCGCATGAAGGCTTTGAGGGCCTGGGACCGGTCATCCACCAAAAACTCGTCTTCCGCGCCTTCTTTCTTTTCAGTTGAATCGCGACGACGGCGGCGCAGTTCTGGTGTCTCGAAGAGTTCATTCACATCCAGCAGGTTCTCGAGGGACAGAACGCGATCAACGAAAGTCTCCACAGCATCTTGGCCGTAGCGTTCCATGTAGCGACGGATCTTCGTGCCATGGTTGGCCATGACATCCATCATCTTGCGGTTCGTGCCGGAGAACCAGGCATTGTTCTTAAAGAAGTCATTGTGGCCATACACGTGCGCCATGACGATTTTCTGATCGACCCAGTTGTTGGCCTGGAGCAAGTAGGCATAACAGGGATCCGTGTTGATCACCATCTCGTAAATTTTCTGTAGCCCGTAGGCATAGCCTTTCGAGAGCTGGTCGTAGTCCATGCCGAAGCGCCAGTGCGGGTAGCGGCTTGGGAAACCACCCTGTGCGGCCAGGATGTTGACGGTGTCATAGTCACAAACTTCAAAAATCTGTGGAAAGAAGTCCAGGCCGTACTCGATGGCATAGCCTTCGATTTCGTTCTTAAGCGCTAGTAGTTCGCCGGTGATCGGACGGGTGCGGTTCATTACTTGCCCTTCCCAAGGAATTCTTTGATGGAATCAAGAATCCCCTCTTTATTCTTAATTTTACTGAGCGTGATCTTGTCGTGGCCCTGGCCATACCGGGCGGTGAGGTCTTTCAAGAACTGGCCTGAACCGTACCGACTCTCCACCTGCCCGTAGCAGAACTGGTTACTGGCCGGCAGGATGTGGTTGTCCAAGAGCTCGAGGCACAGCTTGGTGTCATCCGCGCTCCAGTTATCACCGTCGGAGAAATGGAACGGGTAAATGTTCCACTCTGCCGGCGGGTAATCGGTGTCGATGATGGTTTTGCAAAGATTGAACGCCGACGAAATCAAGGTGCCACCGGACTCGCGGGTGCGGAAGAAGGTTTGCTCATCGACTTCTTTCGCCGTGGCGTCGTGGATGATGTAACGGATCTCGATGTCTTTATACTGGGACTTCAACCAGAGGTTGATCCAGAAAGACTCGGTACGAACGATCTCTTTCTGCTCGTCCCCCATGGACCCCGACACATCCATCATGTAGATGACGACGGCCGCGTTCTGCATCTCAACCTTAGGCTGGGAAGATTTGTAGCGGAAGTCGCGACGAATGGGCACCACGGTTGGGTTGTTCGGATCGTAAGAATCAGATGAGATCTGGCGCTTCAAGGCCTGCTTGTAAGTACGACGCAAGTGCCGAAGTGAATCAGGACCCGAGGTGCCGATGTTGGTGTACTTGTCCGTCGTCGAATGCAGACTTTTTTTGCCTTTCGGCTCGATGTTTGGAAGAGCGAGTTCCTCACCGAGAATGCGCGCGAGTTCCTCGAGCGACAATTCTACGTCGAGTTCCTTCTGTCCTTCACCCTCACCGGCCTCCCCTTGCCCTGGCTGACCGTTCGGATCGGGCTGGCCTTGCACCGGATCGCCC
>JAIXOY010000273.1 GCA_027486525.1 Pseudomonadota bacterium
CTCGGTGTATGCCTTCCGTAATCGCCTCCCACAATCTAATGACTGCCAATGTCCGACCATCGGCCCCGCGGTGTTGACTGACTTAGAGACGCACATCGAGGGAGCACTTGGGATCATGCTAGATAATCCTGATGGCTTCACCCCTGCCGAGACTCAGCGGATCGTAGGAGTCATCAGCGCCTGCGAGGCCCGCGAACAACGCGTGTTTGCCGATTCGCTCGCGATGTCTCGCGGCGTGTACACCAACGTCGTTCCGCCGGGCTTCAGCGTCGTGCGGAGATTCGGCCACCCCACTGGACTCGAGGGCTATATCTTAAGAAAAGCCGGCACGAATCCGGAAGAACTCACCATCGCGTTTTCAGGGACAGAGGACGGTGCGGACGTCGTTTCGAATTTTGTCTCTAAGGGAAGGACTCAGCACACGGCCGCCGTGGCGATTTTAATGGACACCATGGTCCAGGCCATGGCCCAGGGAAAAAAAGTCACCTGCACTGGGCACAGTCTCGGCGGTGGCCTGGCGCAAGGGTTTTGTGCCACGTTGCTCGAGCGCATGCAGGGACAGAATGCGAGTTTTAGTACTCGGCAAGCGGACAACCGGATTCGCGTCGTCACCTTCGGCTCACTCGGCGGTTCCAGCATGGTCAGTAACGAAGCCAGTATCCGGACGACCTGGTTTGCGTCTAACAACACCCACTTCGTGGTGAACGGAGACGTCATACCTCGCATCGAACCTCCGACGTGTGGCCAGATTCGAACTCTCTCAGGTGCCGGCACTCTGGGTCCCGTGGAAGCCCACGATCTGGGAACGTTTGAACGGGTAGCAAGAAATGGTTGGTCTAGCGTGAAGCAGGGGTTCCGGCGCATCGACCAAACGGCGATCAATCTCCTCCACAGTGTCCAAAAAGGTCTGAGTAACATGTGGAATGGGCTGCGGTCCGGCTCGAATTGACAGCTTTTCTTGGCGGGCCAAACGGCGGAGTTTGTGTCACTCTGCGAATGAATCTAAGATGTTATGTTGGGTAAACTTCACCAATCTAGAGTTCGCCACTGATTCACTAGATAATGCCCTAGATGAAAACATTAATCCTCTTTAGCTTTCTGATCACAAGCTTGCCTCTCTGGGCACTGGATTTTCCAATCTGTAAGCGGGAAGCTGAAGTCGCGAAGATGCAGGCGCTGGCGAGCACCCTCACGAACGAGGAAGCCCAGGCGATCGTCAACGCCCGGGGTGAAAACGCGATCCGCAAAATGAACCGTGCCAGAGAGCGTGAGCTGGCCTGCCCGTGCGACAACGACAACCCGGGGCTCCAGAATCTTCTGCTCTTCATCGAGTCGGACTTCGAGGTCATTCAGGAGCGGCTGCTGGCTTCCGTCAACACGAACGAACAAACGCCGGCTGCCCGTCGGCAGCGCGACGCCGACGCTGACCGACTCCACCGCGACACTCTCGCCGCGTGCCAGGGGCGCGAACAGCGGCTCCATCTCCAGCTGCTGCAGGAGTCCCAGCTCGCCTACAAGCAGTTACCTCCAAACGATCCGAAGCTCACGGTGATGGCCTTCAATACCTTCGGTCTCAAGGGGTTCATCCGCGAGTCTCCGGATGGAACCACCAAAACCTTCGCCTTCGCCGGCTCCCAGACTCTGCTCGACTGGAACTGCAACTTGAATCCCTTTGAGAACAAGTGCTCCAAGCAACTCAAGCTCGCCCTCGATCGCTATCTGCCTAGCGCAGTGGCGTGGGTGAAGTCGGGCAAGAGCATCCAGTGTACGGGCCACAGTCTCGGCGGTGCCATGGCGGAGGGGTTCTGCGCGGCGGTCATGCGCGAGGTCCGCCAGGACATTCTGGGCTTCGGGGATTTCAAAAAAGATAACCGCATCAAGGTCGTGACCTTCAACGCTCTCGGCGCGAGCGAAACGTTTCGCCACGCCATCGCGCTGTCTGAAAATAGCCGCCACGCTTCGGCCGTGCCGGTCCCGGTGGGCCCGAACTCCTGGCTCAACACGAACACACTCCACTACCGCGTGAAGGGGGACCCTGTGGCGCTGTTCGCAAAGACGCCGCACCTCATGGGAACGGTCTTCGAGAAACCGGCGACGCGCCGAGTGGCGCGAAGTCTCTCGGCTGAGCGGGCCGCGATCCAAAACACGCTGAGCGCCGCCTCCGATGCCATCCATGACACCTTCAGCAGCATTTTCGGCGGTCGAGCCGACGGTGCCGCGACCGTTGCCGGCACCGAATACTGCGAAGCCAGCGACGACATCGTCCGAGCGCACGACATCGAGTCCTGCGACGAGATCGTTCGCCAGCCCGGCAACTGGGTCGAGTCGCGGGCCACGCAGGTCGACGTGCCGTCGTCCTACTAGTCGGTCTCTCCGAGATATCCACGGGAAATTTTTTCGGCGAGGGCCGGATCGAGGGGCTCACTCTTGTTCACGTAGCGCTGGAGGCCCTCGTGGAGGGCCGCGAACTGGGCCTGGAGGGCGCGACAGCGCGTGCAGATGAGCAGGTGCGCCTGCAGCTGCAGCCTCTGCGGGAAGCTGAGATGGGGGTTCGTTAATTCTTCGGGCACTTCACGACACGTTAGCATCTAGGTCTCACCTACGTAGTTTTCCAGACACAGGCGCAGCGCCTGGCGCCCGCGAGTGAGGAGTTGTCGAAAGTTAGCGTAGCTCACGCCTAAAATGTGACAGAGCTCCTTGGGATCCTCGTCATTTTGCAGGGTCAGCAAGAGGGCATCCTTATGGCGCTCCGGAAGCCCGTCGAGGCATTCCTGGAGTTTCTCACCTTCTTCTGAGGCGAGCAGGACATCGATCGGCTTGGGAGCGACGCCGGTCTTCCAATGGCCCTTTTGGTCGTACTGCTGAGAGACCAGGTGTTCGATGGCCGCGAGGTCTCCGTGACTTTCCACCCGGCCGCGCTTGCGGCGAATTTCTCGCACGGAGTTGAGGAAGATTCCAAAGAGAAAAGTGGAGAGTTTGACGTCGGCTTGAATGTCACCGAGCTTGCGAAAGAAGACATCGAAACATTCTTGGACGGCATCTTCGGCTTCTTCACGGGTCAGCCCTTTGGCCTGACCCAATTTCCCGAGCACGGTCACAAAGTGACCTACGAAGAGGTTGACCGCTTGCGGGTCACGAACGAGGAAGGCCGCGCGGAATACATGATCCTCGGTGAATTTCATCAAGGCTTAGTCGGGGCTTTCTTGATCGACTCGCGGATGAAGTACTTAATCACCGTATTCCGTTCCGCCCCACCGAGGAGCTTGCGCAGGTCTTCGTAGACTCCATCATCGTAGATCAGTGAGTTGGCCGTTCCTGGGCCCCTTTGAACGCGCTCAGCGATGCTGTCGAAGCGACCGGCCATGCTCTCGAGCTTTTGCATGGTCGCCTGCATGGGAGCGGTGGCGCGCCCCATGTTATCGGCCGTGCGCGCGAGACCATCCATCGTCGTGGAGAGCTTCGCCGGATCGATGGCATCCAGGAGTACGTCGAGCTTCACCATGATGCGTTCGGCTTTGTCGGCGATGTTGCCACCCTTCGCGGCGATGGCCTTGAGATCAAACGAGGCTTCGAACTGGAGCACGTCGCTCGCGGGATCGAACGCGCCGGCTTCCTGCGTGCCGCCTTTGATCTGCAGGTACTTGTCGCCGACGAGGCCGGCGTTGCTGATCTCGACCTTGCTGTCCTTGCGGATCCACGGAAGATTCTTGTCCGAGATGAGGAGCTGGATCTCCACGCTCTCCTGGCCCGAGATCACGATCTCCTCCACGAAGCCGATCCGCAGGCCTCGCAGCTCGACGACGGCGCCGGGGCGAAGGTTTTCCGCGTTTGGCACCGCGGCCCGCAGCGTGACCCGGTTGTCGAACAGCGACGACTCTTTGCCGATCGCCACAATCATAATCATCAACACGACCGTGAGCAGGGTGACGAAGATGCCGACCTTGACGAGGTTTGATTTATCATTGGCGCGCATAAAAATCCTTAAAGACTCACGTGGAATTTTTTCACCACGGGGTCGTTGCTGTTATCAAATTCTTGGACGGTTCCTTGGAAGGCGATCTTGCCGCTATCGATGACCATCATCCGGTCACAAACTTTCTGAGCCGCGGGAATGTCATGAGTCACAAAAATGCCAGCAGCGCCCCGCTCTCGAAACGAGCGCATGATATCGAGCACGTTCTCCACGTTGACGGGATCGAGGCCTGCGGTCGGTTCGTCATAGAGAATCACGTCGGGTGAGAGTACCATGGCGCGGGCGAGGCCTGCGCGCTTTTGCATGCCGCCCGACAGGTCCGAGGGAAAGAGTTTTCCGGAGTCCTTGAGATGCACGAGGGTCAAGATATCTTGCACACGCTTCTCTTCTTCTTCGATGGTCAGCTTCTGATGTTCGCGCAGTGGGTAAGCGATGTTGTCGTAGACGCTCATGGAGTCGAACAGTGCGCCACTTTGGAAAGCGTAAGAAATCTTCGTGCGAATTTTAAACATCGCTTCTTCGCTCAAGAGATCGATGCGCTTCTTTTGAAACCAGACTTCGCCGTCATCCATGGTCTCGAGGCCCACCAGGCAGCGAAGCATGACGCTCTTGCCGGTACCCGAGTTCCCGAGGAGACCCACGATCTCACCTTTCTGAATTCCGAAGCTCACGTTACGGTGAACGACTTTGTCGCCGAAGCTTTTTTTGAGCTGTTTGATTTCGAGGATGTTTTCCATGTGACTCCTAGTCGAACAGCAAGATCAGAATCTTGCTCAAGAAGAAGTCGGAGACCAGGATCACGATGCTCGAGCGAACGACCACCCAGGTGGCCGCTTGGCCGACGCCGCGAGTGCCTTCTTTGGTGTTGAAGCCGCGCCAGCACGCGAAGAGGGTGATGATGAAGGCGAAGAACATGCACTTGATGTAGCAGCTGAACACGTCGTGCAGCTTGATCGTCGAGAGGACTTTGTTGAAGTAGAATCCGTAGGCCATGTCGAACTCGGCACGCGCGATGAAGGCGCCGCCGATGATGCCCACGAACGTGGCGAGGATGCCCAGCAACGGCAACGAGATCATGGCCGCGACCATGCGGGGCACGACCAGCACGCGAATCGGTGAGGTTCCGAGTGCGCGGATAGCATCGATCTGCTGGGAAACGTTCATGGCACCGATCTCGGCCGCGATGCCGGAGCCAATGCGGCCCGCAACGAGGAGGGACGTGAAGATGGGCGCCATCTCCCGGATGAGTGAGAGAGAAACGATGGCCGGCACATAGAGCGTGCCGCCGAATTTCGCGAGGCCGTAGCCGAACTGCAGCGTCATCACGAGACCCATGACGAAGCCAATCACGATGGTGATCGACAGGGAGCGCTGGCCTAGTTCGACGATCTGTTCGAGAACTCGCAACCAGTAAAACGGTGGGGTGAACATCGCGCGAAAAGTCTTCGCCGTCAGAGCGACAAGTTCACCGACGAATTCGAACTGGTGGCGCGCGCGCTCGATCATCGGAATTCTACTCCATTCACCATGGTGGCGAAGGCCTGGAGGCTGGCTTGCGTGCGCGTGCGGGGACTGATGAGCACAAAGTCGTAGTAGCAGTGATCGCGACGATAGTTGCGCAGATGCAGGAGTACCTTCACGCCATCGACATTGGCTTCGGCTTCCATCTCGAAAGCTTCGCGGCCTTGCCAGTCGAGCGTGTTTTTTCCCAGCGGCTTAAAGTCGGGGTAGTCCTTGAACGTCTTCACCGCCAACGTTTCCAGGGGCAGTGATTGGAATTCTCCGCAGAAAGAATTGACCACCATGACATCGCCGCTTTGCTGTTGGGCCCAGGCCAGATCGCTTTCTCGCGGATCTGTTTTCGCCCAACCAGTCAGCTCAAACTTGACGTGGAGGTTCTTATCTTTGGTGGCGCGGGGGTCATTGGAGGGAAGAAAAAGCGAACAGGCCGCCAGAGGCAGCAAACACGCGAACAGAATGAGTCGGCCATACGAGCGCATAACGGTTTCCTCAGTAACAATTCACCATCCATTAAACAGGGAGAGGTAAACCTTTGTAAACGAAAGCGAGCGCGGTCAACGTCAAAGTCTCGACAGGATTTTTTTGCCGGAGGTAAGTTTTTCCACCGAAAATCCAGATATCGGCTAAAATTGCCTTATGGGTGTAAAGCGCGTCTAGGATGGACGTGCCCCCACAGGAACTAATGACTCAAATGCGCGCGCTGCCAAGATGGCTCCCCGTTCTCGCATTGACCCTTTTCTGGGTCTTTCCCGCATTTTCCGACGTATTTAATCAAGAAAGTTTCAAGACTCACCTGCGCTGGAATCTCATGCTCCCTAAGGAGCAAGTGACGATCTCCAAGAAAGATAACGTCGTCACCATCGAGACTCTCAACCTGCCGCTCTTTGAGCAGATCGCCGGTGAAATGACCAAGATGAAGCGCGCGGAAGGTTACGTGGAGAATGTGGCCTTCAGTCAAGAGGGCTTCCCAGCTCAGCCGGCCAAGGCGGTCGTGACTCTCAAAGACGCGTCGGTTGAACTCTTCAGCTTTTATCGAGATGTGGATCGTAAGTGGATCATGGATTTTTGGGTTAATGCTGACTCGTTACCTTCGCGGGCCGCTTCGTTGCAAAAGCCCCTGCCGTTGCCTACCGAAGGAAAAGAGAAGAAAGTCGCGGTTCAGAAAACCACCAAGCCAATCCCCCTTGAGCTCAAGTCCCCACGGAAGTCACTGCTCGAAGTGGTCTCTGTTCCCGCTGAGCAGGTTCAGAAGACCAATCCTGAGTACCGCGATTTCCGTTATGGGGCAGCCTTTGTTTGGGATTACGTGCCGCTCTTGCCACCGCTCGAGCGTGACGTGCAGCTGGAAAGCAAGATCCCAGAATCGTTTTACGCCATCAAAGACCGCGAGTTGTTGGATGATCCGAAAGAGGCCCATCTTCAGTTGACCATTAATCTCTACCGCCAAGAGAAATGGGGCCTGATGAACAAGTCGCTGACTCTTTACCAGAAGAAATACGGCGACGATGCGAACTTCGATACCAATGAGTGGTTACGGCTGAACGCGCTCTTCCGTTCGAATCTCACGAAGAAAGACAAGACCCTCCAGGCGACGGCGATGAACCTGCTCGGCAATTTGCTCGAGCGCACGACGAACTACGAACTCAAGCGTGGCGCTTTCCGCTACATGATCCAGTATCAAATCGATCGCGGTGACTACTTCAAAGGTCTCGAACTCGCGAAGCGCTTCTTCGTGGAGGCCCGTGGGCAGTATGACTTCGACATGGTGGTGCTCGCAAGTAACGTGATCCTGAATGCGCTGGCCCGTTTGCGCCAGGAAGACAAGATCGCCGAATTCCTCTCCGACAAAAAACTCGCGTCGTTGCTGCCCCCGCAAACGGAGCTGGCCTACGCCACCTACTCACTGCTGGCGGCTAGCAAGAGCGCTGAAGTGGTAAAGCGTTTCCGCCTGCAAGAGAAGAACCTCGTCAAGCCGATCCATCCGGCGATTCTCTACAACACGGCGGAAGCCCTCTTCCGCGAAGCGGAGTACGAAGAAGCCGCGCGCGTGTATGACATGTTCATTTCCGAGTGGGCCCACTTGCGCGAAGCCGCTGCCGCGCGCTTGCGTCTGGCCCTGACCTACGAACTGCTCGATCGTCCCGCCTCTGAAACCGTCGTGTTGTATAAGAATGCCATCGATCGCAGCCCGTACCCGGAGTATCGCTTCGAAGCGAAGCTTCGGTACGTCGGCATGCGGATCGCTCGCAAGATCGCTCCCGATGCCGCTGATCTTGAGACCGAAGTGTTTCTTGAGCAGGCCGTCGATGAGAAGAAAATCGTCACGAATGACATGAAGAAGTTGCTGTGGTTAGTCCGCCTGCGTACCTTCATCTCGCGCAAGGCCTACGACGAAGCACTGGCCTACTTGGCTTCCATCCCGACGGATACACTGAAGCCGTCAGAGCGCCGGGTGTTTGATGGCGACGGTGCAGAAATTGTGTTCGGTGTGATTCAGCAGGCCTACTTAAAAGAAGACTACACCCGCGCCGTGAAGATGTGGGAAGTGTACAAGGATCGTTTCGAAAAACGTGTGGCGGTGAATCCGTACATGAACTTCGTCATCGCCGACAGCTTCATCAAGCTCGGCCTCTATCAAAGTTTCGATCGGGCCTACGGCGTCCTCCGAGCGATGGCCGATGAAGAGCCGCGCGAATACCCGCTGTGGGTGGAGCGCACGAAGAACTTACCGATGAAGGACATGCTCGAGGAGCTCGGGCTCATCAAGTCGATCTCTTCGAAAGAATGGGACCAGGCGGAGGCCAAGTTGACCTCGTATCCGGTGTCACTCCGGGACTCTGTAAACTTCTCGTACTACCAGGGATTAGTAGCTTACCAGCGGGGCCAGTGGTCTAAGGCCGCTGAAGACTTCGAGAAAGTGCTCATTAAGCAGAACCCCCAAAACCGTCTCACACCGAGACAAATGTCTGAGCTTTTGATGGGTTACGTGGAGAGTTTGTACAACCTCAAAGACCTCGAACGCTTCAAGACGGTGGTGAAAGCGCTGGCGGTTGATATCCAACGATCAAAGTCGGCATCGATCTTGAATGTAGCTGAACGAGTTAACTACCTGCTGATCGAAAGCTTGGTAGGGGATAGCACGCCAAACTGGAACGAAATAGAAGGACTTGTTCGCAACTTCAAAGGACGGTTTCAAAAATCTCCTTACAGCTCGCGGATTGAGTATTTGTTAGGTCTGTCGCTCTTGAGAAATGGTAAACTGGATGAAGGAAAAGCAACTCTTCGTCAGCTAATAGAGAGAAAAGAAGTGCCCGTTTATATGAGAGAGATGGCCAGGACGGAGCTCTCGGCCCTCGAATTGAAAGAAAAACGGTTGTAGTTAAACATTTTAACAACGGACAGGAGGTCTAATGTTAAAGTCAGCGCAAGAACTCGTAGGTAATCACCCTAAATTCAAGAAGTCTCTCGAGACGGCACGTAATGTGGCCGTGACGAAGACTCCAGTGCTCATCAGCGGAGAGCCTGGTTGCGGAAAACGCTCCTTGGGGAACTACATTCATACGAACTCAGTTCGTAAGAGTGCGGCCCTGGAAATCGTCGACTGCAGCTCTGACATTGCTGAAGTTGAGCGTCGTGTTCTTGGCTTCCGCGAAGCTGATGGCCGCTTTCAACGTGGCGTTCTTGAAGTGGCGAATGGTGGCACGGTCATCTTTGCCCACATTGATGCGCTGGATGATAATTTCCAGAAACGCCTGTATACTATCCTTCAAGAACTGCCTGATTACGAACTCGATGTCCGCGTCCTCGCGACCACCACGAAGAATCTCTCTAAGTTGGTTGGCGCCGGTAAATTCTCTCGTGCTTTGTTGACTTACTTCGGCGGCGCTCAAATCCATTTGATGCCGTTGCGTGAAAGAGGAACAGACGTGGAATTGCTCGCTGATCTCTTCATCCAGGAATGGTGCCAGGAAACTGGTTCTCAATCTCTCGGTCTCGCCGCTGATGCTTGTGCCCGCTTGAACGATCAAGCTTGGAACGGCAACCTCACGGAACTCCGTCAAACTGTTCGCAACGCTGCCACTGTCGCCGAAGGTACCGTCAACGCTGCTTGCTTCCAAACTGAAGGCAAACGCGCTGAGGGCTTCACTCTCGAGACTGACGAAGACGGCGTAAAACTCATGTCTTTGAAAGACGCAGAGAAATTGCTCATCAAGAAAGCCTTGGTGTTCACTTCTGAAAACCGCACACAGGCCGCGAAGATCCTCGGTGTGAGCATTCGTACTCTTCGGAACAAGATCAACGAATACCGCTCTGAAGGTTCTCAGTACTTTGTGAACTTGCGCTAGGAATAAAGAGATGAACGTCGACGACAAAACCTTTCGTGCCTTGGCCACCTCGCTGAAATTCCGCGAGATGCGCCAAGAGATCACGGGCTCGAACATCGCCAACGCGCAGACGCCGGGCTACAAGTCGATGAAACTCGACTTCGAAGAGGCACTCGCGCGTGCCGCTGATGTCGACGGCAATTTGAAGATGGGCGCCACCGACGAGCGACACTTCAACGTAGGCGGCGGCGGCTTCAGCAATCTCGAACCAGAAGTTTACGAAGATCCAAACGGTGTCGTGTCTGAAAGCGGCAACACCGTCGATGTGGAGGCCGAGATGGCCCGCATGGCAGAAAACAAGATCATGTACGACACCACGGTTCAGCTGATCAACAAGAAGCTGGGCCTGATGAAGTACGCGATCAACAACGAGAAGTAAGGACTGACGCATGGATTTGCTCACCAGCCTTCGGATTAGCGCCTCTGGCCTTGCGGCCCAACGCAAGCGCATGGAGAGCGTTTCCTCGAACATCGCCAACGCGCAGACCACCCGGACTGCCGAGGGCGGCCCTTATCGCAAGAAAGAAGTGGTGTTCGGCTCCGAGCCGGCCCGTGACTCATTTGCGGACATCCTCGAGGGGGAGCTGGATGAGAAGGCCCAAACCGTGCACGTCACGGAAGTCATCAATTCTGATAAACCACCAATTTTGAAATACGAGCCGGCACACCCCGACGCCAACAAAGACGGGTACGTGGCCTATCCCGACATCAACGTCATGGAAGAAATGGCGAACATGATCGAAGCGCAGCGAGCGTATGAAGCGAACATCTCCGCTGTGAACACCACCAAATCGATGGCGATGAAGACGCTTGAGATTGGTAGAAACTAAGGAACTGACGAATGATTAAGAACCTTTCGCAACTTGATGCAACTTTGGGCCGCGCGGATGCGGGCGGTTGGTCGTCGAAGGTTGGGAATAATATTCAGGACCACTTCAACCATCTGGAAACCCCGGGTGTTGAAAAGAGTTCGGAGACCAAGACTTTTGGAGATTTTCTCCAAGACTCCATTGGCAAGGTAAATGCAATGCAGAACGATGCGGACGTAGCGATGCAAAAGCTTGCGAGCGGCGAAAGCAAAGATCTCCATGAGACACTGCTAGCAGTAGAGAAAGCAGAGATCTCTTTCAAGGCGATGAACCAAGTTCGCT
The DNA here is from genome assembly GCA_027486525.1 of Pseudomonadota bacterium. Taxonomy (GTDB): domain Bacteria; phylum Bdellovibrionota; class Bacteriovoracia; order Bacteriovoracales; family Bacteriovoracaceae; genus UBA6144. Next base: position 11,031 of record JAIXOY010000273.1, read on the forward strand.
CGAAAGTGATCGACGCCTACAAAGAGATCATGAGAATGCAAATCTAGTTGGCCAGGATGGCCTACTAGCTTGTTAGTTTTGGTGAAGTGAGACCAGGAGGGTCCCCTTGAACGGTTTTTTAGCAAGCATGGGTTCGAACTTCTTCGAGTTCTTCCGCACTTTGGACACCACTCGTAAGATCGGGTTGGTAGCGGTCGCTGCCTTGATCGTGGGATCATTGACCGGTGTCATCATGTGGGCCAGCAAAGGCCAATACAAAGTCCTCTACACCGATCTTTCGAAAGAAGACTCCGCGGTGATCGCTCGTCTCTTGGAAGAAGGTAAGATCGATTACCAAGTCAAAGACGACGGTAAATCAATCTTGGTTCCAGAAGAACAAGTTGAAATCTGGCGCTTAGAGATCGCAAAGAAGGGCGTCGATTTCACAGGCACCGTCGGCTACGAAATTTTCGACAAACAAAGTTTCGGTACCACGTCCTTCGTACAAAAAATTAACAAACAGCGCGCCCTCGAAGGTGAGTTGGTGAAAACCATCATGCACTTGCGTGGCGTCGCTCGCGCACGTGTCCACTTGTCGATTCCTGATTCAAGCCCCTTCGTCACTGAACGCAAGCCCCCTTCGGCTTCGGTCGTTTTGGATGTGGATCGTGGCGTGACCATGACTTCTGACGAAATCAAAGGCCTGCAGAGTTTGGTGTCATCATCGATTGATGGCATGCGCGCGCACATGGTTGTCGTCATCGACAGCCGCGGCAAGAAGCTTTCGGAAAACGACGGCGACAGCATGAGCACGCAAACCGCCAGCCGCATCGCTCTCGAAGCTAAGCAAAACGACGTCTACGAGAAACGCATCGAAGACATCCTTGGCCGCGTCGTCGGCCACGGCAAAGTGATCGCGAAAGTGACCGTGAAGATGGATTTCACCGAATCGGTCTCAACGCAAACGCAGTACGACCAAGAGAACACCGCCATCGTGTCGGAAGTGAAGAACGAGCAGAAGCTGGTCGGCACTCGTCCATCGCCACAAGGTATCCCTGGCGCTCGCTCGAATCTTCCGGGCGAACAACCGCAGCCGGGCATTCCAGAAACACGCAACGACGTCGACAAGAGCCTTGTCACTCGTAACTACAACGTTCCAACCACTGTCACCAAGAGTTCGAAGCCGACAGCAGATGTGCAATCGATCAGTGTGGCGGTGATGGTTGATGGGAAGCGCGTCGCGGTGAAAGATAAGTCCGGCGCACCGCTGTTGAATGACGAAGGTATTCCCGTCACGAAGTACCAAGCGTGGTCAGAAGCGGAGCTCGCGAACTTCCAACAGATCGTTCAGAGTGCGATCGGCGTGAGTGTGGCCCGCGGCGACAAGCTCGTGATTAAAAACATGGAATTCGCGACGGAAGACTTGGCCGAGATCGAAGCGATCATGCGTGCTCGTGAAAACCGCGAAATCCTCAAGAACGTCACCAAGTACCTCATGATCGGTGCCTTGATCACCTTGTTCTTCTTCATGGTGGTTCGTCCATTCATTCAGTGGCTCACGGAGAACACCGTGGAATCGATCGAAGACTTCTTGCCACGTACTCTAGAAGAACTCGAGAAGATCCAAGCGAACCAGCGTTTGCCAGGCCTCGAAGATGTGCTGCCTTCCATGGAAGATAAGTTGAATCCGGAAAAGATCGAAGGCAACATGCTTCGAGAAAAAATTATAGTCTTAGTCGAACAAAATCCGTCCAAAGCTGCGCAGGTTGTCCACGAGATGATCCACTCGGCCGAAGGTCAGAAAGAAATCGCCTAAGGGGGCAGCAAGGGAATAAGAGATGGCTCAAACTCAAGAACCTACCAAGACGCTCGACCCCGAAGTCGAGTATCAACTCCTCAGCGGCCAAGAAAAGGCCGCTATTCTGCTTTCTGCACTCGGGCCCACGGCCACGAAGTTGATCTTCAAGCACATGAAGGACAACGACGTGAAGCGCATGATCAACTCGATGTCGAGCATCACGAAGTCACCCATCTGGATGGTGAAGCGGGTCCTCGAAGAGTTCTACAGTGCCATCAACGAAGACGCCGAGCTCTTGTTCTCCGAGAACAAAGGCCGTGACTTCATTCTTTCTACCCTCGGCGAAGACCGTGCGAAGCAACTTCTGGGTCAAGTGGTCGACGTGGGCAACACGAACACCCTCGAATCACTTGAATTGGTGGATACACGCACTCTCGCAAACTTCCTCATTAACGAGCACCCACAAACCATCGCTCTCATCGTGGCGCATTTGCCCGTGGAGAAGAAGGTGGATGTGCTCCGTAAGTTGCCAGAGGGCCTGCAGGCCGAGGTGGTCTTGCGAGTGGCGAACCTGGACTTCGTGTCCCCAGAGCTCATCGCCCAGTTGGACGACGTCCTCAAAACCGAACTCTCAACTCTCGGTTCGATCGATACCCAGCAGCTGGGCGGCGTAGACCCGATCGCCGACATGCTGAACATGATGGACAAGAACACCGAGAAGAGCATCATGGCGCGCGTAGAAGAGAAGGACCCCGAGCTCGCCGAAGAGATTCGCAAGTTGATGTTCGTCTTCGAAGACATCATCTACGTCGACGACAAAGGTATCCAAGAACTCCTGAAGTCCGTGGACAACCAGAAGCTGACGATGGCGCTGAAGACGGCCCCAGAAGAAGTGAAGATGAAGCTCTTCAAGAACATGTCGAACCGCGCGGCCACCCTCCTCAAAGAAGATCTGGACAGCCTTGGCCCGACGAAAGTCTCGGACGTGGAGAAAGCGCAGCAGGAAATCGTTGCGCAGCTTAAGGATCTCGAAGCGAAAGGCAAGGCGATCATCGCACGTGGCGGCGAGGGCGACTCGTTCGTCTAATAAGAGGAAAGCATGGATAAGCGACGCACAACTTCTGAGATCAAAACCTTTAGCTTCAATGCGCTGGAAGGCACGGTGGTGGGCGGAAGCTCCACGGCTAAAAATTTTGAGTTCAGAGATCTCTCGGCCCAACCCTCTGTCTCATCGAAACCGAATCCAAAGATCATCCGTAGTGAGCGCGAAGCGGAAGCCAAGACACAGTTCAAGATTGATTCTGCGGTCCGCGATCTCCGTGGCCTCACAGGCCAAGAACGTGACGATCTAGAAAATAGCATCAATAGCCAAGTCGAGAAGCGCCTGAAAGAGATTCGTGATGAAGCCTACCGTGAGGGCCTTGAGAAGGGTCGCATGGAAGGTGCCGATGCGGCTTTGCAAGAAGCCATGGCGGCGCATGAGCAGCAGATCCAAGCGGTAGAAGGCATGGTGGTCGATCTGCGCACGCAGTGCGAGACGCGGCTCGAAAACCATCGTCATGACATCTATGAGATGTCTAAACGCCTGTTGAAGTGGCTTGTTCTTAAAGAAGTCCAAGACGACGGTTATGTGCCGAAGCTTCTTGAAAAACTCATCCTCGAAATGAACCAGCGCCAGAATCTCATCATTCGCGTGAACCACGCTGACTTTGCCCACATGCCCGCCGTTGTTGAGGCCCTCGAGAAGCGCGTCGGCAACTTGCCCAACGTTCGCATCGAGCCGGACATGGACATGAAAGGGCGAGGCATTATTCTCGAGACAGAAAATGGCATCCTTGATGCCACGACAGACGCACTCTTTCAGACCATCGATAAGATCTATGAGTCCGTGGTGAACCATGGTCGATGATCTTAACCTCCGCGGCCTGGTGAAGTGGACCGAGAATCGCGTCCCCTGGCAGCGTATTGGTAAAATCGTCGCGACCCGCGGGATGGTCTACGAGGCCAGCGTGCCCCGGGCCGTCTTGGGCTCCCACGTCGAATTCGAAACCGAAGGCGGCGAGCGCTCGTTGGGTGAAGTGGTGGCCCTGCAGAACGGCAAATGCATGGTGATGCCCTACAACGAACTTTCAGGCATCAATTCCGAAACAAAAATTCATCTCAAAGACATCGTCACAGAACTCAAAGTCAGCAGGGCGATGCTTGGCCGCGTGCTAGACTTCCAGGGCCATCCGATTGACGGTAAAGGGCCGCTCGAAGGTACTTTCGAGACACGCTCGATCTACGGCACGCCAATAAATCCCCTCGATCGTCCACCCATCCGCGAAGCGCTCGACGTGGGTATCAAATCGATCAACTCATTCATCACCGCTGGCAAAGGTCAGCGCCTCGCCATCATGGCGGGTTCTGGTGTGGGAAAGTCCGTTCTCATGGGGATGATTGCCCGGAACACCAACGCGGACATCAACGTCATCGCCCTGATCGGAGAACGTGGCCGGGAAGTGCTTGAATTCATCCAGTCTGACCTCGGGGAAGAAGGTCTTAAGCGTTCTGTCGTGATCGTCGCGACGTCAGATACTTCATCTTTGATTCGTACAAAAGCCGCTTACGCAGCGACCACGATTGCGGAGTTTTTCCGCGATGAGAAGAAAGATGTGCTTTTGATGATGGACTCCATCACCCGCTTCGCCATGGCGAATCGGGAAATCTCACTCTCGTCCGGCGAAGCGCCAGGACCGAAGGGCTATTCGCCTTCGGTGTTTGCCAAGCTTCCAAAGCTCATGGAGCGCGCGGGAACCAAAGCGAACTCCGGGACCATCACGGGAATCTACACCGTCCTCGTGGAGGGTGGTGATATGGATGAGCCAATCGCCGATGCCGTTCGCGCGATCTCCGATGGTCACATCGTGCTCTCTCGCGAACTGGCTGCGCGCAACCACTATCCCGCCATCGATGTCCTCGGTAGTATCTCGCGGGTTATGCCCAAAGTAGCTAGCCGTGAGCACAAGATCGTCGCCAGTCACTTACGTGACTTGATGTCGGCGTATAAACAGAGTGAAGACTTGATTCTCGTCGGCGCCTACGCTCGCGGGAGTAATGCCAAGGTCGATAAGGCCATCTCTGTCATCGATGACCTCACGGCGCTCTTACGCCAAGATGTCTCTGAGAAATTAGATATCCCCCAACTCTTCGATCAGATGCTCGAGATCGCCCGCAAAGCTGAGCGCGCGGTGGACCCCAGTTTCCAACAGGGGTAATGCATGAAACGCTACCAATTTCGCCTCGAAGCCGTTCGCAAGATGCGCACGATGCTGGAAGAGACCTGCCGAAACGCACTAGGTATGCTGATGGTCGAGCGACAAAATCTCGTCGAGCTCATTGAAACCCTCCAGCACGATATCCAAAGTACCTACACCGAACAAGAAACGTCGTTGGCCGGCGGAATGAAAGCCGGGCATGCGGCTTTCTTCCCCTATGCCGTCGCCGGCAAAGAAGCCCGCATCAAAGAAATCCAGACAGAAATGACCGCTCTCGACGTGAAAATCGAAGAGAAGAAGAAAGAACTCATTCAGTGCCGCGCGGACTTGAAGCTGATCGAAAATTTGCGTGAGAAAGACTACCAGACGTGGCGCAAAGCTTACAATAAAGAGACCGACCTTAAGGTTGAAGAAATGGTGCAGCTCTGGAGTGAAAATCTCAAAGAGCAAGGAGATCCGTCATGAAACTCGTAGTGATCGTGGCCTTACTGTCGTCGACCGTTTGGGCGCAAAACAAGGCATCTAAGACGTACACCGAGACCGAATTCACGAAAGCCGTGGCGGAACAAGTCCGCAAAAAAGTCGACGAGGTGAAGAATAAAAGCGTCACTGATCTCACGAAAGAACTGATCACCAAAGAAGAGTCGATTCGCTTAAGAGAGTTGGAACTGGAAAAGCGGGAAGACCAGATCAAGGTGAACTCGAGTGAAATTGAGAAGAAGATTAAGGCGTTCAATGCGCAGCAGACCTCAGTGCTAGGTTGCGTAGAAAGAAACGACGAAGAGCTTAAGACGCGCATCACGCAGCAAGTGGACGTGGTCTCCAACATGAAACCGGAAAAGGCAGCTCAGCTGCTTTCGGTCCAGGATGCAAATATTGCCGTCCAGATCCTCCAACTGCTTGATCCTAAGAAGGCTTCCAAGATTTTCAACCTGATGGAGAAGGAAGTTTCTGCCCGGCTTCAAAAACAGTACATGGATATGAAAAGATAGCCGAAGCAAAAAGGTAACGCACAGTGATGACGCCATCTAAAATACAAACGCCCGCACCGAAGCCACAGCCGGCTAAAGTCGCGTCTTCTGAGAGCAGCAATGTGCTCAAGGTGTCTCACAAGAGTGAGAAGGTGAAGGAAAAAGATTTCGCGTCAGAGCTTGCTGAGATCGACAACGCAGAAGATATGGAAGGCCTGGAAGAAGTCGTTGTAGAGGGTGAAGAGCTCACTCTCGAAGCGAAAGGCGAAGAGTTGGCAAAGGCCCTCAAGCTCAGTGGCGAGATCAAGCCAGCAGCTGACATGCAAGCCGCCCCAGTTTCTGCTGATGACCTCATGCAGGTGCTGAATGAAACACCGGCGATCACCGAGCCGACTCCGAAGCTGCTTGACCCAAAACTCATCAAACAAGTGAATGAAGTTGTTTTGCCTGAAGGCGCAGAACAAGTCGAAGCCACGCAGTTGCAGTTGAAAGATCTTTTGCTGCAACAGCAAGCTCCTGCCAAAACAGCGGGCCGTTCACCGGCCATCGATTTCGACAAAGCCGAAGTCGATACCCAATTGTTGAACTTCGAAGACTTCGTCGCGCAAAAGAACACTGTGAAAGGTAAGGCCGTTGCTCCGAACGCGTACGGCATGCCAGCAAAAACAACCATGAATGCGGAACAGCTGATGGGTGAGAAAGCCGTCGCTGCGAATGAAGCTTTGGTCCATGGTAATGCAGGGGCCACGACGCAAGGCCAACTCGCTCCGGCGATGATGATGGAAGCTCCGGCCTCTGATGCTCTTCGCACTGAAGTGAGCGCTCCGAGCCGCACGTTCAACATGCAATCTATGACCAAGAACCAAGACGTCGACAGCATCCTTACGCAAGTAAGTGATTACATCGTTCAAGCGAAAGCTGCGAAAGAACCCACCGTTCAGATGCGCGTTCAGCATCAAGACTTAGGCATGCTCGACATCACCGTGAGCCGCACAGCGAACGATATGGTGAGCATCGTTCTCGGCACGCAAGACAACGGCGCGAAGATGTTCCTCGGACAAAACCGCGAGAACCTCATGAGCCACTTGTCGCAAGCCGGCGTGAACGTCAGTGACTTGAAGATGGAACAGAGTTCAAACACGAAAGACGGCAGCACGGGTCAGAACTCTCAACAGGGTGGTCAGCCAGGTGAGCGTCAGTTCGGATCACAAGAGAATCAGCGTCGTGAGGAACAGCAACGCCGTCACGACCTTTGGGAAATTATTCGCGAAAAGGAAGTAGCGTAAGCTATGCCTGAAATCGGACGTCCCGCAGATCCAGCCCAGTCTCAATACACCGGTGTCACCATGGCGCCGAAAGCGCTCTCGGCGCGCACCGCCGCCGGCGCTGCCAGATCAAACGAAGAAATCATCAATCGTGCCACCGGCCAAAAGCCGAGGGGTATTCATAAAGACGGTAAGCACAATGAGATGGGCAAGGATGAGTTCCTCAAGCTCCTCACATTCCAGATGCAAAACCAAGATCCGATGAATCCGATGGATCAAGGGAAGATGACCGGCGAGCTCGCACAGTTCTCACAACTCGAGCAGCTCTCGAACTTGAACGCGAAGTTCGATTCGATGAACAAGAACCAGATGGTCCAAGACAAATTCTACGCAGCGAACTTCGTCGGCAAACAAGTTGTCACCAGCGGTGCTTCTTTGAAAGTGACGGAAGAGGGCGGCGATGCGGACGTCTTGTTCAAACTAGATAGCGACGCGTCTCGTGTGATGGTGCGAATCCTCGACGAGAAAGGCCAGATCGTC
>JAIXOY010000123.1 GCA_027486525.1 Pseudomonadota bacterium
GCGAGCAGTGGGAAAAGTGAGTTCGGAAAGGCAAAAGTCATGGAGAACATGTCGACGAGATAGGTCCCGAGGAGATCACGGCGTTTTACAGCGTAGTTGAGGCCGTCTTTGATGGCACCCAAAGTAACTTTCTTAGCCGCATCAAGAGGCATGGCAATTTTCGGTAAACCCAGCAGCATGCCGGTGGCGAAGAGATACGTGAGCATGTCGATGACGTAGGTCCAAGTGATGCCTACTGTCGAGAGCAGCACACCGCCCACAGCAGGTCCGGCGATCATGCCGAAGGTGCTGGTGAAGGAACTCAGCGGACTGGTGCGGGCCTGGTCTTCGTGTTTGACGACTTGTTGGATCAGAGCATTGAAAGCGGGCCGGTGCAGTGAATTGAGTCCCGCCATGATGGCGCCAATGGTGTAGATCACGCCGGGGGTGATGTGGCCGGTCACTGTCATGGTGATCAGTGCCACGTTACAGAGGGCCAGCAAGACCTCGGCGACGACGCAAATCCAACGCCTCTCAAAGATGTCCGCAATGGCCCCGCCCCAAAGCCCCATGACGAGCAAAGGAACCAGCTGCGCCATGCCTAAGAGACCGACGTCAAGCGTGGAATGCGTGAGTTGGTAGAGCTGCCACGGCAAGGCCACGTAGGTGATCTGGCTGCCAAAGAAAGAAACCAGCCTACCGAAGAAGAGTCTGCGGTAGAGCGGATAGTCTCGGAGAGTCGTTATGTCGAGAACGAGCTTCACGGTCTCTCAACGATCGCCGCCACTCCCATGCCCCCAGCGGTGCAGACAGAAATCAGTCCGCGGCCTTTGCCTCTCTGGGCCAGCTGCTTGGCGAGCGTGTGGAGGATGCGACCACCGGTCGCAGCGAAAGGGTGGCCCGTCGCGAGGCTCGAGCCCTTGGGGTTGAGCTTCTTGCGGTCGATGCTTCCCAGTGCGCCGGTCGCTCCGAGCTTCGTCTTGCAGTAAGTGGCATCTTCCCAGGCTTTGAGCGTGCACAGCACCTGGCCCGCGAAAGCTTCGTGGATCTCGTAGATGTCGAAGTCCTGGAGCGTGAGGTTGTGGCGACGTAGAAGGCGGGCCACCGCGAGCGTCGGCGCCATCAAGAGGCCTTCGCCATGGACGAAATCCAAAGCCGCGGCTTCCACGTCCACCAGGAACGCGAGAGGTTCGATTTTATTTTTGGCGGCCCAGTCTTCGGAAGACAGCAGCACGGCTGAGGCACCATCGGTGAGTGCCGTGGAGTTTCCAGCGGTCAGGGTTCCTGCTGCGGACTTATCAAAGGCCGGCTTGAGCTTCGCGAGTTTTTCCAGTGTCGTGTCTGCGCGGACGATGGTGTCTTTATCCAGGCCGTTGAAGCTAAAAATGCTATCCGAGAAAAAACCTTCGGCATACGCTGCGGCGGTTTTCTGATGGCTCTCGAACGCGAGCTGGTCCTGGTCCGCGCGCGAGATCTTCCATTCCTTCACCATCAGCTCCGTGTGGTCACCCATCGACAGTCCGGTGCGTGGTTCGTTCACCGTCGGAAACTTCGGCAGGAGGATACTCGGACGGAAGCCGGCGGCGACCTTCAGCCGTTCCGGTAAAGTGCGAGCATCGCGCAGGTTGAGCAAAAACGTGGCGAGTTCTTTCGTTCCCACCACCGGCACATCGGAGTTGGTATCTGACCCACCGGCGATGCCCACTTCGATCTGCCCGCTGGCGATCTTGAGGCCGATCTGGTTAGCGGTCTCAAGGCCCGTGCCGCAGGCGCGCTGGACGTTGTAGCCCGGCGTGCGCGGATCGAGTTCTGTGCTCAGCACGCATTCGCGCGCGAGGTTGAAGTCTTTTGAGTGATTGATGACCGAGCCCATGGCGACGTCACCGAGGAGATGCCCTTGAAGGTGAAACTTCTGAACGATCCCGTTCAACGCAGCGGTCATGAGCGTTTGGTTGGTGACGTTGCGGTAGTGAGTGAAGGATTTGGTGAACGGAGTCCGAGTCCCGCCTAGAATGGCCACCGGACGGAAAGTTTTAGGCATAAAGCTTCCTTGAAAGAGATAAGAAGCAATTTACCATGGTCTCGAGGCGCCCAGCCCTGTTTTTTTTGAGTTGCCAGGTCCTAACGCAGGACAGACAATTTCCATATGACGCTTCGTTTTGGCCGCAAATTCTGGTTAAGGATTGCCCTATTCATAGGCCTTCTTTCCGTTGTGCTGAGAGGACAAGAGTTTTTTCGCAGACCTGCCGAGGTGCTCACCTTTAGCGATGAGATCAGTGTAGGGGCGGCCCACGCTGAGCCCGTCATGCCAGACTCTGGCCTCACCATGTCCGTCGAAAAGAAAGTTCAATTCTTTTTGGAAGAGCTGCGCGCTCAGCCGCACCAACCCAAACGTTGGGTGAAGCTTAATACTGAATGGTTGAACTACGCACGGGCCTGGTTTGACCGAGTCTACCCTGGCGAAGAGCGTTTTAATCGCTACGCATCTCTCTGGGTTGGTAAACGGGAGAAGAGTAAGTTGTGGCGCATGAATTGCCGCGACGAATTCTTCCCTGACATGGATGATAAAGAACTGCTCTCTAAGGCCAAGTGGTTGCATGATCAAGAAGAATGGCAGGAAATGCAGGCGAAAATTAATCGCGGTCTATCCACGGTTGACGCAGAGTACGAAGCGGCCCTCCGAGAACTCGTTGGACCTCACCGAGGTGATTTCGAAAAGCTCCATGGTTTATTTGTGAAGGATTTTCTACCAAAAGAACACACCAGCGGCTCCTACTTCCTATAGTACAATGATGAGGGAGAAAACCTCATGCTTAAGCCTGCACTGCATCCACAAGAATCACAGCGTCTCGCCAGTCTTCGCAGCTATCAAATTCTCGATACGCTGCCGGAAGCTGTGTTCAATGATCTGACGAAATTGGCCTCGCAGATCTGTGATGTGCCCATCGCCACGATCTCGCTGATCGATAGAGACCGTCAGTGGTTTAAGGCACCCATCGGCCTTGATGTCCAAGAGACACCACGGGAGGTTTCGTTTTGTGGGCATGCCATTCTTGGCAGCGAAGTCATGGAGGTTCCAGATACCCAGAAAGACCAACGCTTCCTTGATAATCCCTTAGTGTTGGGTGGTCCGCGCATACGTTTCTATGCCGGCACGCCGTTGCTGGATGAGGCCGGTATGCCACTGGGAACACTCTGTGTGATAGATGATAAGCCGCGCACCCTCAGTGTCGCTCAGCGCGAGTCGCTCAGTGCCTTAGGTCGTCTCGTGGTTCACCAGCTTGAAATCCGCAAGACGAACCTCGGATTGCAAGATCTCCTGGTGAAGTTCACGGGTGAGGATGAAGAGAAAAAAGAGCGTCTCACGGCGTTGGGCCAGCTTTCCAGTGGTGTGGCCCACGAGATCAATAATCCGCTCGCCATCATCACCGGCATGATTGAAGTGGTGAGCTTGAAGCTCAGTCGCCAGCAAAGTGTAGAGCGGGAACTCTTGTCGCTGAGGAATGCGACCGATCGTGTGGCGAAAGTTGTGGTCGGCTTACGGCAATTTGCTCAGAAGCGCACGCTTTCGACGCTCAAGAGCATGGCCACCCGTGAGTTGTTCGAAAAATTGTCCCAGCGTCTCAATCCCCTTGCGCTCACAGCTGGCGTGAAGATCACGTGGCCCGCAGATGATGTCGCCCGCGTGAACGTCGACGAGGTGCAGTTCTTCATGGCCTGTGAGCATGTCATTAAGAATGCGATCGAAGCCGCGGCTCAGAGCCAAGACAAGTGGGTGAAGCTAGAGACCTACGTCGAGGACGATTTTTCGGTGCTTCGCTGCTCTGATAGTGGGGCCGGTATTTCTCCGGAAAACATTCAGCGTCTCTTCGAACCATTCTTCACCACAAAACCTACGGGCTCTGGGCAAGGGCTCGGACTCTCTGTCGCGCGCGGAATCGTGATGGCCCATGGTGGGGTGATCAATCTCGTGGGAATTCAACCGACGACCTTTGAGATTCGATTGCCCTAGACGACGACGTAGTAGATTTTGGGATCGCGGCGATCGATGTGCACTTCCACCATCTTATTCATATAAGCGGACGGGTCATTCCAGAGATTGTCTGATTTGAAAGTCAGCAGCGCTCCTGTTACAGGGTGCGTGGCCTGGGCGAGAACATGCCACGGGCTTCGGCGGTTCACTTTGAACTTTCGATGGCGCACGACACTTATCACCTGCGCCTGCAGGCGTTCGCCCGTCTGTGCCAACTGTGCAATCTGCTTTTGACGACGAGAGGCCCACACCAATGCTCCAACACCAACACTCGCGAAGAGAACGCCAAAAAATCCAGTGATCAAGGGAAGGAGCCAGCGATCACTGAAGCTGTCGCTGATAAAATCCTCTGGATCGGCGGGGTCGAGCGTAAGAACAGCTTGTTCTCCCACCTCGTAGGACGCGGGATTAGAGCTTGAGTTTGATTGAACGGTGTAGGTCTGTGCTTTGAATTGATAGCGAAAGACGGGGGCA
>JAIXOY010000027.1 GCA_027486525.1 Pseudomonadota bacterium
GCCTGTACGACGGCGCGGCTTGTCCTTAGCGACTTTGAGTTTTTCAGCACAGAAGCCCCGGAAACGGTCACGACCATCAGCGCCGATAGCGTCTTGATGGGTGGTCTTTCAACCTATGGCCACTTCGAAGCGGACTCCGCACTCAATCGAACACCGGCGGGGTCCATGGTCAACTCGAAGCAAGATCAGGAACTTCGCGCCGGAATGGTGGGAATTTTCTTCTAGTCGTCGGCCGGAATTTCGACCAGCGGGAGCAGCGATTCAGGACTCAGCACCCAGTTCTCAAGATCCGTAAGCAGGTAGTACCCCGTGAGCGTTTCTGTGAGATCACGCACGAAATTTCTCATCTGGTACAGCGTAAATTCCTGCCCATCAGACTTCCGCAGCCACCCCTTGATGTGGACCTCGCTCGCTGAACAACTCACGCTCACGAGCGCAGTATCGATGTAGTGTCTCGTGATCACGTGGCGCGCCATCTTGTTGGCTTCGAGACGACTGATCTTCATGAAATTCCTGATGCTGCGTTGTTGACTAGCTCCTTGAAGTTTAAGTCCTGCTCCAAATTTCACCAGTAGGTTCATCGCGCAGATCAAGAAATCTGTGGGCAAGGAAACTCCCTCAGTGAGACCGGTTGAGTTTGAAGAATCCTTGGAGATGGGTCGGTACAGGGGAAAGGTAAGTCTTCAATATCCGGAAATGAGAACAGCCGGCTGATTTCCAACTCCTCCGTTCGAGACATGTTTATGGCTTTTTTACTCGCTTCTCTCCGACGAACCTTTGTTTCGACTATCATCTTGGGTATGAAATTTTGTGCCCTCTTTTTAGCCTTATTGGCGACCTCGTCGCACGCAGGTCTCTTTCCGCCAGAACGCGGTAACTACAAGTATAAAGTCGAAGACATCACACAACATTATGAAGAACGTGGTCTTAAGTATCTGATCTTTAACCCACACAGGGCCATTCCCGATGCACGCTACAAGCTCAACCGCCGTGGTGAATTTCAAATCAAAGACTGGTTTCAACAAGACTGGTTTGCCATGCAGGACATGTTCACCGTCGACGTTCCCGCCTACACACAACACTACCGCGCTGAAACTTTTAACGAAGCCAAGCGGAATGCGTTCAGTGAACTCGCATTCAGCAAGCGCAAATTCCTTCATCGAAAAATCATCCCCACGCCTCGAGAATGGGGTGGATTGAATCATCCGCCCATCAAAGAACTGACTCTCCCCATTGAGCAGTATTCAGCGGCGCACGCACCGACGGTAGCGACAAGTTCACCGTACTTCGATCCGGCCCTTCATCGCGACATCGATGACGTTTCTAAATCTGAGCTGAGTTTTGGCAACACGATCACGCTCTTAGAAGACAAGGGCGCCTTCGAAGCGAAGAAAGACCTCATCCGTTCTGCCAAAGAAACCATTCTCATGGGCTCGCTGGTCTTTGTCTGCGACAAGGGTACCCAGGAGATCGTAGACCTTTTGATTGAACGTCATAAGGCCGGAGTGGATGTCCGAGTGCTCGTGGACGCCACCATCAGCAAATACCTCAATCACCGTCAGTGCACACGCCAGTTACGCCAGGCGGGTGTGCAGGTCATCGAAGGCGATGACTTCTGGAAGTACGGCCGGGCGATTTATCACACGAAGAGCATGATCGTCGATTTCAAGGCGGCCATCAGCGGCGGCCACAACATGATCGACGCCGACAATCTTTCTCGCGGCACGGATTTTCAAAACCGCGACGTGGACATCCTCACGCAAGGCCCCCTGGTCACAGATATCGCTCTCGCGTTCATGAAAGACTGGACGTACTTCCAGCAGAAACGCGTGCGTAAGAATGTGACTGACGTGAATGCTCACCAAGAAAACATGCTCAAGCGTCAGGAGCTTGAACGCGCTCAAGGCCTGCGGGGAGCGGAACACTACCCGCGCGTGCTTGAGAATGCCGAAACTCGGATGAACGGCGTGTGCCGGTACCTTCGCCAATCTCCTGCGGAAGACCGCCAGATCATCGGCAAGGCCTACCTGAAAATGCTCGACGGTGTGCAGAACTATCTCGCGATCACGAATCCGGTGACGGCCGACTCAAAAGTCACTCGCCTCAATCGCCCGCTCCTGCCCATCATCGAGTGGAAAGATCGTTTCGGCATGTACAACAAACTCTTTGATAAACTCCAAGCCATCGCCAAGCGCGGGACGCGCATCGACTACATCACCACCAACATCGACATGGCCGGTAACGAGAACGTGGCGATGCTCAACGAAGAGATCAGCGAACTCACCGCCGAAGGGCGTGAGCTGAAGGCCACCCTCGCACTTTTCCAAATCCATTTGTGGAATCGCTACTACGGCAAGCCCCACTACAAAAATCTTCTGAACGACTGGCAGAAGTATCCCAACATGCACATCTGGACGCACATCAGCTTCATGCACACGAAGGTCTTCCACTTCGATCGCATCGCCGCTTCCATCGGCTCCTACAACTTCCAGCACAACGCCACAGACCACGCCTACGAGGGCACCACCATCTGCCAGGACACATCCTTGAATCAGCAGCTCGACCGCGTGCTGGTGCAGGACATGGCCAACTCAATTCCGCTTATTTTTAAGAAGTAGGAGTTTCTGCGCACGTGTCAGGGACTTCACGTGGGCCTCAAACTTTGATGCCTCCGAGCGATTTTTGAATTTCTTCTTGAAGCGAATCTCTACCGGGGCCCCGGAATGAAAGTACTTCGCCCCGCCTTTTATTTCACCAGCGTGCTGGCGAAACCGCCGCTCAAGATCCGTCGTGATGCCGGTGTACAGCGCTCCCTTCTCGGTCTCGATGATGTAGGCCCACCAGGGTTTAACCAGTGACTTTCCGACTTTCTTCATATGATAATCTTGGCAAAATTATAATAAGGAGTCTTCATGAGCTTGATGTCTGAATTCAAAAGTTTCGCTATGCGTGGAAACGTAGTGGACCTTGCTGTCGGTGTGGTCATCGGCGCGGCTTTTGGCAAAATCGTCTCATCCTTGGTGGCCAACATCGTCACTCCTGCTATCGGCCTCATGGTCGGCGGTGTGAAGTTTGATCACTTGAAAATCGTGCTCAAAGAATCGACTGATCCTGCAGTCGCAGCCGTTTCAATCGACTACGGCCTTTTCTTGCAGTCGGTCTTTGATTTCGTCATCGTGGCCTTCGCGATCTTCGCTGTGGTTAAGGCGATGAACTCGATGAAGAAGAAAGAAGAGGCGTCACCGACGCCAGCCGCAACACCGGCGGACATCATGCTGCTCACTGAGATCCGCGATCTTCTTAAAAAGTAATACTTTCTAGTTCTCAGGGAGAGGGATGAAATCCTTCTCCTTGGGTACCTTTCCGAATTTTTCCTCGCGCTGATTTCTCCACTCCACCTTCGCCTGCTCTATCCTCTCTTTACTCGACGACACGAAGTTCCACCAAATATGGCGTGGTTCAGGCAAGGGTTCGCCCCCGAAAATCAAAACTCGTGAGTCGCTGCCGGCTTTGAATTGCACCGTGGATCCTGGAGCGAAAACCACCAAGACTCCTTCGCCATGGGTGACACCATCAACTTGCACTTCACCCTTCGCGACGTACAACGCTGCTTCGTGGGTCGTGGGCATGGGAAACTCGCCTAGGTGTCCTTGCGTGATAGAAGCTTCAAAATAAAACAGCGGCGAATAGGTCGCTACCGGTGAGCGCACGCCTTGGTATTCGCCCGCGATCACGCGCCACTCCACTCCGCCCTGTTTGTAAGTCGGAAGTTCTTGGGCATCGTAGTGAACAAACGACGGTGCGACTTCTTCGTGGGACTTAGGCAACGCAATCCAGAGTTGGATGCCTTCGACGGTCATATTGTTTTGACCGTGCTCGGGAGCAGAACGCTCCGAGTGAGATATCCCTCGGCCAGCGGTCATCCAATTCACCTCACCGGCCTTGATCTTCAACTCGTTCCCCAGAGAATCACGATGTAATATTTCGCCGCTAAAAAGGTAGGTCAGAGTTGAAAGGCCAATGTGCGGATGCGAGCGCACCAACATTTCAAATGACTCAGAAACTTTCACCGGTCCCATGTGATCCCAGAAAATAAACGGCCCCACCATGCGCTTATGAACAAACGGCAAAGCACGTCGAACTTTCATGCCATCACCCAGATCACGTTCCCGCGGAGGAATCACCAAACTGACGCTCATACGACCTCAGTCTGAATGGTGGCCGCGGAGTGCAGCATCTTGTGGATCGGGCATTTGTTGGCGATCTCCGTGAGCTTGGTCACTTGTTCGCTGGTGAGATGCGGATCAAATTTAATGGTGCGACCGATGATCACCTCCGCACCTTCCGCGAGAGTTTTCACTCCGACGTGCGTGACGCCGAGGTCCCAGCCCTTGCGTGCGCCGTACATCGTCATCGTCTGCAGCGTGCAGCCTACTAAAGCGGCTTCGAGAAGTTCGTGGGGATTGGGTCCGGTGTCTTCGCCGCCGAGCTTCACATCGAGATCAGCGCAGAACGCGTGGCGACCGTCCGAGAGCATGACTTTAAATGGTTTTTCTAGTGTTCCGTGCACCATAGGGCCTCCAAAGAGATGTCATTCAAGATAGCTTTATACCTATGAAGCCATTTGACCAGAGCTATTGGGATACCCATTACCAAGACATCAAAACCATCGATGGCATTGGGAATGTGAAAGACCACTCGCGCTATTTGCTCGCCTATTTCAACATCGAAGGATTTAACCCTGAGTCCATGGTCGACCTTGGCTTTGGCACCGGACACTTGATGAAAGAGATGGCGCGTGCGCTCAAGCCTCGTCGGGTTGAAGGCATCGAGCCCTCACCCCCTGCTTTTAAGCGTATGAAAATGCCCAAGGCCAAGCTCCATCAAGAGGACCTCGTGACCTGGGCCCGTAACCCCGCCCGGGCCCGCTGGGCCTTTGACCTGGGACTCTGCACCTCGGTGCTCCAGTATCTAACGGACAAAGAGCTCAAAGAAGTGCTGCCCATCATCGCCCAGCGCTGCCGCTACATCTACCTCACCGTCCCCACTGATATTGAGTACAACCGCCAGCAAAGCGAGCTGCAATTCACTGATTCTTGGGCACGAGTGAGAACTCGTGAACAATACCAGAAGCTGATCAGACCCCACTTCACCTTCATCTCCAGTCGCATCCTGGAAAGTAAGGTCTTCTACGACGACACCACCACCGAATTCCAGGACCTGCTCTTTAGGTTTTGACCCAATCTTCACACTGTAAATTTTACATTCCCGTTTTCGCCTCATGCTCGCTGCCCTAGATTGCGCACACCAACTCAAAGGGGGAGCACTCATGAAACGCCTACTTCTCGTCGCTTGCTTAGCTGTGACAACCGTGGCCCAAGCCGCCACGTTTAAACGCCTCAATAAGGTCTCAAGCGCTAGCTTGGAGACCCTCACGACTGAGCTCGAGAGTTCCATGGAAAGCTTGCCTGTTGAGTCTCCGGAGAACATGGAGATCCTGGTGGACCGCCAGTCTTATAAACTCACGAACCCTAACGAAGCTGTTCCAGCAACACTCAAGCAACTCGGCCACCGCCTGGCAGCTGAAGCGCGTGATTCCGCTGAGGGAGTTACAGTTCGGAGGGTGTCTCTCACGACTCTTACTTCTTGGGAGCGGGTTGAGAACATTGTTTTTGGGGCCTTTAGCTTCGTGGACAATCCAGAAACTCAGATGTCGTCATTTTCTGAGACACTCGTGAGTGTTTTGCAGAAGAACCGCGTTGAGCTCTATTCGATCGAAGTCGCTGGAAACAGTGGCAATTTCAGCGCTCTTGCGATCGTTGACACTGCTAAAAAAGAGATTCTCCTGCTCGGCAGTCAGTACGTTCTGTAAATTCTACGTACTCACCGCGGTCTGGGCAGTTCTCGGGATATAACGGACGGGCAATTTTACCCATGAGGTTTGTATGAAATGGTTAGCCGTGTTGGCGTTCTCTCCTTTGCTCTCGCACGCCATGATTTCTCCCGAAGCCATCGAGCTCGCGCGCTTGCAACAAGAAGCAGCGGCTCTGCGCCACACGTTGGGCGGCTGTAGCATCACGGAAGCGGGCTCGGAAATCCAAGGCCTCAAAATTGTCCAAGACAAAAACGATAAGCGCGCCACCATCCTTCTCAACACGGTTGCTGCCGATACACTGGTCCTTGAGCAAGCGTGCCGGCAATCACAGGCCGGTGCTCGCTTACTGAGCATCAAACAACACGCCGGTGAACTCGCCCGGAAACTTGGTATCAAAAATTCCCTCCCCTCTGATTCGATGGACGCTTTCAACGTTGCGGACGATGAGCTCAAGCTCGAAGCACAGGCCGAGGCCACCGTTCGTTCCATGGATCGTGATCTCTGCCCCAGCGATGAGCTGCCGACCGATCTTCTCTCCTGGCACGCGTTCTTCCTGCAGAACGGGTACGTCTGCACCGCGAAGACCTACAAAGATATGTCACAGGCCATGAACACGGCCGCTGGACTTGCATCGGCACAGGCCGGCTTCGACGATCTCAGTGGCCTCTCACTTGCGAAGCTGAAGAAACTGTTCAAAGCGGAGTTCGCAGCGGAGCTCGCCGACGACAAATTGAAAATTGCTTTCATTCCTCAGCTCTCCTATGAGAACGGCATGCTGGCCGGTCTCTTCCCGTACCGCCTCTTCCTCAATGAAACAGAAAAAACTGGCTACACCTTCTTGCAAAATGAACTGGGGCGCCTAGGCGCTGACGTGAAAGTGATCTACCGCAACAGCTTAGCACCACTGGAAGAGCAGGTTCGCGAAACGGAAGCCGGGCTTGCGGAACTGGACGGACCACACCTCGTGATCAGTCGTTCCATGGGCTCTCGCGTGATGAACGAGGTGAAGAAGCGCGCGGAGCTTGGTCTTGCCAATGGCACTGCAAGCGTCGCCGCTTGGTACAACGTCGGTGGAACTCCGAACGGAAGTGTCATCGCTGACTACAAGTCACGCCCGGATGTTTTCTACCGCGGAGTTTTCCCGACGGTCGCTGACACCTTGAAATTGCCCGTGGGTCTGATCGCGAAAGACCCTCGCGTTGTTGATCATTTGCCGGCCACGATCTTTGCCGCTCTTGATCGCGCCAACCTGCCGACCATGACCCATCACGAAGCACTCAACCCGGCGGGTGATGCTGCCAGCACCTTGAAGGTCTACAACCTGATTTTCCTTGCCTCTGGCTATGAGCGCGCCACAAAGAACGTGGACCCGGTCTATACTCACATGCTTTCTTACGGACCGACCGAAGGCAGTGCTCCCCTCGCCGGTGCGGCCGTGGACACGACGGCTTCAGCGCGCGTCTTTTACAATCTAGACCACCTCGCGTTTTGGAAACTTTCACCGCAGGAAGGTCTGGCGATGTATCTCCGGACACTTATCGCCGGGAAACGAGCTGGTTTGTCGTTCTAGACTGTTAAGTTTTGGCTTCCCTCTTCCCATTTCCTTGAGCGGCAAGGTATGACTTGCCGCAAACAAGGAGACCCCCCATGCGTTTTATCTTGGCCCTCGCGGTCACTCTTACATCCATTTCTGCCTGGGCCCTGCCCGTCTACAACTGTGACGTCATCGCCACGGCCAAACGTACACTCTGGGGTCAACCGGCCACGGCTTGGACGAAAAAGCTTTTGCTCTCTCCCGCTTTCACCAACCGTGTTGAGTTCCAGGAAACAACTTTGGATCTTCGTGTTGATGCTGGCGGCGTGATCGCTGGCTCAGTCAACGATCAGCCCAATTTCATTCTTCGCGGTGACGTCATGAGCGGCGCTTTCGAGAGTGCTCACCACACCGGGACCATCACGTGTGACCACGAGATCCAGCTCGGGTTCGTGCTCCAGTTCAAGCCGTGGAAGCAGTACTTCACCATCGACCCGATTCTCTCTGCGGGCCACATCCAGCGCACCGCGGAGCTCAGCTCCGTGGACTACGGACTCCTGTGCTTCTTGGGCGACGTGAAAGAAGTGAACAACAATTTGTCTCTGGGCTTCGGCGTCGTTGGCAAGATCGTGAATGACTATCGCATCGACTTCACGTGGGAAGCGGAAGACTGTGTTCGCTGGACGGGCTCAAGCCCCGACGACTTCATGTGCGTTGAATACCGTCGCAACAAGCGCACGAAATCTGTGCTCGACTGCAACGGCGAACCCGATCCACGTTCTTAGATTTTTACTTTGCTGGGGAGACGACCTTGACGGTCTCTCCCTTGTACTCGACCACCTGCCCGCTGCGAATTTTACAACGCTTGCGGGTCTCCACCACGCCATCCACTTTCACGACACCCGTAGCAATGATGTGCTTGGCAGCACCGCCGCTCTCGGACATGTCAGCGATCTTCATGAGATCGCACAGATCAATGTGGTCATGGCCTTCGGTCAGGGGGATTTCACGAGGCGTTTTCATTCGCGGGAACGTCGCTTCATTTCACGAAGCACCAATTGCAACATGGCCTTGCACTGACCTTCACTCATACCTGCGAGCATGTGGCTTTTCTGTAGCTCTTTAGCGCCATCGCCATGAGTACCGAAGGACTCAATGCGATTATTGAGATTATTTCGGAGGGTCCGTAATTTCTTTGGCGTGAACTCTGTGAGATCGAGAGACTCTTTCATGGATTCCTTTTACTTCTTTTTACGACGAACACTTTTAATCAGGACGGTATCCATGGGCACGTTCTGGTGACCACTGAGGTTCCCGGTGCGGACCGCTTTGATCCGATTCACAACGTCCATTCCTTTCGTCACTTTGCCGAAGACGGCGTAGCCCCAGCCGGACTCGGTCATGGCCGTGTGGTTAAGGGACGCGTTGTCTTCGATGTTGATGAAAAACTGCGCCGTGGCAGAGTCGGGATCGGAAGTCCGTGCCATGGCAATGGTACCGCTCGTGTTTAAGAGACCATTGTTGGCTTCGTTTTTAACGGCAGCACGAGTGGTTTTCTGCTCCATTTTTTTAGTGAAGCCTCCACCTTGGATCATGAAACCAGGGATCACGCGATGGAAGATGGTATTGTCGTAGAACTTATCGTCCACGTACTTCAAAAAGTTGGCCACGCTCAGTGGAGCTTTCTCTTGGTTGAGCTCAATCTCGATGGTCCCGTGAGTCGTCTTCATCACCACAACTGGATTTGACGCAGCCTGTGCAAAACCGATGAACATAACGAATGCCAATAAGAAGTGTTTCATAGCAAGTCCTCGCTTAATTATCTTTTGCGCCACAATAGCTGATCTGTGGCCTTGTTAAAACCAAAAATAGATGATGGCGCAATGGGACTTTTGCTCTTGTTTATTCAGTTGTGCTGGGCCGCTTCAGTGGCTTCACGGTGGGCGCCGGTGATTCACCAAGAAATCGGCAGTGAGCCGCGCGCCGATGAGTTCACGCGCGTTGACTTTGACGGGGACTGGAACGCCAAAAACAATTGGGAGCATCTGACGAAGTTTCCGCGCCCGGCCAGCGTCTACTACGCCGTCATCGAAAGCGAGCATTTCTACTTCATCACTTATGCTCTGTTCTTTCCGCGCGACTACGCCTCTCTCTGTTTCTGGATGCATTGCCATGAAAACGACTTCGAAGGCCTGCGAGTGACCGTCAAAAAGCCTGCCACTCTTTGGCGACTCGAGACCCTGGCGCACAATCGGCTTAGTGTTTTAGAGGAACCAAAAAAAAACGAGATCATGGTTGAGCGAGAGGGCCACGGCATCTACGCCAAACCGGCGAGCGCCCCGTTCAAAACCTATCAACCGCAAGACTACGAGCTGATCTCTCTCGATGAACTTTGGCAGCGGCGCAAAAGTGATTTGTTCCACGGAGAATTTGTCTACCAAGGTCGCACGCTTCCCGCGAACTTTAGTGGTGATGATTGGATTATCTGGGGTCTCGCGGCCGCTAAGCCGCCCTGGGCGTGGGAGATGTGGGGCACGGATTGGGAGAAGGGAGAATGGTTTCTCCATCCTTTGAAAGGGGTGAAAGAGCGTTACCTCCATCACCCCTACTTAGGAGACTAGTTTTTGCGGTAGCTGAGTTCTTGCTGCGTTCTCATGCTCGAGTGGCAGTTGTCACTTGAGTACGCCACTTCGGCCGTCACACCCTGAATCGAAGCAGAGGTTCCGTCGCGCTTCACAATGAGAGTCGCTTGAGAAGTCGCTTCCCAGGTATCGCCACAACCGCCACCGACGACGTTGCTTTCAAGATTAAATACAAAAGCGATAGTACCGTTGCCGAGGTCGCGGCCATTTCTCAGTTCCACTGTTTTCACAGCGCGATTACTGTCCACTGAGTAACGAACGAGGGCCTTGCTCGGAGAGAAGATGTCGAGCTTGAGTTCGACGTCACCGAAGCACAGTTCGCGAGCGAGGCTCACTTGGTTGGTGCGGAGTTCGACGTCGCGTGTGAAGCAGGTGTTGGCGAAGACCGGAGCGGAAATCAAAAGAGCTAATAGTGCAATTTTCATAGAGACTCCTTGGGGGTTAATGAGGAGGATTTACACCTCCGCCCCATGGCCGTCTACCCGTGGACTTGTTAAGATTCGGCCATGAAGAAGTATTTACAGAGGCTTGGGTATTCCGGCGATTTAACCCCTTGTTATGCGCTTTTGCGGGACTTGCACCGTCTCCACCAGGCCAAAATCCCCTTCGAGAACTTAGACATCCTGTTAAACAAAATACCCGCTCTGGACGACAGCTCACTTGAAAAAAAGTTGATCGACACTTCACGGGGCGGCTACTGCTTCGAGCTGAATCTCTCCTTTGCTCGCCTCCTGCGCGCGTTAGGGTTTGAGGTGCAGCCTCGCCTGGCCCGAGTGCTGATGCTCAATCCAGACGCCACCCAGATGCCCCGCACGCACGTCTGGTTGATGGTGAAATTGGCCTCAGAGATCTATCTCGCTGACGTGGGTTTTGGGGCGGGTTCGGTGCTTGACCCCGTCGTCTTGGCCCCGGGCGCCCCATTCACCCAAGACAAAGAGACTTTTCAGATCAAAGAACTACCGGGCCCTAAAGGCCTGACTCTCATGCGCGAACATCGCGGTGACATGAAGCCGCTGTATTGGATGGACCCATCCCCAGTCTACCCCATCGACATGATCCAAAGTAACTACTGGGTCGCCACCCATCCCGGCTCGCGCTTTAGACAAGGCCTTACTCTCACGGTCTATCAAGACCAGCTGCGGACCTCTCAAGGTGATCTCAACGGGGCCAAATCCGGTGCGGAGCTTGCCCAACAGCTTAAAACCCGCTTCGCGATCGAAGGTCTAACCCCAACAGAGTGGGATCAGGTCCACAAGCGTCTGGCCGACATGGCGCTCTGAGGGTAAATTGCCCCCATCTCAGGAGTGCTTTATGATCTCGCCGATTTTCGACGCCAGTCAGTGGAACGCCGTCACCGAATTCGCCTTCGAAGACATCACTTTTCACAAAGCCAAAAACACCGGCGCGGTTCGCATCGCTTTCAACCGTCCCGAAGTGCGCAACGCCTTCCGGCCACAAACCGTGGATGAACTTCTCACCGCCCTGGAATGGTCACACCAACAAAATGATGTAGGCGTGATCTTGCTCACCGGTAACGGTCCCTCCGCGAAAGATGGCGGCTGGGCGTTCTGCTCCGGCGGTGATCAGCGCGTGCGCGGCAAACAAGGCTACGAATACTCCACCTCAAAAACGTCACGGGCCGGCCACGGCCGTCTGCACATCCTGGAAGTTCAGCGCATGATTCGTTTCATGCCGAAAGTTGTCATCGCGGTGGTTCCTGGCTGGGCGGTGGGCGGCGGACATTCGTTGCACGTGGTGTGTGACATGACTCTTGCCTCAAAAGAGCACGCGATCTTTAAACAGACCGATCCGGATGTGGCCTCGTTCGATTCAGGTTACGGCTCGGCTTACTTGGCTCGCCAAGTGGGCCAGAAGCGCGCCCGCGAAATTTTCTTCCTCGGCCACAACTATTCGGCGCAGGAAGCGTTCGACATGGGCATGGTGAATAAAGTTGTTCCGCATGCTGAACTTGAAAAAGAGGCGCTCGCGTGGGCGACCACGATTTGCGGAAAATCACCCACCGCCATCAAGATGCTGAAGTTCGGCTTTAACTTGATCGATGACGGCCTTGTCGGTCAGCAAATCTTTGCGGGCGAAGCCACACGTCTTGCCTACGGCACGGAAGAAGCGCAAGAAGGCCGCACCGCTTTCCTCGAGAAGCGTGATCCGGCCTTCGAACAATACCCCTGGTTGTATTAATATGGCCGAGCATTTACACGTCTGGGGCATGAAGCACGAAGATCAGATGGATAAGCTGATCCAGATCTTCACGGACTTCGATGTCCCGCACACGTTTCATGATTATCGCGATGATCAACCGGAAGATGAACGTCTACAGCGCTGGGCCGACTATCTTCAACAAGACTATCCCGTAAACGGTCGCAGTACACTTTGGAAAAAATCAGAGCGCATGTTCCTGCGACTTGAACCGGCGGAACGTATGAACTGGCTGCGTAAGCACTACCAGGTGCTCGAGCGACCCATTGTGGAAGACGAAAACTTTGAGGTGCTCATGACCGGTGCCCGGCCAGAACGAATCCTCAAAGAACTCTGCAACATCAGACTTTAAACAGATTCAATGTCTCACTGATGCCTTGGCAGATGCGCCGGACGGCCAGCTCCGGCGTGTGGCCCCGCCCCTCATCTAAAGCACTCACGAAGGACGAAGCATCATTGGGAAAGGCCAGCGGCGGAAACCCTGCCTGCGCCAATCGCCAATCCGCGAGCAGGCGGGCGGTGCGGCCGTTGGCATCGGCGAAGAAATGCAACGTGATCAGCCACTGATAAAGTTTCGCCGCTTCGAGGATCGGATGTTCGGTATCAAGTGTCGCCAATACTTCGCTCTCAAAGATTGACCACAGGACTGCAAGATCCTTGGCCGGTGGATACGTGCAGTTTCCTCCTTGAAGGTCCGTCGTGCGCAGCAGCCCAAAGGAGGCAGGACTGAGCTTGGTATGCAGCGCGAGAATCGCGACGCCATCAATCGCCGTTTGCTCCACGATGAACTGGCGAAGTTCTTCGTTGGCCGCGGCCCAGTCGTTGAGGGCCTCCTGCTTTGGTGAATTGATTTCCTTAACGAGAGTTGTGGAGGCCTGCAGACGCTGGAACCCTAGGTGTTCGACCATCTCGCTGGTCGGCGCCGACAGCTGAGCACAGACATTCTCGATGCGCTCTACGAGACTGAGCGTTTCTGCGGATACTTTTTGGGGTTCCAAGAGACGCAGGGCCTCTAAAGAAAGAGGACTCAAACTTGGATTGAGTTGAGTCCTCTTCATGACTTATTTTTTCTTGAAAAGTGTCTTCGCTGGCAACGTGACTTTGCCGACACCGGCGACGTCGATCACCTGCGCCTGGCCGTTGACCGTGAGCAGACGCACCGACTTCGTGGCCGGGGCTCCGATCTCAAGACGCATCTTGCCCGAGGTGCACTCCGAACTCTGCGTGCGCTTCAGGTCGTTCATGCCTTCCGAAAGATCGCCGAACCAACGATCGGCCACGTGCAAAACTTTACCGGTGACTGGATCGATGACTTCGATCGTGAGGGTGTCCGGTGCTTCGCCGGGCTGGCAGACGCCGACCACAGCACGGTCACCGTGGAAGTTCCCGGTGTTGCCATTCATGACCACGCGGACACCGATGAGAACTTTGCGGCTGAAGCCCAAAGAACCGACCGCCATGACCGGAGCGCTCGTGTAGAGAGTTCCCGATACCGTCGAAACCTGTGCGTGAGCAGCGGGACTAGAGAGAAGTGAAGTGATGGGAGTTGCGAGCAACAAACTAGCGATGAGCAAAGATTCAGATCTTGATTTCATGGTCATTCCTTGGGGGTGAGGAGTATTTCCGCGCAACCTACCAGAGAAGGCCATTTTCGGGCCCCCCCTCTGTAAAAACAACCTATCTGACTTAAATGCTTCTTGAGTTAGGCTTTTTTTCGTTAGTCCGATACAGGCTTCATGAAATACCTGCTGATCCTCACACTCGTCTTTTTAGGCGCCTGCCAACAACCTCAAGAAACCGTCGCGAGCCAGTCCCTCGAGGCAGGCTTTGATCGCTGGGGGTTTAGCGATTCCTGCGTCGTCGACGCAGAGATCTGCCCCTTGCTCGGCTGGGACGAGGATGTTGACCTCGCTTTCCAGGCGAGCTGTCGCGAAGCAGGCCATGAGGTTGTGAATTGCTCCTGTGGACCTGCGCTTTGTAATAGCGAA
>JAIXOY010000245.1 GCA_027486525.1 Pseudomonadota bacterium
CCAAACTGCGCAAAGGGCTCACCATGAGCACCTTCCACTCATTAGGCATTCGTATCCTGCGTGAAGACATTCATCACTTGGGTTACAACAACCTCTTCACGATCTATGACTCCGCCGACCAGATGAGCATCGTACGCGAAGCTCTTAAGAACTACCGCGCCAATAAGAGTTTTGAGAAAGGCATGGTGCAATCCAAGATCAGCTGGCTCAAGAACAAAGGGATCTCGGCCGAAGAGTTTGTGAAGAGCGAGTATTACGATCCTGAGAATCCCTACGATGGCGCGGTCGAAATGGTTTATCCTTTCTACCAAGACAAGTTGCGTTTCTATAATGCCCTCGATTTCGACGACATTCTTTTCCTGGTTGTGAAACTCTTTGAAGCGCATCCTGACGTCGCGAAGAAATACTCTGAGCGCTGGAAATACTTGATGGTGGATGAGTACCAAGACACCAACGGTCTCCAGTTTCGATTCATCCAAGGTCTCACCTCGACTCACAATAATATCTGTGTGGTGGGCGACGATGACCAAGCGATCTATTCATTCCGTGGCGCCGACATCAGCAATATCTTGAATTTTGAGAAGCGATTTGCTGGTGCGCGAGTCATCAAGCTGGAAGAGAACTACCGCTCTTATAAGCCCATCCTTGATCTGGCCAATCTCGTGATCCAAGAAAACAAAAACCGCAAAGACAAAACCATGCGCACCTCGCAGGTCGGCGGCGAGAAGCCTTTTTTGTGGTCCGCCGCAGACGGTGACCACGAGGCTTCCGTGGTGGTCGATGATATCATCGAACGGCAAAAAGATGGCGTGCACCTCGGCGAGATCGCCCTGCTTTATCGCAGCAACACTCAAATTCCTCCATTCGAGGATCAGTTCCGTCTCAATCAAGTCCCCTACAACATCATTGGCGGACAGAAGTTCTACGAAAAAAAAGAAATCAAAGACCTCATTGCCTATCTCACGGTGATCATGAATCCCCGTGACGAGCTCGGTCTTCGCAGGATCCTCAATACCCCTAACCGCGGTATTGGTAACGTTACGTTAGATAAGTATCTCAAGGTATCAGGTGAAACCAAGACTCCGCTCTTTAATGTGATCGAACAGGAAGCCCCCCTCAACAAGCGCGCTGAACTTACCACATTCACTGAGCTCATTCGCGGCATGAAAGACGTGTTTGAACAGCAAGGTCTAGTGGAAGGCGTTAAAGAAGTCATCCGGCGCACGGACTATATGGCCTACGTGGAAAAAAGCTACGACAGCACCAAGTTTGCTGCACGAAAGAAAGAAGACGTTGAGAACTTCATCAACTCAGCGATTCGTTTCCAAGAGCGCTTTGGCGAAGATGCTAGTCTTCGTACCTTTGTCGAACGACTGCTCCTGGCCGATTCGCAAGACAGTCGGAACACCGGCGGCGGTGATGAGAAGCGCCACGAGGTCACTCTGATGACCCTGCACTCGTCTAAGGGCCTGGAGTATGACTACGTCTATCTCGTAGGCATGGAAGAAGAACTCCTTCCCCACAAAAAGACCATTCAAGAAAACGGTGATATCGGTGAAGAACGTCGCCTGTGTTATGTAGGGATTACGCGTGCACGCAAGCGCTTGGTGATGACCTATGCCAAACAACGGAAGATCTATGGCCGCGAAGTGCCTCGCCACCCTTCACGCTTTGTCGTTAGCCACGATGAGGCCATGACCGTGCAAGACCGCACGACTTTTGTTGGGATGTCTGAAGAAGAGATCAAGGATGTTAAAGACGACTTCCTCGCCGATCTCATCAAATCCCTGAGCTAATGATGCTTTCTCGAATCATGATTGTAGGAACCAGCGGTGCCGGCAAGACAACCCTTGCAAGGTCACTCAGCCAAAGACTGTCTCTACATGACATTGAACTTGATGCTTTGTTTTGGAATCCACAGTGGCAGGAATCTTCTCTCGAAGACTTCAGAATAAAAATCATATCGCAAACTGACGCTCACGAGCGCTTTGTCATTCATGGTAACTACAGCAAAGTCCGCGATCTCACTTGGGCTAGATGTGACACATTGATTTGGCTGGATTACTCCAAGCCCACTGTCATGTGGCGTGTCACCAAACGTTCAATCCTCAGAATTATCACTGGCGAAAGACTGTGGTCTGATAATCGCGAGAGTTTTTATAAAACGTTCTTCTCGAAAGACTCGATCATCCGTTGGGCCTGGACGACCTTCGACTCCCGAAAAAAACAAAACGCCGAATGGCTCTCGGCCCCTGAAAATGCCCACTTAAATGTGCTTCACTTCACAACCCCCCAACAAACTCAAAGCTGGCTAAACGCTCTTCCTTCGACAGATTTAAATCATTGAGATGCTAGGCGCAGCCGTCGACTCCGGCTCCTGCCTCTCGTCGACATACCGGTCATCCTGACCATAACGAAGCAGATCTTGATTTAAACCTGTCGAAATAAAAAGGGGCCATCCATGGCCCTAAATTATCCATCCTTGGAAGACTGTCTTCCTGACGGTCAATACCTTACGGTTGAGTTTTTTGTGGAGTCGCTTCGCCTTCGGTGTAACCCGTGATCGTCCACGCCCGTGGAAGATAGATACCGAAAGTGAGGAAACTGATGAGTTGATCCGCAGGATTCTTCTGCTCGTAGATGATGGCTTTCGAAAGTGACGTGTAACCCGCGCGCTTCACTTCTTCGTCGACGAAGACAACCGCAAAGTCAGGATCAGCGCCCCACCAGAAGAAATCGCGCTTGCCTTCAATCACCACTTCTTTTTGGTGTTCGGGATTACCGAGGAATGTCACTGGAACAGTGTTGTTGGAACGAAAATGAATCGTTGTGCAACCGGTGAACAAGAGCGTGGCAATTAAGCCTGCAAACATTTTCATGACATATCCCCTTAAATCCATTGTTGGGAGGACAACGGGCTATGTCAAAAAATAATTTTACTCGTTCTGGTAGCTCGCAGGCGAACGACTCAACAAACTGTCGACGGCACGCTGATGGTCCGATGAGCGTTGAGTGATCGCTTGGAAGGCCGCCACCACATCTAAGTGCTGCGGAAGAGTAGATTCGTACGCATGCTGAAGCGCTTTTTTAGTGAGTTGCACAGCAATTGGCGGCAAAGAGGCCAGCTGGTCTGCGAGCTCAACGGTCCGACGAACCAACTGGTCCGATGGGACTGTTTCATGAATCAGTCCCATATTCTGGGCCTCTGAGGCTGAATAATTTTTTCCAGTGAAAAACATTTCTGTGGCTTTGGCATGGCCAACGGCACGAATGAGGAACCAGGCGCCACCGTCTCCGGGCACTAATCCTACTTTTGTAAAAGTTTCCGCAAAAACGGCCGTGTCTGCGGCCACACGCAAGTCTCCCATGGCAACTAAGTCACAGCCTGCTCCGACGGCCGCCCCTTGCACCATCATGATGAGTGGTTTCTTCAAACGAGCGATCGCCAAAGGAATCTGCTGGATACCTTCCATGTAACGCTCGCGCAGTTCATTGGCCTCACCAGCAAACATACCTGTGCGATCTTTCATGGCTTTCACGTCGCCACCCGCACAGAAATTTTTCCCATGGGCCGCAATGACAACGACACGCACTTGGCGGTCTTTATTAGCGGCATCAAGCACAGCAGGAAGATCCACCACCATGCTCTCTGAATAAGCGTTGCTCGCTTCAGGGCGATTGAGCCACACCCATAGGACATGGCCTTTCATCTCGGTTTCGATATGCTCGTGAGCAGTTTTCATACAACTCCGGTATTCAAATAAGCGCGCAAGAATTTTGAGGCGGTGTCTTTGCCGACTTTTTGGAGGATGAAACTAGAAGCGGCGACGAGTTTATCTAAATTAACGCCCGTCTTAAGACCCAAAGAATGACAAAGGTACCAAACGTCTTCAGTGGCCACATTTCCGGTGGCGCCCTTGGCGTAGGGACAACCACCTAGGCCACCAGCAGAGGCATCAAAAGTCGTGATACCCGCTTCAATACTCTTAAGGATATTTGTTAATGCCATCCCACGCGTATCATGGAAATGCATGGCAAGTTTAGCAACTCCAAATTGGGGCACGAGTACTTTTAAGCTTTCTTCGACTTGCTTAGGTGTCGCCACTCCGGTGGTGTCTCCGATGGAAATTTCGTACACATCCATCGCCATGAAGTCTTCGATCACCTTCGCAAGCTTAGGCAGCGCAATGTCCCCTTCATAAGGGCAGCCATAGGCGGTCGATACATACGCTCTCACGCGCAAACCATTCTTCTTCGCTTCTTGGGCCACTGGGCGCATGCGATCAAAGGTTTCGGCCACGGTGGCATTCACATTCTTCTTAGCAAAAGTATCAGAGGTCGCAGAAAACAGTGCGATCTCTTTGACTCCCAACGCTAAAGCATCATTGAGGCCGTGCATATTGGGGACGAGGCACGGATAACTCACTTCGGTTTTCCCAAG
Organism: Pseudomonadota bacterium; assembly: GCA_027486525.1. Taxonomy (GTDB): domain Bacteria; phylum Bdellovibrionota; class Bacteriovoracia; order Bacteriovoracales; family Bacteriovoracaceae; genus UBA6144. The sequence continues at coordinate 4,442 of JAIXOY010000245.1, forward strand.
CTGGTCGCGGACACGCGTATAAAGCTCATGGGCGTCCGCCATCTGTGGAATGGCCGGTGCTTTAACAAAACTGGTGGTCTCAATAGTTTTGAGACCAGTCTCACTCAAAAGACGAATGAATTCGAACTTATCATCCGTTGAAAGAATACTTTTTTCATTTTGTAGACCATCACGTGGCCCAACTTCTACGATGCGAATCATTCAAGCTCCGCGAGGGCCATGCCCCCTTGAACAAGATCTCCTTCTTTAAAGAGAATCTTGCGAACTTTGCCGTCTTTATCGGCTTTGATGGCGTGCTCCATCTTCATGGCTTCAAGCACAAGCAAGGTTTGACCTTTTGTTACCGCTTCACCAGTTTTCACCAGCACCTTAAAGACTTTTCCTGGCATAGGAGCATTCAATCCACCCAAGACAGCAGCTTTCTTCTTGGCACCAGCTGTGGCATCGGTAATTTCAGCATCAAGCCCACATCCTGAGATTAGACCTGAGGTGACTTGCAAGCGGTGCTGCACCCCATGAGCATCACGCAGGACAACGGTGTCGCCTGATCGTTGAATCAGTTCAAAGCTATGTGTGCTGCCGGCCCATTCAAAACTGACTTTTTCAGAATCAATGGCGCTTACATTCACAGTCACCGCCGTTTGATTTAATAGGAGATTACGCTTCATACTAATTCCTTAAGCCTGAAAGACTGGTCCATGGGTTCGTGGTTGCGACGCCTGCGGAAGCAACACTCGTCTTCGTGCCGGCCAATAGATAAGCCGCCACATGAACCGCAAACTCTTTACTATCAGCAGACATAGGCTTCAAAGACTCAGCATGGTCGGGAATAAAATGGGTATGCGTTTTACCATCTTTAAAGTCTGCATGCCGAAGCAACCGTCGCAAGTAATCGCGGTTGGACTTCAGCCCTGCAAAGATCACTTCATCCAACGCCACCAACATCTTATTGATGGCCTCTTCCCGTGTGGGTGCCCAGGCGATGAGCTTTGCCAGCATAGGGTCGTAGTTCACTCCCACAATACTTCCATCGACATAACCGCAATCCAGGCGGACGTCTTTCAAGGTGGCCGTGCCGATCTTTTTAATTGTTCCAACTGTCGGCAAAAATCCGTTATCCGGATCCTCTGCACAAATACGACATTCGATGGCATGACCGTTCTGACGGATATCACCTTGTTTTAAATTGAGTTTTTCACCTGAGGCCACTCGAATCTGTAGACCCACGAGGTCAAAGCCTGTCACCATCTCAGTGATAGGGTGCTCTACTTGCAAGCGCGTGTTCATTTCCAAAAAGTAAAACTTCTGATCAGCGCCCATGATAAATTCAACCGTACCAGCTCCACGATAGTTAATACCTTTGGCAATCTCTACGGCCGTCTGGCAAATGGCTTTTTGCGTCTCTGCTGACAGACGTGGAGCTGGAGTTTCTTCAATCACTTTTTGATAACGGCGTTGAATAGAACATTCGCGCTCGAATAGATGGAAATGTTGTCCATGGGTATCGCTCATGACCTGCACTTCAATATGCCGTGGTTCTGTGACATATTTTTCAATCAGGACAGCATCGTTACTAAAAGCTTTCGCCGCTTCACTCTTAGCACTGGCAAGCGCCTCTAGAAACTCGCTCTCAGCATGCACGATTCGCATGCCTTTCCCACCACCGCCGGCGGAAGCCTTGATGAGCACAGGGAAACCAATGCGTTTCGCCTCGCCGGAGAGGAAAGCCCCGTCTTGATTACTGCCATGGTAACCGGGGATCATCGGCACATTGTATTTCTCTACGGCAATCTTCGAGCCGATTTTATCACCCATCAAACGAATCGCTTCGGCAGTTGGGCCAATGAAAATCAATCCTGCTTTCTCAACGGCTTCACAGAATCCAGCGTTTTCAGACAGGAATCCGTAGCCGGGATGAATCGCATCGGCCTTCGTAGTTTTTGCGACTTCAAGAATCTTTGCTTGATTCAGATAAGTTTCTTTCAGCGTGCCAGTTCCCAGGCAGTGAGCTTCATCGGCCATCCATACATGGGGTAATTTCGCATCATCATCGGCGTACAACGCCACCGTTTTGATTCCCATGGCGCGCGCGCTTTTAATGACTCGCACAGCGATCTCACCGCGGTTCGCAATCAGGATTTTTTTAATCTTCATGCTTTCACCCACTGAGGTTTATCTTTTTCTAGCAACGCCCGCATGCCTTCTTGCCCTTCCGCTCCGATACGAACCTTCGAAATCCGACGGCAAGTCTCGTCCTCTACTTCGTGAGACACCCGCACCCGGAATACTAAGGATTTGGCAGCTCGAGCCGCTTCGGGGCCAGCGGCCAAGAAGCTCTTCTTCACGGCTTCAATAGTTTCATCGAGTTTTTCAACAGCAACCACTTGATGAACCAAGTTCATGCGCAGGGCCTGCTCTCCTCCAAAGCGCTCACCTGATAAAAACCAAGCGCGAGCCTGGGACTCACCAATCTTGGCGATCACATACGGCGATATCACCGCCGGCAATAGACCGAGGCGCGCCTCCGTGAATCCAAACAGCGCCTTATCAGTTGTGACGACATAGTCACAACAAGAAATAAGTCCTGCTCCACCACCTAGGGCATGGCCATTCACCCGGCCTATGACCGGGAAAGGAATTTCATTCAAAGCACGGAACATAGCCGCAAGTTTCTTTGCGTCTTTGAAATTTTCTTCTTCCGTCCATGTCTTCATGGAGCGCATCCAATTTAAATCCGCGCCGGCACAAAACGAAGCACCTTCCCCAGTGAGTATCAGCAAGCGCAACGGCTTTTTTGCGAGTGCCCCAAAGAGTTCAGTCGCCTCCGCAATCAATTCCGCATTGAAAGCATTGTGCACATCCGGGCGATTCATGGTCACAGTTGCCACACCATTTGATTCTGTGAGCTTTAAGTACTGCATGCTTACATCCTGAACACACCGAATTTGGCATCACCAAACTCGCGATTGTGTCCTGTAGAGAGGCAAAGTCCGAGTACATCACGGGTCTGGGCCGGATCAATCACTCCGTCATCCCAAATGCGTGCACTTGAGTAGTACGCCGAACCTTCGCGCTCGTACTTCTCAAGTGTCGGACGTTTAAATTCTTCCAGCTCTTTTTCATTCATCTGCGGTTTGCCCGCAAGCTTCAATCCGTCTTGCTTCACGGTCGCGAGCACATTCGAAGCCTGCTCACCTCCCATCACTGAGATGCGAGCATTGGGCCACATGAATAAAAAGCGTGGAGCAAAGGCACGCCCACACATGCCGTAGTTACCGGCGCCAAATGATCCACCAATCACAATGGTGTACTTCGGCACTTGCACCGTTGAGACCGCCATCACGAGCTTCGCTCCGTTCTTTGCGATGCCCTCATTTTCATACTGCTTGCCGACCATAAAGCCGGTGATATTTTGTAAAAACACGAGTGGAATTTTGCGCTGACCACACAACTCAATGAAATGTGCGCCTTTAAGCGATGACTCTGAAAAAAGAATCCCGTTATTGGCCACGATGCCGACGAGGTAGCCATGCACCTTCGCAAAACCACACACGAGAGTGCTGCCGTAGTTCTCTTTGAATTCCTGAAACTCTGATCCATCAACTAAACGTGCGATGATTTCACGCACATCAAAGGGCTTGCGGGTATCGCTTGAGAGCACGCCATAAATTTCATCTGACGGATAAAGCGGCGGCGCCACCTCACCCTTAATGAATTTTCCAGGATGAGTCGTTTGATAGTTTAATGTCGCAACGATATCACGG
>JAIXOY010000150.1 GCA_027486525.1 Pseudomonadota bacterium
CATCATGCTCACGCCGACGCAAAACAGCGCCAACGCCGCGATCGCGATGAGAGCGATCGTCACCATGTGACGAACATGGTTCACCACATTGGCGGTGAGCTCTTGGGACTTCTCGGCCAGACCGCCGGTTTGGCCGAACTTAAAGGCCATGATCAATTCGAGGATACGAAAAACGGCGTTCATTAATTTTTCCGATTGAAGAGGCGAGCGAGGACGTAGCCCACACCGGCAGCAATAGCGATGGAAGCGATGGGATGTTCTTTCACAAACTCCTCTACTTCGTGGGTCGCCTTGCTGAGTTTTTTTCCGAGCTCTGGGCCCGTCACATAATCGATGACCTCTTGGGCTTCAGGGGGAAGTTTTGTTTTGCTGGTAGACATGGTGAGCTCCTATGCCCGACATCCTACGTCAGACCGAGGGCTATCGACTAGCTGCGGCCCTGGCTTTGACGCGCTTCACAGCGTTAGACTATTCCTCATGAATATCTTCACTCAAGACACCATCAACTCTCGCAAACACAGAACCGCTGCGGGCCTTACTCCTCTTCTCAAAAATGACGACCTCGTCATGGTTTTTGCCGGAGAGCCCATTCAAAAACCGGGCGGTCACGATCAGACCTATAACTTCCTTCCCCACCCTGATTACTTCTGGTTGACCGGCTCTCGGCGCCCTCAAGGCGTGAGTGTCTTTACCAAAGCTGACGGCTGGATCGATTTTGTGAATCCGATCAGCCGCGATGAACTAGTCTGGGAAGGCGGCGGCACCGTCATTCCCGGTCGGCCCTTGAGCGATTTGGATGGGTGGATCGCCCAACAAAGCTTCGGTCGTATTTTCTGCTTGGGACAAGTCGGTGCGGCCCATCGTCAGACGCCAGCCAACGAAGACGAGTTCCAGCACATTCAAGAAGGCTTCAATCAAGTTCGTCGCATCAAAGACGCGGCAGAAGTAAAACTGATACGAGATTTGGCCGGCATGGCGAACCACGGTTACGAGCGCGTGAAAAAATTTATTCGTCCCGGTGTCACCGAGCGCCAGATTCAACTCGAGTATGAAATGGCGGTGCTGTCAGCGGGTTCCGAAAAAATGCCGTACGACTCCATCGTGGGGACTGGCACCAACAGCGCGATCCTTCATGCGATCCCCACTGCTCGAGTAGTTAAAGATGGCGACTTGGTGTTGATCGATGCCGGCGCTGACGTGCAGGACTACTGCGTCGACATCACCCGCGTGTTTGCCGCCAACGGCACCATGAACACTCAGCAAAAAACAATCTACGATCTCGTGTTGAAAGCTCAGCAAGAATCCATCGCCCTTTGTCGCCCGGGTGTGGAGTGGCATGACGTGCACAAAGCGTCAGCGCGGGTGTTTGCTGAAGGCCTTAAAGGTTTGAACATCATCAAAGGCGACACACAAGCTGCGCTCGATGCGGGCGCCGTGTCCGTCTTCTTCCCTCACGGCGTGGGACACATGGTGGGCCTGCGAGTGCGTGACGTCGGAGGAAAATTCACCAAAGACCCCCGCAAAGCCTTCGGGGTTCGTGTGCGTGTCGATCTGCCGATGCAGCCGGGCTTCTTGATGACCGTGGAGCCAGGCCTCTACTTCATCAAAGCAATGATCGAAGACACGGATACGCGCACGAAGTTCGCGGACTTCATCAACTGGTCAGAGGTCGAAAAATGGCGGGAGTTCGGTGGCATCCGGCTGGAGGATGATATTCACATCACCCCCCAGGGACCGGAGAATTTAACTAGCGTTGTTTCGAAGTAGGCTTTACAAACTTCAAGGTCATGCGATCACTTTCGCCGATCGCCAGATACTTCGCTTTATCTTTGTCACCGAGCTTGAGGCGCGGTGGCAAAGTCCACACCCCATCAGGATAGTTCGTCGTATCTTTCGGATTCGCGTTGATCTCAGATTTCCCGAGCAACTTAAAGCCGGCCTTCTCCGCAAACTTAATCACGTCAGCTTCCAGCATGTAGCCGCTCTTGGGATCATACTTCGTCTTGGGTGAGGCACGATGCTCAACGACACCGAGGATGCCGCCGGGCTTGAGTGCTTTAAAGAAGCCGTTGAAAGCCGCCTGCTTGCCTTCGTCCCCTGGCCAATTGTGCACGTTGCGAAAAGTAAGCACACGATCCACTGAATTTTCTTCAGCGATCTCGACCATCAAAGGTGGTTGGAAAGCAGTGACCCGCACCGTCTCCGCAATGAGCGGATGCTTCGCCATCCACTCTTGACGAGGCTTGGTGTAGCCATTCGGATCGGCCGGCGGTTCTGAAATAATGTAATCGCCCCAAGCAGCTAAGTACGGAGCAAGAATTTCCGTGTACCAGCCGCCGGATGGCGAAATTTCAACCACGGACATGTTGGGTTGAACCTCAAAAAAGTTGAGCGTCTCTAGTGGATGACGGTAGATGTCTCGTTTCGTATTCACGGGGTTTCGCAACGAACTCTTCACCGCTTGATCGAGGGTGAGGTTGGGTAACGTTGGTTCTTGGTATGTGCTACACGCTGTGAGCACCGCAAGCGCCCAGAAACCGATCAATTTCATCGTGAACCTCGCAGGAAAGATTGCCAGACTCCTAGTCTAGCCGATCATACTTTCTTGCACATAGACCATAAGCTAGACACGACCGCTGACTGCGGTAAAATAGCCCAAGGAGTACTCTATGAAATGGCTTTTCTTGGGCGCTATATTCTCTCTTCCTGCCGCATGGGCCGGGTCCTGCGACGAATTCACGGGCTGCAAAGTCCTGCAGTGTGAATTGGAAAGAGACATTGCCGAGGCGATCCGCCAAGGACAACCCTCACGAGCCGCGGACATGCAGGAAACGCTGGATCGCTCGAGGAAAAATTGCACGGATGTAAAATCCACCACTCGCAGCTCCACACAGCAGAACCAGGTGCAGTATCGCCAACAAGAAGTGCTCGACGCAAAGAATGCAGATAACGACGTTAAAGAGCAGAAGAAGAAGTTGCGCCTCGACGAAGAGATGGCAGAACTGGAAAAGATGAGAACGAAATCACCATGACTATCAAAACACAACAAGAACTTGAACTTCTTAAAAAAGCTGGGCGAGTGGTCGCAGAGACCATCGAGCTGATGATTAAGTCAGTTGAAGTTGGCATGACCACGGCAGAACTCGATTTTATCGGCCGCAAGAATATCGAACGTCATGGGGCGCGCTCTGCTCCCGAACTCACTTATGGTTTTCCGGGGGCGACCTGTATTAGCGTAAATGAAGAAGTGGCGCACGGGCTACCAGGTGATCGCATCCTTCGAAAGGGTGACTTGATTAACATCGACGTCTCCTGTGAGCTCAATGGTTTCTATGCGGATTCTGGAGCCTCTTTTCAATTTGATGAAACTGATCCCAAACTGGCCATGCTGATGGAAACCACGAAGAAAAGTCTCAAAGAATCTATTAAGAAATGTCGCCCCGGTAAACGCTTCAATCTGATTGGTCAAACTATTGAAGACCACGCTCGTCGTGCTGGTTTCTCGGTGATTGAAAATCTTGGCAGTCACGGTGTAGGCCGTGCTTTGCATGAACAGCCTGAATTCATTGCTGGATTCTATGACCCGCAAGACCGTCGCACAATGCATGAAGGTCAGGTCTTTACCATTGAACCGTTTATTTCAACGGGAGCGCGTCAAGCGATTGAGTTAGATGATAAATGGACGCTGGCGACATCAAAAAAGTTTCGTACCGCACAGTACGAGCACACTATTGTGGTGACGAAGAATTCACCGATAATCATTACTGCGAACGCGTTGTTCTAACTCTTTCATCCGCGTCTCAACCAAACGGCAGTATTCATCGATGCGCTCAGGCGTGGCATCTTGATCAACCAAGATGGGCTCACCATAGAGCATGGTCACCTTGGAAAAAAACTTCGGAAGCTTGAAGCGATCCCAGGAATTGAATTCCCAAACGGGACGGCCCACCGCCACCACTGGCACAATTGGTGCGCCTGTTTGTTGAGCAATCAAAACGATGCCGACTTTGCAGACTTGGCGTGGGCCTCGCGGACCATCAACCGTGATGCCACCCCGCCCACCTTCATTCATGCGACTTATGTATTCCTGCATGGCCTCTTTGCCACCCTTGTCTTTGTTCTTCTTGCGCGAGGAACCGCGCACGGGAACGAAGCCGAGTTTCTTGCAGATGAAAGCGGCGTAGTCGCCATCTTTGCTACGTGAGGCCAGGGTCATGAAAGGTCCGGTCCAGGCATGCGCACCGAGCACCATGAAAACTTGTTCGTGCCACACAGAAAACACGTAGGCACCTTGGGGAACATGCTCACGGCCCAGCACTGTGAAGCGATAGCTCTTCAGTAGCGGATAAAAAATAAACCACAGGATGTGCTGGACGATGATATGAATCATGATAAATGACTCTAATGCCAAAGATTTTATCTGCCAAAGAC
>JAIXOY010000168.1 GCA_027486525.1 Pseudomonadota bacterium
AGCGTAGATGTCCTTACTGCTACTGACCGTCACCGACTTCAGGTTACTCTTGGTGGTGACCTGCGCCACCCCGGCACCGAAGCTCCAGTCGAAGTAGACGATCTTGTTGAAGGTGTTGATCTTCCCGTAGAAGGGCGACCACACGATCCCGATGCCGGTTGTCCTCTCAGGCCTGCGGACGAAGGGAAAGCCTTCGTTCAAGAGCTGGACGTTGCGGAAGTTATCGTTGTTCGTGTTCTGGTAGCCGAGGTACATCGCCTCCACGGCCCATTCTTCGTGGAAGTAGTAGCCGGCCTTCACCGCCACACCGCGGGTGTCCTGGTAGGTGGACGTGAGGTTCGCTAGGTAACCCACGTCCACGTACAAGGTGTTTTCTTTCTTGTGGATCTTATTCTGAAGCACGTAGACAGATTTGTCCGGATCCAGCCAAAGAAAGTCGTAAGTACTCTCCTCGCCTGCGTACGAACTCGTCGCCCACAACCCCAACATGCCTGCCAACATTAACTTCAGCATTTATCAACTCCGACTAGTATTGGTAACGAACTTGGACTGAAGAACCTACTGCTGGGACAGAACCCGCATCGAACTTCAACTGACGACCGGTCACTGACCAGCCACTTGTCTGCACGACTCCGTTCACTCTCACTTCGACGGATCCAACGATCGGATCGTTCGCGAGCGGAAAAGAATCGAGCAAGTTGATGATCTGCTGGCTCATGTCGTTCAAAACGGTCGCGAAGTTACTGGTGATATCAGCAAGCCCACCACCCGTTTGTTGTGCCTGGTAAGCGTAGCGCTCAAAACCACAGGTCACGTTGCTTGGACAGTTATTGAGCGTGTTCACGATCGAGTAGGCCTTCACGTAACCATCGTTCACTTTCGCAGACCGCAACGAGGCCAAGTAGTCTTCTTTCGACTTAGGCGATTGGTCTTCTTCGTCCGACAAGTAAACGACAACCAGGTACGCGTCATCGCGCATCCAAGAAGCCTTGTAACGGTTGATGAAAGACTCCGACGCTTGCAACCCTTTCTCTCTGCCATCACCGCGGATACCGACGTTCACATGGCGAGCGAAGTCCGCTTTGAAGTCCGCTTCGTCGGCCGCCGCTCTCGCGGAAGTCAAATCTGCGAGCGAGGTGCTGTAGGCCTGACCGCCGCCAGAAGAGCGAGTGTCGGTGGTGGTTACACCCATCTTGAAGTCGACGTTTTCATCAATGAAGTCATTGATGAAGGCCGAGAAGTTAGTACCCAAAGAGGCCTGTTCTTCCGCCATAGAACCCGAGTTATCAATGACCCAGATAATATCGAGTTTCTTCTTAGAACCTGCTGTTTGGTTGAACGACTCGTCGGCCCACTGAGAAACGGTTCCTGTGGTTGTGCCGCCAGTGCTGCCGCCATCGGTCGCACCTGTGGTTGAACCACCCGTGCTGCTGCCGTCAGTTGAGCCGGTGGTCGAACCGGTTGTTGAACCGGTGGTTCCGCCATCAGTAGAACCAGTGGTCGTGCCACCGGTGCTGCTGCCGTCAGTCGAACCGGTTGTAGAACCAGTTGTTCCACCTACGGTAGAACCATCAGTCGAGCCAGTGGTGCCGCCAACAGTAGAGCCCGTGGTTGAACCACCAGTGCTGCTGCCGTCAGTTGAACCAGTTGTTCCACCTACGGTAGAACCGTCAGTCGCGCCTGTAGTACCGCCAACAGTAGAGCCCGTGGTTGAACCACCGGTGCTGCTGCCGTCAGTTGAACCACCAACGGTTGCGCCATCAACGCCACCAACGGTTGAACCGTCGACGCCGCCGACCACACCACCATCGACCTGTTCATCAGGCTGGTAAGGGTTTTCTAAAAAGTCTTTCTCGTAGAATTCGTCTTTGTTACAGCCGACTACGAAAACAGACAGGGCCAAGAACAGAACGCGAACGTTTACTAGCTCGAAGGTGAACGTCTTCATGACGGTGCTCCTATGGAGCGCACCTAGACTTTGGTCTTTCCATGCCACCGGTCAAAGTAGCAAGACCAGGTCCTGCGGTATTTCTTCGGTTTTGGATTCAACAGACGTGCAACATTAACGGACGTGCCACATCAAAACCGAAAGAAGAATGTATGATCGGATTTTAGGCCCACCTTGAAATAGCAACAAGGACTCGCCGAAAAATACGTCCGATCACAACAATTACTCGTATTTGTCCTGCATCGGATGAAGGCCCAGGGAATGTTAATTTAAGTCTAAAAGCTTATAAATCGACTCCATTGTTTGGCAGTCGCTGACATACCTAGGAGTTGCGGGTATAACTCCCCCATGCTGACTCCTGCGCTCACCTCACCCGACGGCACCGCTAAATTTCTCCATACCTTAGGCGATGGTCTCAGCGTCGAATCAGTTCTTATCCCCTTTTCTAAACGTCATTCTGTTTGTCTTTCGTCCCAGGTCGGCTGCGCCATGGCCTGTACTTTTTGTCATACTGGTTTGATGGGACTTAAGCGTCACCTGAGCTCTCAAGAAATCACCCAACAATATATAGATGTGAAGAACTGGCACCTCACCCACGCGCCGGAACGCTTGCCACCCACAGTGGTGTTCATGGGCCAGGGCGAACCCTTGCATAATTTTGATGCGCTCAAAAGTTCGATCCAGTGGCTGACCGATCACACCGGCGGCAACATCGGCCCCCGCATGATCACCGTTTCTACTGCCGGCTACGTTCCTGGCCTGCAGCGCTTTGCGGAACTGGGTGGCGTGAATCTGGCGCTCTCGCTGCACTCTCCGTTTGATGAAGAACGCTCACAGCTGATTCCGCTGAACAAACGTTGGAATGTGGCCGAAGTCTTTAAAGTCATCGATGCGATCCCGCGCCGTCGTCGTCAGTACATCAACTGCGAATACCTTTTAATGAAAGGTGTGAACCATTCCGAACGCCATGCGGACGCCCTGAGGGAACTCTTGGGTCCTCGTCAGGCGATGGTGAACCTGATCCCGTTCAATCCCTTCCCGGGCGCCCCTTGGCAGCGGCCGAGCGAAGACGAGATCGAAACATTCATGCAGCAACTCGTGGCTCGCAGACTGCGTGTGTTCCGGCGCACGACAAAAGGCGAAGAGATCATGGCCGCTTGCGGTCAGCTCAACACAGGAGTGCGTTCATGAAAGATCGCTTTCATGGCATTGGCCGACTTTACGGTACGGCCGCACTCCCCGTTCTGGCGCAATCACGCGTGATGGTGGTCGGCATTGGTGGCGTGGGTTCCTGGGCCGCGGAAGCGCTCGCTCGCACCGGCATCGGCCACATCATGCTGGTAGATCTGGATGATATCTGCGTGTCCAATATCAATCGGCAAAGCCACGCGCTTAACAGCACCGTTGGCCAGATGAAAGTCGAAGCGACGGCCGCACGTCTCCGGGATATCAATCCTCAGATTGAAGTGACTGCAGAGACCTCATTCTTAAGTTCAAAAAATTTACAGACACTCTTGGAGTGGAATCCCCACGCCATCGTGGACTGCACCGACGATGCGGTTAATAAGTGTTTACTGGCTTCCACCTGTCGCGAGCAGCAGCGTCTTCTCATCACCGTGGGTGCGAGTGGTGGGCGGCGGGACCCGGGCCGCGTGAAGCTCGCGGATCTCTCCACGACACGCAACGATCGCCTGCTCTATCGCATTCGCAAGATGCTTCGCCAGGATTACGGCTTTCCGGGTGAAACCGAAGGTGAGTTCGGCATCCCTTGCATCTACTCCGACGAGCGCCCGGTGTACCCAACGAGTGAGGGCTGTCTTTCTCACGAGCCACAAGACCCCGGAGCAGGTCTCGACTGTGCGACTGGCTATGGTTCGGCAACATTCGTCACCGGAACTTTTGGATTTCATGTGGCCGCTGAAACCGTTAAACAACTTCTCGCCCGCAGCCAAGTGCTGTGGGTCTAAGGTCACAATGATAGCTTTCTTTAAACAGGTCGGAAAATTTCTCAAAGAAGTCTCGGAAGACCCCCGGATTCCTGAACGTGACAAGAAGGTTCTGCTGGCGATGGTGGCGCTCGTTATTTCGCCTATCGATCTCATCCCCGACTGGATTCCGGTCTTCGGTCAGCTCGATGACCTCGTTATGATTGCCTTGATTCTGGATTATTTCTTCACCGTGCTGGATGGCGATGTTCTATTGAGCCACTGGCCGTGGCAGATGAAGTCGTATGTGTGGCTTCGTCGGTTTTCGAAAACCTTCAGCTTCATGGCACCACGGTTCATCAAAAAGAAAATCTGGAACTACGTGGGTGCGCCGTACTAGTATTAAGCATGCCCACAAAATCTAGCCTTTGGTTTGTCTTCTTCGGTCTCATTTTTCTCTGCTTGAGTGGAGGTTTTGCTTGGAAAACCTGGCACATGCTTGAGACGGGCACACCAGTGCAAGCTGAAGTTGTTGAACTCGTAAGACACCGGGGCAGCAAAGGCAAAACAACCTATG
>JAIXOY010000124.1 GCA_027486525.1 Pseudomonadota bacterium
GTGGTCGAACCGACCACTGAAGACACGGTTCTCATCCTCAAGGGCCTCAAGTCGCGCTTCGAAGAGCACCACGGCGTGGTCTACTCCGATGAAGTGCTCAAATCAGCCGTTGATCTGGCCCAGAAACACATTTCCGATCGCAAGCTGCCCGATAAGGCCATCGATGTGGTGGACGAGCTCGGCGCGTACCTGCGGCTCAAGCCCGATTGGGTGCAAGGCCGCGCGGCGACGGTCGCCGAAGTGGAATACATTGTGGCGAAAATTGCCCGTATCCCAGAAAAGAGCGTCACCGGCAACGAGCGCGACAAGCTCAAGAACCTCGAACGCGATCTCAAGATGCTCATCTTCGGCCAGGACGCCGCCATCGAGAAGGTCACGAACTCCATCATCATGTCCCGGTCAGGCCTGGGGACGCCGACGAAGCCGATCGCGAGCTTCTTGTTCGCAGGGCCCACCGGCGTGGGTAAAACCGAGCTCGCCAAGCAGCTCGCCGCCCAGATGGGTGTGAACTTTCTTCGTTTAGACATGTCGGAGTACATGGAGAAGCACACCGTTTCGAAGTTGATCGGCGCGCCTCCGGGCTACGTGGGCTTCGACCAAGGTGGCAGCCTCACCGATTCCATCCACAAGACGCCGTACTGCGTGCTCTTGCTGGATGAGATCGAGAAGGCCCACCCGGACATCTACAACATCTTGCTGCAGGTGATGGATCACGGGGCCCTCACGGACTCTAATGGCCGCACCACGGACTTCCGCAACGTCATCTTGATCATGACCTCCAACGCCGGCGCCAAAGACATGGAGGCCGGATCCATTGGCCTTGCAGGTCGCGGTGAAGGTGGCCTCAATCCAGCGAAGCGCGATCAGGCGATCCGGCAATTTTTTACCCCCGAGTTCCGCAATCGCTTGGATGCCGTCATCCACTTCAATCGCCTCAAAGCGATCAACGTGGAGTCCATCGTGGACAAATTCCTCATGGAGCTCGAAGGCCAGTTGATGGAGAAGAAGGTGGAGATGGAGGTCACAGCGGCCGCACGTGCATGGTTAGCCCGTCATGGTTTTGACGATAAGTTGGGTGCACGACCTGTTGGACGCCTCGTGGATGATCGAATTAAGAAGCCGCTGGCCCACGAAATACTGTTCGGCAAACTTGAAAAGGGCGGTCATGTGCTGGTGGATGAAGGTGATGACGGACCTGTTTTCAAATTTTCCTAAAGGTCTTGGTGGGTGTTGACCGACAAGAAGAGCGAGCACACATGAAAAGTTTTTTTAACGAAATCAAAAAAAAATGTATTTTTTGTTTGCGTTAGAAAAAAATCGTGTTTAAGCTTTAGATAAGAAAGGTCGGGACCACTCATTTCTGGGAGGAAATTATGGTTAAGAAAGCTACGAAGAAAGCTGCTAAGAAGAAAGCCACTAAGAAAGTTGCAAAGAAAGCAACTAAGAAAAAGGCTGCTAAGAAGCGTTAGTTCGCTCCTTTAGTTAAAGGGTCCTTCGGGGCCCTTTTTTTTTTGCCTAAAATCTCGATTTCCCCTCTGAGAATCTACTTCTTCACGACAAATACAGAACGCGCTTGGGTGATGATAATCGGCCAGACATCACGCAATTTAATGGTGGGGATAGTGAACAAAATTGTGAGCCGAAGTGCGCTCGAAATAAGAAACATGGCCTGGTACGGATTGTTTTCTATCGGCCAATTTTGCAACAATGCGGCCCCGATCGCTGCCCCGATGATCATGCCGAGAGTGTTGGAAAAGGAGATGTAGGTCATGATCGAGGTCCGTTCTTCATCTTTTATGCGCTCAAAGTAGAGCATGACGGTGGCCAGTTCAAAGGCCCCCCAAGAGGCCCCGCAGATAAATTCCACCACCAGAATCCAGGGATAGGACTGCGAAATCGTCCAAGATAGGGGGGTGGCGACAACTCCGAGGCAGCCAACAAACAGCACCCAACTCATCTGCGATGGCCGCGCCCAGGCCCGCAGTGCCCGCAACATCACGATCCTGCCAACAAACGAGATCGCGATCACACTGGTGTACTTCAGCGGCGGCCAGCCCAGATAGCCGAGCATGTAGGGATCAAAGTAGACTCCCGCGATCTGCACCACCACGTACCAGCTGAACAAGAATCGCACCAAACGAGCTTGTTCGGTGCCCTTCAAATTTTTGACAAAATCCCGGAAACGAACGTGCACTTCGGTGATCGAGGATAAAGAGGCATCCCGGTGCTGCAGCAAGGCCCGCGCGGAGAGGGCCTTGAGCAAAGCGCAGAGAAGGAAGATCCCTACAAAGATCGACAGCTGCTGATCCTTGTCCACGCTCGCGAGCAACGCCCCACTGGCGAGAAGTCCCAGCAACACCGCAAACTGTCCCCAAGCATTGCGAAGGGCGAAAAACTTCAGGCGGAAGCGCGAGGGCACGGTCTCACCGATGAGTCGGTTCCAGGGAGGTTGCGACGAAAGACCGGCGGCCCAGTAGATGGCGAGCAAGGCCATCACAATCGGTGCATCTGCCATGCGATAGAGGCCAAGGTAGGCCAGGAGTGGAAAGGTCAGCGCCTGCACGATAACAAAGCTGACGGCCCGGGAGCGCAGACCCATGCGGCGGAACGGACCACGGATCGCGAACATCTGCACACACACTCCGATAAACATCGGAATGATTTTGCCCGCGCCAGCGATGGTTTCGCCCAGACCGAGGGCCAGCATGAAGGCGGCAAAATAACTTTCACCCAACCCCGTCGCAAGGTTGGTGTAGACAGCGTCGCGCATGCTCGAGCGCACATGTTGGTGAATGGTGGGTTCCATGCTAATTTGAACTATCATGAAAAAACTCAATCAGATATTTTTTAAAGGCCTCATCGTCGTTCTTCCCATCATGCTGACGTTCTACTTGCTCTACTGGGCGAGTGCGAAGGTCGAAGGGCTGTTCGGCTCCATCGTTCTGGCGGTGGTCGGCCAGGAGTTCTACTGGCGCGGCACGGGCATCGTTTTGACCATCATCGTGATCTTCGTGGTCGGGTTGTTGGCCCACAACTACTTCACCGGGAAAATCTTCCGGTGGTTCACGGATCAGCTCGAGAAATTCCCCCTCATCAAGGTCATCTACAATCCGCTGAAAGACCTCATGGCCCTCATTCCTGGCCGGTCGGAGCACGTGAGCAATCAGCGCGTGGTTTTGGTGCAGATGAATGGCATCCAGATGATGGGATTGGTGACGCGGGAAGGCCTCGATGAACTACCCGGCACAAACCTCATCAGCGTCTACGTGCCTTTCAGTTACATGCTGGGCGGGTTAACGCTTTTGGTTCCGGCCGATCAAGTGGTGAAAGTGGACATGCCGGTGGATCAAGCGTTGAAACTTTCGGTTACCGCGTGGATTAAGGCAAAACCCCGCGTGGACTAAGAGTCTTTGAGCGTACGTTGAAAATGCGCATGCAGCCCGTCGATCAGGTCAGACTGCAGGTCGAGCTGACGAGTTTTGATGCCGCTCATGGCGAAGATTTTTTTGGCGATGCCATTTTCCATGGTGTCTTTGTACTTATCTGACAAATAGACGACTTCCGTGACCCGCACTGTGGCGAGCATTTTCGCGCACTCGTGGCAGGGGAAAAGCGTCACGTACAAACGCGTGCCTTCGAGCTGTCCCTTGGCGTGCAGAATCGCATTGGCTTCCGAGTGCACCACGTAGGCGTACTTCTGCTGATCCAGCGGCAGCTCTTTGGCGTTTTTCCAGGAGAGTTGCGCCTCATCGATGCCAGCGATCTGGCCGTTGTAGCCCATGCTGACTTGATGATTTTTTGCGTCGACAAACACGCAGCCGACTTTCGTGTTGGGGTCTTTGCTCTTAAAGCTCGCCACCACCGCTTGCAGCATGAAGTACTCGTCCCAGTTTGGTGAGCTCTTCATACTCAAATCCGCGGACGGAAGATCAGCGGCTGCTGAACTTCGAGAGTGGTGTCATCGGCGAAGGCCGGGAAGTTCATCCCGTCGACCACGTTGAAGAGGCAGTCGTAGAACCGGGAATCCCAGGCGGCACTTTCGTCGAGCCACAGGGTTTCCAGAGCGCCGCTCGGGTTCAGGCGAAAAGTCATGCTGACTTCAACGGCCTTGGGGGCCTTCTTGAGATGTTTGCCGCAGACTTGAAATTGGCCCCGCCGTTCGGTCAGAATTTTCTGCACGTTGCTTTCCCAATCTTTTTTTGAAGGCTTGGAATCGGTTGCACAGCCGTTGAAGAGCATTGCAGCAAGGCACAAAATGAGGATTCTGGGGCGACAAGGGAGAGTCATGTCGCTATGATAGGCAAACCTACTAGACTTGGCCATTCAACAGGACGGTTATGAAGTACGAAATTTCCCGCGAAGTATTTAAGCAGCGCCTTGGCGAAAAATTGAATTTTGCCTTTATCGACGTGCAGTCAGCCGTTGTGGTTCCTTTCGAAGGAACAACTCACATGCCTTACAGCGGTGATTTTGTGGCTAAATTTTCTGCGCAGTATCCAACGAAATCACAAAACGTCATCGTTTACGCTCTTAATCCAGCTGATGAATCACCAGTGAAAGCCGCCGACGAGTTGGCCAATGCTGGTTATCAGTTTGTGTATTTCTATCGCGGAAGTGCGAAGGATTTGGTGCTCGATAAAGGTCTTAACTAGTCATCAAACAAAAAAGGCTCCGAAAGGAGCCTTTTTTTTGTCTTATTTTTTCAGATTAGTAGCGAAGAAAGCGGCACATGATCTGCGCCCAGCCATTCACAAACGGGTTCACAAACGCATTCGTGTGAACGAAAGCGTAGCGATTTCCGCCGGGAGCGATGATGTCGGCGACGCGCGCCTGCAGTACCTGCCCGTAAGCAGTCCGACCGAAAGCGAAGCCTTCGCAAAGAATCGGCTCATAGTAAGGATTGTACACTTGGGCGCTGACAACATCCGGGCGCACCTGCACGAGAGAAAACAAAAAAAAAAACGCGAAAGCTTGTGAA
>JAIXOY010000282.1 GCA_027486525.1 Pseudomonadota bacterium
GAGTACTTGGTGTTGAAGATCGGGAAATCGTGGGACTCCAGCAGCTTCTCGTTGCGCACGATCTCGCCGGTTGCAATGTTCACCGTGAGTTCGTGCAAGCTCGAGTTGGTGGCCGCGGGCCAGTTGGGGTTCGACCATTCTTTGCAAAGATTCAACATGGCCGCGTCCGGCGCCAAGAACGTCTGCAGGACGAGCACGTCGCCGGAGAGAGTGGCGTTGCCGTGATGGAACACCACCGATGACGGGAGTTTGATCTCCACGGGTTTCGCCACGCCTTTTTTATCGAGGATCAAGAGCCGCGAGCCGAGCTTCGCGTCGTACTGGAGAGCGCCGGCGAGGGGTTCGCGACCGAGCACGAGGTCCGTGAGCTTGAAGAACACGGGGGGGATGAGGAACACCAGATGGTTCTCCGTCATCGCCATGTCGTGGATCAGGCACACCTTGCTTTGGTTCAGGGAGTAGAGCTCTTCCATCGCCTGCGTCTGCGCGTTCATGCGGAACACTTTCAGAGCGCGGCTGAAGCCTTGGTGAATGCCGAAGGCGTAACCGTCGCCGCTGACCGGATCGAATTTGGGATGCGCCGAGAACGACACGTCCTTCGGGAGCGTGCCGCGGAAATTGCTGAACGCCTTAAACTCCAGGGTCGTCGCATCGAGGGCGGCGGGGTGGCCACCTTCGGAGAGTGCCAGGATGGAGTTGTCCCACGGAATGAGGTTGATGTTGGTTTGGTTCTTGCGACCCTTCTGCGTGCGGGAGGGGGCTGCGGTGCCGAACTCGTGGTAGAGCATTTGCCCCGTGCTTTGCTCCAGCATGCGCTGCGGAGACTGGATGAACTGCGCGAGCAGCTCCACTCTTTGTTCGCTGAAGGTGAAGCGACTGACGTAGGCGTCGCCGTCAAAAAAGTGGTTCAGTTCGTGGCCGAAGATGTCTTTGGTGCCCGGACCGATCTTGAAGTACTGGCCTTGGAGCTCCGGAGGGAGCTGGCCCTCGATGTCGGTCAGTGTCCACGAGCCTTCCTGCGAGGTGGTTCGGTAGGCCAGCCAGCTCAGCCGCGTCGGCGCGGAGGACTTTGACTTCGCAAGGAGCTCCCAAGGACTGAGCGCCATGAGGGCGCCGATGCCAGCGGAGTACTGGAAAAAATCTCGACGGCTTAGGTTCATGCAGTCCCATCCTTGGTCAGCGTAAAATTTAATGGTGGTAAATGTTTTGTGAAGAGTCAATGAAGGGAGAAGTTGACCGCGCCAGGCCGCCATTGCCTGCGTTGTTTGACACAGAGAAGTTACAGACGAGAAAATGGAGTCCACCACTCTTACTCCCTCACGGGGCGCTAGGTCACGGCCATGAAATCCCTCACTATTTTCGTCCTACTGGTTTGCATGAGTGCCCACGCCGGCTGGCTCAAAGATCGCATCATCGCACGCATGAGTAAGACGCCTGCTCCGGAACTTTCTGCGACTGTGAAAGTGCTCAAGGTGGGAGACACCACTCGCTACTACACAATTCACATTCCAAAAAATTACGATCCTAAAAAAGCCACGCCGCTGGTCCTCGCTTTTCACGGTGGCGGCGGTGACATGTCGATCCAGGCCAACGACAAGTACTACGGGCTCATCAGCAAATCAGAGCAGGCGGGGTTCATCGCCGTCTTCCCCAATGGCCACAGCAAATTTCGCTCGGGGAAGTTGGCGACCTGGAACGCCGGCAAGTGTTGCGGTTCGGCGCGCGACGAGAGGTCCGATGACGTGGGCTTCATCCGCAGTCTCGTCGAGACGCTCACTAAAGACTACACCATCGATCGCAAGCGCATCTACGCCATCGGCATGTCCAACGGTGGCATGATGTCTTATCGTCTGGCGTGCGAGCTTTCGGATGTCATCACCGGCATCGCAGCTGTGGCCGGAACTGATAATACAATTGAGTGTGCGCCCAAGAATCCAGTCTCCATTCTTCACATCCATGCAAGAGATGATGACCATGTCATGTTCGAGGGAGGGGCGGGGAAGAAGGCGTTCAAGGATCGCTCGCAGATCACCGAGTTCGTCTCAGTCCCAAGCACGGTTGCGAAATGGGTGAAGCACAACGGCTGTAAGTCGCCGGCGAAAAAGTTAAGCACCTTCTGCGAATTGTACTCAGACTGTTTGGGTGGGGTATCGGTCGAACTCTGCGTCACACCTGATGGCAAGCATTCCTGGCCCGGAGGCACAAAGCCACGAGGGGGCGCGGGATCATCGGCTTTAAACGCCAATGACGTCATTTGGGATTTCTTTAGTTCTCTGCGCTAGATTCCCTGCCACAAAAATCACTTCCATCTTAGAATATCCTGATGAAATTCATATCTGCTCTTTTGGTCTCGCTCATTTCGTTACCCACCGTCAAGGCCGACGATTCCTCCATGCAACGCCAAGGATCGGAGCTCGGTGCGACGTTGCAAAAGAGCTGTGGCCGCCCGATCACCGTGGACCTGCAGGACTACGCCTACGGTCGCGATGAGCTGATGGCCTACGAATACCCGGGCCTTGAGTACTGCCAACGACTGATCAGTCTCCTGGGGAGTGCCTGCGAAGCCCACTCTGCGAACGCCGGGAAACTCGTGCGCGTGAGTAGCATCTTCTGTCAGCGCGGTTCCCTCGAGGGCCCGCGCATGATCTTGCGAAAGAACGGCGACCTCGTGCTGCTCGCGGTGAACGGCCGTGATGACTGGGAATCGTGGATGAAGCAAGAACTCTCGACTAAACTCAAGATCGATTTCAACGCGAATGAGAAGGATGAAATCAAGGCCGCCCAAGAAAAGAAAGAAGACGAAGCCGACAAGAAGAGCGAAGCAGAACAGAAAGCCAAACAAGAGACGCAGCAAAAGAAGATCGAAGCGTTGACCGCGTGGTTTCAAGCCGAAGTCCAGAAGCTCACGGCGAAGCCCACCCCCGACATGAGCCTGAAACTCGAAAAGCTCACCCAGGAATACCAGGAGAAGGTCGATGCGCTCACTCGTTAGTTTGATCGTCTTGCTTTCCAGCGCAGCGGCGTTGTCGCAAGAGTTCGCCTGCGGCTCCCGCCACTGCGCCATTCCCTACGACGACCAAGGCGTCCAGCAAGGCGTCGAGGTGTGCTGGGACTCGGCGGAGAAGAAAGAAAAAGTTCGCGAACTCAACTGGAGCAAAGGGAAACGCAACGGTGAGGCGCGCTGCTGGGAGAAGGGCAAGCTCGTCACCATCGCGCAGTTTAAGGACAACCGGCTCCACGGACTTTTTGTGGATCAGCGCTACAGTCAGATCGAGGTCCATCGCTTCGATCAGGGCAAGCTCTCGGGCTATCGACTGCACATGGAAAAAGATAATAAGTCGCTGCGCCTGGGTCCTTGCTACCGCGATGGCGAAGTCGCCGACAATGCAGAAACTTTCTGTCGCCAGCTCGACTACGGATCGTACCGGCCCCAGCTGGAGGCTTACTTCGCTAAACTCAAAGGCGAGGAGAAGGTCAAGCTCGCGAAGCTCAACGGCGCCCAGGTCGACAAGTACAGCGATGGGAAAGTGCGGGCCAAGTACACCACGCGCGATGGTGATCTCGTCGGCGCTTACGAAGCGTTCTGGCCCAACGGAAAAATTCGCATCAAAGGCCAGTACCGCGATGGCAAGCGGGACGGAGAGTTTCTCTCGTACCATGAAGACGGGCATCTCACAGGAAGAGACGTCTACCGCTTGGATAAACCGGTGAAGCTCGAAACCGTTCTCCAGAACGGCAAACTTTCGGAACGCACCGAATGGCTCACGCAAGAGGGTCGCGCGCGCGTGTGTCGCGATACCTTTCATGAAAATGGTGTGGCCGCCTATCGCAGCTGTCGCAAAGGCTCTTCATCCTACTGGTACTCGGACTACGACGGCGACTATGTGTGGTGGAACGAACAAGGAAACCCCGTCTTCAAGGGCCAGTATGTAGATGGGGAGCGAGTCGGGAAATGGTCGAACTACGACCGTGACAGCTTACAGCTGGTGGGTGAATCGA
>JAIXOY010000092.1 GCA_027486525.1 Pseudomonadota bacterium
CAAAGACTACCTGACGTTCATGAGTCTCACGGCGCATGAGTATTTCCACGCGTGGAACGTCAAACGCATTCGTCCCAAAGCGCTGGGCCCGTTTGATTATCGCAATGAGGGTTACACCACGATGCTGTGGCTGGCGGAAGGGCTCACCAGTTTCATGGATGACTTGTTTGTCTACCGCGCGGGCATCTCGACGCTCGAAGAGTATTTAGATTTTGTGAAAGGCAATCTCGAGGCCTACTACGGAACCGCAGGCCGCAAGTTCCATTCTCTGGAAGACAGTTCTTTCAATGCGTGGATCAAGCTCTATCGTCCGGATGAAAACTCGAAGCTCTCAAGCATCTCGTACTACCTCAAGGGTGGTTTGGTGTTTAATGTGCTTCACGCTCAGCTTCAAGCGAAAGGCAAAGGCATCGACGATCTCTTGAAGCTTCTGTGGCAAGACTACAAGAAACGTCCCGAGAGTGGTGTGGTGAAAGAACAAGTCTACGCCATGGTGAAAGAGCTCGGTGGTGACGACATCCTCGCCGACTTCCAGCGCATGGTGGAAACCACCCAAGAAATTGATTTCGAGACGGCGTTCAAGACTTTGGGCTGCGAAATCGTCTGGCAAGACGGCGCGCCTGCCTGGATCGGCGGCGAGTGGGACTTTGCGGGAGATCGCGTGCTGTGCCGTGGAGTCATCATGGATTCACCGGCCGCCAAATCTGGCTTGAATGCTGGCGATGAAATTCTCGCATTGAATGGTCTGCGTGTCTTGAAAGAAGACGTCGAGAAGTGGGGCCAGATGCTGAAGAACGATCAGCCCTACGAACTCATTGTGTCGCGCTTAGGTAAGCTAGCGAAGCTTGATCTGATTCCGGGCAAAGGTCCGCGTGCCATCAAGGAACTTAAGATCGTTGATCGGGCGCTGGCGGAGAAGTCGTTTAAGCGTCTTAGTTAAGAGCGACCCCGTGTTTCTTGGCCACGCTATCGAAGTACTGCATGCACTTCTTAGCGTAGTCACGTTTTCCGACATAATGCCCCGGAAAGAAACTTTTCTTAAAGCCGTAGGCCACGATGTCTTTCAAGCGCTTGATCGGCATATCAAAGTTATCCACCGCAAGACGGTACTCGTTCGAGACGGTGGTGTTTGAAACTAAGCGATTGTCTGTGCAGATGGTAAGCGCCATGCGGTTATCCAGCATGTGCTTAAACGGATGATTCTTAATATCTTTGAGGCCCGGATTCGTCTGGAGATTTGAAGTCAGGCACACTTCGATCATCACGCGCTTGTCGGCGATGTAGCTGGCGAGATCGGTCACGTACTTGTTCTTGTCGGTGATGTTGGGATCGACGATCATGCTGGGATCGAAGAGGTAGTAGCCGTGGCCGATGCGATCGGCGTAGCAATCAGTGATGGCTTGAAAAACACTTTCCGCACCGTAAGCTTCACCGGCGTGAACCGTTTTATGCATGAAGTGTTTGTGCGCGTACGCGTAGACTTCACGGAACTTGCCCGGCGGGTAGCCGTCTTCCTGGCCCGCGAGATCGATGCCCACGATGGGAAGACCGTGCTCATCCCGAACCTTCACGGCAGCTTTTACTAACTGTAACGCCGCTTCGGTGATGACTTCCATCTCTTTCGAGAATTCCATCATCTTGAAGAAGCGCGTGTAGAAAGGGGAGTAGCCCTTCGGGCCAAACTTTCTCATGGAACAAAGAATGATGCCGTAGTGGAATTCTGGTTTTTCACCGTTCACCACGTCGGCCCGTGAGTTGTATTCTTTCTTGGCGCGCTCAAAACCTTTGCAGGTGGCGAGCAACACGTTCTCCATGGTGAGCCCTTGCTCATTATCCATCAAGAGCTGAGGAGCAAAGCGCGGCTCAATGTAGTTCACGCCTTCATTTTGATTATCTACCGCGAGCTCGTAGGAGATCTGCTCGATGTTTTCGAGATCGCGCATGAGTGCGCAGGTGTACTGAAAGCCGTGGAGGTATTCGCCGAGGTTGGCGTAGCTGTCTTTGAAGACGAGTTCGCGTAGGCCTTGTTCTGTGAATGAGGGAAGATCGAGTTTGGCTTTTTTTGCCAGGTCGATAAGGGTAGGAATGCGCAGCGAGCCATCAAGGTGCAAATGAAGGTCGGATTTGGGCATTTCATTGATGAATGCGTCAGAGTATTTTGTCATTCTAATAAAATACCCAAATCCGAAAGAGCTGAAAAGCTTAGTTCTGAACGACTTTGAAATCGAGGGTCACTTCATTGTTGATGGCCTTATCGCCCAAGTCCTTGAAGAAGTTACCTGAGTTATAAACCATGTCGAATTTTGTGCGGTCGAACACCAATTTACCTGCGTAAGTTGTGCCGTCTTTTTTAACGTCGAAAGTCACAGGATTGGTCTTACCTTTGATCGTGAGGTCAGCGGTGACTTTGTCACCTTTGACGCTTTTCACTTTCAAAGTTGCCGTTGGGAACTTTTCAACGTTGAAGAAGTCACCGCTCTTCAAGTGGCCTTCGAGCTTCCCTTTGTATTCACCGGTCAAATCACCCACTGTCAAACCCGTCAAGTCGATCACAAATTCGCCGCCCTTGATGACGTCTTTCTCAACAACCAAAGAGCCGCTCTTCAAAGGAACATTTCCGTAGTGAGAGCCTGTGATCTTGGTACCGGTCCACTTGAATTCGCTTTTCGCGACGTCGACGGCAGCGACCGCATTGAGGGAGAGAGCGAGAAGGGCAGTTGCGAACAATTTCATAAAATACTCCTGTGTTAATTATACAGAACGGTTCTCATCGAGAGACTTGCGCCCTGAATTTCGGTATAGGGGAAACTCAATCTATCATTCTCATCGCTGGCACCCAGCGTATACAACAACGGCAAGTAATGCTCAGTCGAAGGGTGAGCTGTTTGCCAGAGCTTTTGGTGCTGCGGTTTTTCATTCCACAGCCAAGCATAGTCACGCTTCTCTAAAGCCACTTTTGTTCGTTCATCAAACTCCACGGCCCAGTCGCGCGGTTGAGCGCGCGGTGAGAAATCGAGATCACGCAAATTATGAGTGATGTTCCCGCTTCCCACCACAAGAATGTCTTGCTCGCGCAGCTTACGCAGTTGCTCTCCAACTTTTGTATGACTTTCAAGGCTGAGTTTACTGTTTAAGCTGAGCTGCGTGACGGGGATATGAGCTCCTGGATACATGTGACGCAGCACCGACCACGTGCCGTGGTCAAAACCCCACTGTTCATCTTTACAAGAAAAGCTGTCGTCTTCAAGAAGTAGGCCTGGGGCGGCGTATTGAACTTGATAGAGCGCCTCGGGGAATCCATAAAAATCATGGATGGTGCGTGGCTTGGCCACA
>JAIXOY010000042.1 GCA_027486525.1 Pseudomonadota bacterium
AAAGTGTCGACGATCTAATTCAAACCGATTGCGCGGGTAGTAGAGCTGATTTACTTTGCGAATGTCTTTTTGTTGAAAGATCGCCAAGTACTTCAATAGTAGGCGTGAGGTCATGCGCGCATCTTCAATCGCGCGGTGGGCCTTCTGTTCACCAAGCCCGAAAATTTTCCCCATGTACTCCAAATTGGAATTCACGATCTCCGGGATCATGTACTTGGTCATCACGTTCGTGCAGAGAACCTTGTTTTCCAGACTCGGGCGTCCAGACTCTAAGAGCTTGGCGTTTAAGAACGGAATATCGAATGAGGTGTTGTGGGCGACGAGGATAGAGTCCCCGGCAAACTGCCGCACTTCGTCGGCGATCTCTTTGAAGGTCGGCGAGCCTTCCACATCTTTCTGTTTTACGCCGGTGAGGCGCTGAACGAATTCTGGAATGTCGCGCTCGGGATTCACCGTGAAACTGCGCTCTTCGCCGATGGTAAGGTTTTCGATCTTGGTCATGCCAATTTCAAAAATCTGATCCTTCTCAGCGCTGCCGCCGGTGGTTTCGAGATCGATGACGCAAAATTTAAGGGAACGCAAAAGGGTTTCGGGGGATTGATCACTCATGTTCTCACGCGGACCATTCGGTCCGTGCTCCGTATGCACCATTCGGTGCGGGTTATTTTTTCGTCAGATGCTCAGGCGTAAACGCCATGGGCATGATGTCCTTAAATTTCCAAACTTGTTCTTTACCGGCCTTGTCACCGATCACGATTTCTAAATCAGCGGATGCGAACTCCGCCATCACCTGGCGGCACATGCCGCACGGAGGCCAGCCGGCGTCGGTGTAGACATAAATGCGTTTGATACGTTTGTGGCCTTCCGAGACGGCCTTCCAGATCGCCACACGCTCGGCGCACACCGTGCCACCGAAGCTCGAGTTCTCAACATTACAACCGCCATAAACGGTTCCATCTTCGGTCACGATGGCACTGCCCACTTTCGCTAGTGAGTAGGGTGAGTGGGAATGTTGGGCGGCTTCAAAAGCCTTTTTACGTAAATCCATGAAGTCTCTCTATTCTAAGCCGCCGATAGTTTCAGTCAACACGGTGGCAAAACCCGCCATGGCTTTTTGGGCCACATGCTTCACATCCGCATGGTTGAGCTTCTCCGGCTTCAGTCCTGCCGCATAGTTGGTGATGCAGGCGACGCCGGCCACCCGAATACCCAAGTGCGCCGCTGCGATAACCTCCGGAACAGTACTCATGCCGACCATGTCTCCACCAAGCTTAGACAGCATGCGAATTTCGGCGGGAGTTTCGTAGGTCGGGCCCAGAAGCCAGCAGTACACACCACTCTTCATGGTGATGCCGTGCTTAGCGGCACTGGTTTTCACGAGCTCACGCAAATTTTTCGGGTACGCCTCAGACATATCTGGAAAGCGTGGACCGAGTTCAGCGAGGTTCGGACCCACCAAAGGGTTGCGGCCCGACAGGTTGATGTGATCTTCGATCATCACCAAATCACCTGGATGGAAGTCTTTGTTGATGCCCCCGGAAGCGTTGGTGACGAAAAGTGTTTTCACGCCCAAGAGCGCCATCACGCGGACAGCGAGGACGACGTCTTCCATCGGGTAGCCTTCGTAGGCATGCAGGCGACCCGACATCGCCACGACCGTTTTGCCACGCACTTTGCCGAAGATTAACCGACCATCGTGGCCTTCAACTGTGGTGCGGTGGAAGTGAGGGATGTCGGTATAAGGGATGGTCACGCGCTCTTCGATTTGATCGACGTAGATGCCAAGGCCTGAGCCCAACACAATGCCCACTTCTGGAGTGATGGCAACTTTGCTCTTGAGGTAGTGGGCAGCTTCTTCAATTTTACTATACACACGGACTCCTTAGGCGCGCACAACTTCGGTGATGAGACGCGCAGGCTTTACAAGCGAACTACTGAAACGCACGACATTGTTCAAAAAATTCTTGGTAACATGCTCGGCCACACTTTGTTGATGTGCGTGGTGATGAATGGTCATGAGGGCATCGCCCTTTTTGACTTTGCTGCCGACTTTCACATGGAACGTGAAGCCCACAGAAAGATCGAGCTTATCTTCTTTGGTTTTGCGCCCGCCGCCCAGCTCGATGAGGAGGTAGCCAACCTGGTCATTGGCAAAACTTTTCACCCAGCCATTCTTGGGCGCTTTGATCACCGTTTTCACGGGCGCGACGGGAAGCTTGTTGAGATTGTAAGCTATCGTCGCATCGCCACCTTGCCAGTTTAACAGGTCTGCAAACTTCGCAAGGGCGCTGCCGTCTTTCAACGTGGCGAGAGCTTTCTTGCGCGCCTCAGGCAACGTTTTCACTGTACCTGCGAGAACCGCCATATGAGCGGCGAGTTCTACCGAGAGATCAGTGAGATCTTTTGGCCCTTCGCCTTTAAGAGTGCGCACAGATTCTTGAATTTCTAAAACGTGACCCACTTCATTGCCCAGCGGTTGACCCATATCTGTCAAGAGGGCGACTCCGCGACGCTTGAAGCGTTTGCCGGTGGCGAGCAAGCTCTTCGCCAGAGCACGCGCATCTTTTTTCTCACGCATGAACGCACCGGAGCCGTGTTTGATGTCAAACACGATGCCTTCGGCACCTTCCGCGAGTTTTTTGCTCATAATGGATGCGGTGATAAGCGGAATACAATCAATGGTCGCCGTGACATCACGAAGGGCGTAGATCATGCGATCGGCCGGTGCGATCTCGGGAGTCTGACCGATGAGCACGAGTCCTTTCTCGATTAACTGCTTTGAGAAAACTTCAAGAGGTAGATCTGTGCGAAAGCCCGGGATGCACTCAATCTTATCGACCGTGCCACCGGTGTGGCCTAGGCCACGGCCTGCGATCATCGGAACTTTCACGCCTAGGCAGGCCGCGATAGGGGCAAGCACAAAAGAAGCCTTGTCTCCGATGCCACCAGTAGAATGTTTATCCACCACTCGGCGATCGTTGAACTCTAAGTGGCGACCGGAAAACAGCATGGCATCAGTCAGTGCTGCTGTTTCGATAGCGTCCATCCCTTTAAGTGAGATCGCCATGAGCATGGCCGACAGTTGATAGTCGGGAATTCTCTTCGCGGTGTACTCCGCGATCATCCACTTAATGGCGTCCGTAGGGAGCTTTTCGCCGCGTTTCTTAGCGTCGAGTAACTGGTACATGTTGAATGGGGGCGTAACCGCCATGTCTCATCCTTGAAATCGCGCGAAGCGTTAGTTGCCATCATGAAATGGGCTACTTATGATACTTATAAGGTCCCTTACCTGAAAACAAACTTTTTTGACTGGATACCTTCATGAAATTCGCTTGTTCACTTCTCCTGGCCCTTTCTTTTGTTCTGCCTCGTGCCGTCTGGGCACAAGATGCGAACAGCAATGAAGACTTAGTCGAGAACACTCGCAACGATCTCTTGATGGTGGCCGGCGGTGGTGTCGTGGGAGCCGTGCTGGGTCTCTCGACTCTTTCGTTCTACGACAAACCCTCTAAGCACGTTTCAAATATCTGGACCGGAGCTGCGGTCGGTATCATCGGCGGCGTCATCGTCGTGGCCTTGGGCCATGCTCAAAAAACTCAAGAAGACCTCACCACCTACAGTCCCAAACTGACCCCGGACTTTTCCAGCGCTGCCAGAGAAGAATGGCATTTCACTAACATCGCTAAGTTTTCTCCTGACAGTTCTTTAGCTTCGACGCCAATTTGGGGCACCGCTTTTTAATTGGTTGAATAAGCCCACACTGCAGTGCTATCGAATGCCTATCCCTACATGTTGTTGTGGCTGGTCCCGTTATGGGCTTAAGGAGTAGAACATGGAATTTTTGAGCGGTTATCGCGGCATTCTCGGCATCGCGGTCATCATCGGTGTCTTGGTCCTCATGAGCGAAAACCGTAAAGCCATTTCATGGCGCTTGGTGATCACCGGATTACTCTGCCAGTTCGTCTTCGCCGTGTTGATCCTCAAAGTTCCCGCCGTGGCCTGGCTCTTCGAGAAAGTCAGTTCTTTCTTCGTGGTGGTCTTGGACTTCACTCGCCAAGGTTCAGTCTTCCTCTTCGGCGATCTCCTGGATCCCTCAAAAATCGGTTTCCTTTTCGCGTTCCAAGTTCTTCCGACCATCATTTTCTTCTCTGCTCTCACGAGCTTGTTCTTCTACCTCGGTATCTTGCAGAAGATCGTTTACGGTCTTTCGTGGTTGCTCTCTAAGGCCATCAAGATCTCAGGCGCAGAAAACCTTTCTACGACCGCCAACATCTTCCTGGGACAGACGGAAGCTCCTTTGATGATCAAGCCGTACCTCGACAAGATGACTCGCTCGGAGCTCTTCTGCGTGATGGTCGGGGGCATGGCCAACACCGCGGGCGGCGTTCTTGCTGCTTACGTCGGCTTCTTGGGCGGCACTGATCCCGTGCAACAGCTCTACTTCGCGAAGCACTTGCTTGCGGCATCTGTGATGTCAGCACCGGCAACCTTGGTGATCGCAAAAATCCTCATTCCTCAAACTGAACCGATCGATGAGCGCATCGAAATCTCTGAAGAGAAAATCGGTTCGAACATGCTCGAAGCCATCTCCATCGGCACCACTGACGGTATCAAGCTCGCGGTGAACGTCGGTGCGATGTTGATCGTCTTCATCGCCATGATCGCCATGGTGAACTACTTGCTCGGTAACGTGATCGGCGACTGGACGGGCCTTAACGGTTTGGTTTCTAGCCTTACTGGCGGTCTATACCAATCCTTCTCACTCCAATTCGTTCTGGGCTACCTGTGCTCACCGCTCGTCTGGCTCTTAGGTGTGTCGAGCGACGACATGGTTCGTGTGGGTCAACTCTTGGGTGAAAAAACCATTCTCAACGAGTTCGTGGCTTACGTAACACTTTCTAAAATGAAGGCAGACAGCTTGATCCAAGACCCTCGTTCGATCTTGCTCGCGACGTATATGTTGAGCGGCTTTGCCAACTTCTCGTCGATCGGCATTCAGATCGGTGGGATCGGGGCCCTGGCGCCAAGTAAGCGGACGCTTCTTTCGCAGTTGGGTGTGAAAGCTCTCATCGGTGGCACATGCGCGACATTGATGATGGCGGCACTCGTCGGTCTAATTTCCTAGCTCTGATAGGGGACTTGGTGGATTTCTACCAAGTCCCTTTTTCGCAAAATTCTTCTTTCATCCCCACGACTTAGGTCGGCTTCGCCGACAACATCACTCCGGTCTAATTTGCCGCGCCTTTTCTCGCCGCACCAGAAACGGTATCCTGTATGTAATTTACGGTTTTTACCGATTTTTAGTTTTTAAAGTTTTTACGATTAGGACATTCATGGCCAAGGAACTTGTGATCAATCAGACTCACAATGAGTGCCGTATTGCGCTCATTGAGAATGGTGAGATCCTGGACTTTCTGGTGGAGCGACACTCGCACCACCATCAAAAAGCCACCGTCGGCGACATTTATCTCGGAAAAGTTCTGCGTGTGCTCCCGGGCATGCAGTCCGCTTTCATTGATATCGGGCAAGAGCGCGCGGCTTTCCTCTATGTCGACGACGCCTACATCCCCACGCTGGAAGAACAGCGAGCGGCGATGGAGAAAGCGCAAACGGGTGAGCCGCCGGCCTCTCGGCGCATGGGCGAAGTCATTCCTGACGAACTCTCGTCTCTCACGGAAACCGTCGATATGAAATTTCGTCCGGACGTAAAAATCCAAGACTTCCTCAAGGAAGGCGACGAGATCGTCGTACAAATCGCCAAAGAGCCGATCTCAACGAAGGGCCCGCGGGTCACTCGACATATCACTCTGGCGGGTCGCCATATCGTTTACATGCCGTTCATCGAGCACACCGGTGTCTCACGTCGCATCGAAAGCGAAGAAGAGCGTAAGCGTCTGAAAGACGTGCTGGATAGCATTCGCCCAGAAGGCTGCGGCATCATCGCCCGGACCGTGGCGGAAGGGCAGAGCTACAAGATCTTGAAGAACGACTACAACATGCTCGTGAAGTTGTGGAAGGACACGCAGAAGAAGCTGGAGAAAGCCAAAGCGCCTTGCGAGCTCCACCAAGATTTGACGTAGGTTCAGCGCGCTCTTCGAGACATCACCGATGAAGACGTGGATCAGATCGTCGTCGATTCGAAATCGGTCATGCGCCAGGTGGAGAAATTCACCAAAGGCTATTTGCCAAACTTGAAAGCTAAACTGAAGTTTCACGACGGTGACCTGCCGGTGTTTGAGCAGTTTGGCATCGATCTTGAGATTGAACGCGCCCTTTCAAACCAGGTGTTCTTGAA
Source organism: Pseudomonadota bacterium (assembly GCA_027486525.1). Taxonomy (GTDB): domain Bacteria; phylum Bdellovibrionota; class Bacteriovoracia; order Bacteriovoracales; family Bacteriovoracaceae; genus UBA6144. Next base: position 6,296 of record JAIXOY010000042.1, read on the forward strand.
GTCAGGCGGCTCGATCAACATCGATCAAACCGAAGCTCTCGTCTCAATTGACGTGAACACCGGCAAGTTCGTTGGCAAGAAGACGCTCGAAGACACCATTCTGAAAACCAATCTCGAAGCGGTGAAAGAAATTGCGTACCAGCTACGCGTCCGGAACTGCGGCGGCATCATCATCATCGACTTCATCGATATGGAGAAAGAGGAAAACCGCCATTCGGTTTATCAATCTCTGCTGGAAGCTCTCAAAAAAGATCGCTCAAAAACCAACGTGCTGCCGATCTCAGGTTTGGGGTTGGTGGAGATGACTCGCAAACGCACGCGCGACACTTTGATCCGCACGATGTGCGAGCATTGCCCGTACTGCGAAGGCGTGGGCCGCGTGAAGAGTGTCGAGACCGTCAGCTATGAAATTATCCGTGAAGTCAGTAAGACTCTTAAGCGCACCAAGGCCACCAAGGTGACGATTTTTGCGCATCCAGAAGTGTGCGCCCGCCTTTCGAGCGAAGAGTTTGGCATGATTGATATGATGGAAGAGACTTATCAAAAGACGCTCCTCATTAGGGCGGACAACTCGTATCACATCGAGCAACACGAGATTTATAGCCACGAGTCCTAGTTAAGTGACTGATATTCTAAAAACGTTCTGTTGTGCGCGAAGTCAAATGCTTGAAAGCATAGACTTCGCCAACAACCCGCGCTAAATTCCCCAGACATTTTTCGGTTTTCCACTCGCTCATGGCAATTGCGACCATGGGCATAATTATATCCCAGGAGGAACCATGATCTACGAAACGGCGCTCGTCGTGAAACCCGACGCCACTGAAGATGCTGTAACCGCAGCAAAAACCCTCGTCCTTGATACAGTGAAAGAGTTCGGCGGAGAAATCCTCGTGAACGACACGTGGGGAGTGAAGACTTTCGCTCAGCCCCTCGAGTCTGGTTTGCGCAAGGGTAACTTCTTCTACTTCATGTACAAGTCGGCCGGCACGGTGAACCACGAGATCGAGCGTAAGCTTCACATCAACGAAAACGTCGTTCGCTTCATCATCGTTAAACTCGGTGATGATTCTCAGATGGACGACATCGCGAAGAAATACAAGAACCCGAACCACACACAAGCGGCTGACGCTTCTGTTGAAGGTGAAGAGGGCGAAGAAGCAGGCGGCGATAAGGAAAAGCGCATGTATTCTAAGCGCAAGTCTTGCTACTTCTCAGCGAAGAAAACTTCTCCAGACTGGAAAGACCCAAAGTCTTACGGCTGGTTGGTGAACGAGTTCGGAAAAATTTCTCCGGCCCGGATCACTGGTTTGACTCCGAAATTCCAACGTCGTGCCTGTGACGCTATCAAGCGCGGCCGTACAATGGGTCTTATCAGCTACACTTCTGGCGATATCGCTCGTTAGGCTGGAGTCGTAAATGACCACTGAGATCCTTCAAGCACCTAAGCTCTCAACCTCACGCATGCTCCTTCTGGGCGCATCGAGTGTGGTTTTGTGCTTAAGCTATTTGATGGCCATGTTCACACCGTTCCCTTTGGCGATGGCCACTGTGCTGTACGGACGTGTGCGCGGTTATGGAATGGTCGCTGTCGGGTTCTTCGTGTGCATGCTCCTCGGGCAGTTCATCTTCTTGGATTACACATTGGCGGGCAGCTACGCGCTCCTCGCTCTGTTTGCCGCGGTGATCTCTGAAACGGTCTTGCGCTCTTGGGCGCCGGTTCGTTCGTTGGTGATCACGGGCCTCGTTTTCCTCGCGGCGCTCTTCGGTACCGGTTACAGCTACGTGAAGTCACTGAATTCCACCGTGAATGCAGTGGTCACCGCAGAAGTAACGAACGTCCTCGTGCGTCTCGAAGAAGCGAAGAAAGCAGGCACCTTCAATCAAGACCTCGCCGACCTCGGTTTGGCACGGCCGGCGACTGAAATCGCCCAGGAAGTGATCAACACGATTCCAGGGTATGTTTTCATGGGCGTCTTTTTCGTCCTGTGGGTCAACATGTACTTTGTCTTAAAAGGTCGTCGTCTGTTGCAACCAGCACAAAGCCACCTTCATGATGAAGGCACGCTGCTTAACTTCAAGGTGCCTCTCGTGGGTGTCTATGCGGTGGTCGCAGGATTGGCACTCGCTGTGTGGGGAGAACAAGTTTCTCCAGCATGGGGAACCACGGCCGGGTTGGCCTTGTTGCGCGGGATTGGTGTGTTTTATTTCTTCCAAGGATTTGGTGTTGCTCTAGGCTTCCTCAACCATGTCCAGATCGTCGGATTCTTCCGCACACTCTTCGTGATGGCGGTGGTGTTCTTCGTCCCCTGGATGCTCGCGTTGTTGGGGTTGTTCGACACATGGTTTGACTTCAATCAGAAAATTAAAAAGAAAGTTTCAAATTTTAAGGAGCCCTTATGAAAGTTATCTTGCTTGAGAAGGTGAAAAACCTCGGCAACATCGGACAGATCGTACAAGTAGCAGAAGGTTTCGCTCGTAACTTCTTGCTCCCACGCAAATTCGCGTTGGTGGCAGACGGCAAAAACTCAAACGTGTTGAAAGACCGCCAGAAAGCACTCGGCAAAAAAATCCAAGCTGAACAAGCTGGCGCCGTTGCGATCAAAGGCAAGCTCGAAGGTTTGACTCTCGAGATCATCAAGAAAGTCGGCCAGAACGGTAAAATGTTCGGCTCAGTTACAACTCAAGACGTAAGTAAAGAGTTGGAGACGAAAGGCATTACTGTTGAACGTCGCTTGATCACTATCGAAGGCTCTGCCAAGAACCTCGGTACTTTCGATTGCAAAGCTCGTTTGTTCGGTAACGACGTTGTTGCGAACTTCAAAATCAAGGTCATGATTGACCCAGCTCAGGCCGAAGAATTGAAGAAACAGCAAGCGGAAGCTGCGAAACGCAACGCTGATAAGAAAGCTGCGAAAATCGCTGCTGAAGCTGCTGCAAAAGCTGCGGAAGAAGCTGACGCCGCTGCACGCGCTGCTGAAGAACTCTAAAGTTCACTATCCATAAACGGATATTAGAGGGCCTTTCGGGGCCCTCTTTCTTTTCCTGACTTGGCACGCTGAGCTTTGAAGAGACGCTTCATCGGTGGCAATCTTAGAGCATGTCAAACGAACGCATTACCCAAGAACTCCCGCACGACTTCACTGCAGAAAAAGCCGTCCTCGGCTCTCTCCTAATTGATAATCGCTCGTTTGATGAAATCAGTGATCTTGGTCTTCGCTCGGATGATTTTTATCATCCGCAGTACGGTTTGATCTTTGCGGCCATGAGTGACCTCCACATCGGGTCACAGCCGTTTGACCTCGTCACCGTCAGCTCGAAGCTCAACGACATGGGGCGCTTGGAGAGAGTCGGCGGGCAAACGGCCCTCGTCGCACTTGCCGAAGATATTCCGTCGGCGGCGAACATTGCTTCCTACGCCAAGCTGGTCAAACAAAAAGCAGTTTTGCGGGAAGTGGTGAGAACCGCTGCCCGCGTGGTGGAGGCCGGCACCAACTTCACAGGTGACGTGCAGGACTTCCTCGGGGAAGTCGAGTCCAACTTCTTCAAGCTCACCAATCAAACAAAACAAAACCGTATGCGCACGTTGAAAGAATCGTTGCATGACAGTTTGAAAGACCTGGAACGCTCAGATCGCAACAAGGGCGAGATCACTGGTATCCCGACCGGCTTCGCGTCGGTGGATCGTAAGCTCTTGGGCCTTCAGCCGGGTCAGTTGATCGTCATCGCCGCCCGCCCGGGTGTAGGTAAAACATCTCTCGTTCTTAACTGGGCGGTGAATGGCTGTAAGCAGTCGGGGCTACCGATAGCGATCTACTCCATGGAGATGTTAACCAACGAATTGGGTTTGCGGATACTCTCGTCGGAAGCCAATATCGATTCACGGAAAATCCGTACCAAAGATTTTGGCCCGCATGACATGAAGAACATGTTCCAAGCGGTGCAACAGCTGTCGCGCTTGCCGATCGTGATCAACGACTCCGGTGCGACGACCTTGATCGACATCCGCTCTCAGTGTCGTCGCCTTAAGGCCGAGCAGGGATTGGGCATGATCGTCATCGACTACCTCCAACTCATGCAATCTCACGTGAAGAAAAATTCCCGTGAGCAAGAGATCTCCGAAATATCCCGTGGTTTGAAAGAACTCGCGAAGGAACTCGGTTGTCCGATCATCGCACTCTCGCAGTTGAATCGTTCGTCTGAAGCGCGTACTGACAAGCGTCCGCAGTTGAGCGATCTCCGTGAATCGGGTGCCATCGAACAAGATGCGGATATCGTGTGCCTCATCCACCGCCCGGACATGGGTGATCCGAATTCTTCGAAGAAAGGAATCGCCACCGTCATCATCGCGAAGAACCGCGCCGGTGAGCCCGGTGATGTGGACCTTGCCTGGATTGCCTCAATGACGAAGTTTGCGGAGCTGGACTACCAGCGCCCCGATCAGTAACCCCCATGTGGTCTCTTTTCGCTCAGGGTAGGAAAGGGGAATTCTTATACTGCTTTCGGCCTCACCTGGCCCGAATGCACTACCGGCACCACACGCTCGATCTTCTCACGGGCCGCAAAGTTCCTGGCGGCATTGCTTCGTTTCTCGAATCCCTGCATGAAATTCCACTCAACGCGACTTTTGCGAAACCAAAAGTCCTGCATCTTACCTATGAGCTTGGGCACTTGTTTCAAGGCCAGTCAGAGATGGTGCCTGGCCATCTCCCGTTGGCCGTAGAGATCGAGTACCTCAAAGTGAGACGGATCAAGCTGGATGATCTGTGGAAGCACCCGGTGAAAGCACCGCGCTTGCGTTTCTTGCAAGTACCCACCTGGGATGAGTACCGCAAGGCCTATCAGCAAGTGCGTGACGAACTACTTGCCGGCAACTGCTACCAAGTGAATCTCACATCACCTTTCTATCTCACCTGGAACGATGACCATCGCCCATCGGACTTCATTCGTCACCTCTGGTCGAATCCAACACGTGTCGGCGCCTACGCTCATGCCACTTGGCTCTCGACCATGGGGAAGCTGCTCTTAAGCAATTCACCAGAGTGTCTCGTGCAACGCTGCAATCGCAAAGAAGGAATCGAACTCTACTCCATGCCCATCAAGGGCACGCTGGCTTTAGGCAAAAACGATTCTCTGCGGGCCGCCTGGGAGAAGATGCGTTCGAGTAAAAAGGAAATCGGCGAGTTGAACATGATCACCGATCTCATTCGCAATGATCTGTGTCGCGTCGCCCGTCCTGAGGCGCGCGTGATTGCTCGGCATCGTCCGCTCGTCGTACCGGGATTGCTGCATCAGTACTCGCTGGTGGGTTGTCCTGTTCCGCCAACGACGAGTTGGGGGCAGGTGCTCGAATGTCTCTTTCCCGGAGGCAGTGTGACGGGTGCGCCGAAACGCCGCGTGCTCGAGATTATTAATACAGTTGAAAGTGAGAGTCGTGGTCACTACTGCGGTTCAACATGGCTTGCATACGGCAACACCTTGGCTTCTTCGATCAACATTCGCACTGCGGAAATTGATATGGGCCAAAAAGAAATGAAGTACGGTGCGGGTGGGGGGATTACCCTGCAAAGTCATGAGAGCGCCGAGTTCGAAGAGATGCTTCGTAAGTCTGAGAGTTTTCTGTCACCATTTCTCCCTCAGAATGTTAGGCCATAAGTAGAGTGATTTTGAGGGATTATGCCCCTATTATTGGGTAAATCTAACATCGTCTTACAAAAGGGATCACAAGTTTGACTTAGGTTTTGCGCTGTCGATACGCTGTCGGCATCTCAGTCATGGAATGACTAAGTATGAATGTTCAAGGAGAGAAGAATGGACCACGCAGCGAACCCAGCAGCACCTCACGAAGCCACCAAGAAAGTCAGTCTCACTGAGCTGGCGGCTATGACAGGTTTCCCCGTCGAATTGATCCAGCAAGAATTGTTCATGGGCCAAAAAAACGATGAAGGCGTGAGCCTGGAAGAGCTTCGGGCAGCGATGCTGAACTTCATCGATGCCACTCTCGTCGACGACGACAAGTAACCCGACCAAAAAGCTTTAATCTTAAAAAACCCGCGCATGACGCGGGTTTTTTTATTCCTCAGATTCATTCCCATAGATTCCGATACTTATCCTAAGAACTTTAATTTTCTTGGGATGGATTTATGGATTTAGCTTCCGTTGTTGGACTTGTCCTCGCAAACGGCGCCATGCTTTGGGCGATCGCACTTGGTGGATCATTCGGAATATTTATCGATATTCCATCAGTGGTACTTGTGATCGGCGGTGTTATCGCCGCAACGATGATCAAGTGGACGATGGGTGATCTAAAGAGTTTGGCGACGGTGTACTTGAAAGTTTTTTTAAATTCCATGCCGAACTCTAAGACGATGATCGACGAGATTATCAAGCTTGGGGAGATCGCTCGTCGAGAATCGGTCTTCGCTTTGGAAAAAGTTCCTGTCGAGGATAAGTTCTTAAAAAAAGCAGTCACGCTCGCGGCGGATAACCGCCCGCCGGAAATCATCGAATCGATCTTGAGTCTGGAAATTTCTGCGATGGAAGATCGTCACGGGAAAGGCGCGGAGATCCTCGAAGGCATGGCCGGTGACGGTCCGGCCTTCGGTATGATCGGTACTCTGATTGGTCTCGTGCAAATGTTGCAAAACATGTCGGATCCTAGTTCCATCGGTCCGGCGATGGCGGTTGCCCTTTTGACCACGCTCTACGGTGCGGTGATCATGACGGTGTTCACGAACCCGATGGCGGCCAAGCTCAAGCAGTTTAGTAAAGCAGAGTCGGTGAAGATGAACATCATCGTCGCTGGCGTACTCGGTATCGTCGCGGGTGAGAACCCACGGACGATCCGCGAGAAACTCGAGTCGTTCCTGGCACCGAAAGACCGCACACCTGCGGACGATAAGAAGGAATAGGTCATGGCCGATAAATGTCCTCCATGCAAGAAAGGTGCGCCCGAATGGATGGCGACGTTCTCGGACATGTGTCAGTTGCTGCTGACATTCTTCATCTTGCTGTTGTCCTTCGCGAAAACAGAAACCGCGAAGTACGAAGCGGCGATGGGGTCTATTCGTAACGCCTTCGGTGGTAACGTGCTCAAGGCCGGCGATGTCTTGCGTCCGGGGAAATCACCGGATGATGCGCCGACCATGATTGAATCTGATCAAGCCCCGCGTCCATTCCCGATTGAGTTTCTGACGTCAGAAGGGTTGCTGGATAAACACGAAGTGAACCGCGAGAGTGATACGCAGCTGGCGCAAGTGAAAGCGATGCTCAAAGACAACGATCTCGCTGAAGAGGCGACGGTCTACGAGATGCCGGAATCGATCACGGTGAGAATGAGAGACAGGCTTGTCTTTAAGACTGACTCCACCGTGTTGGAGAAGCTCGATGCACTCGTCTTCGAGCGCTTGATCAAAATGATGAAAGACAATCCGTGGCACCTGGTGATCGAAGGCCACGCGCAGAAAGAAGAGAACGGCGATGCGTGGGGACTCTCATCACAACGTGCCAGCGTCGTCGCCCAGTTGCTGATGAAGAAAGGCGTGGCTCCAGAGCGCTTGACCGTGGTCTTCTACGGCGACTCACGGCCGCAACCGAACCCAAGCAACGACCCGAGCATCATCAACCGTCGTGTTGAATTCCTCATCCGCAAGGTTGATTTGCGCCAGGAAGGGAAGAAGGTCAATGCTCAGTGATACGCTTGAATGGTGCACCCTGACGGACTTTACGTCGGGGGAGACACTGCTGAAGGATGGCTTCGGCGCTTCTGGTCAGCTCATCAAAAAATTTGAATTCACCAAAGAGTGGCTCGCGCAGCGAATCGCGGCACGCTCGTTAGTGCGTCTTCCGATCGCGTTCGTGAATCGCAGCGAGATCTGGCCCATCTATCAAGGGCCACCGGGACGAGTCCTTGCAGAGTCAGAAAATTTCCTAGCGCTGCATAAGCCACCGGGCATTCATACCCACCCATTGAACTACGAAGAAGCCCCTAATCTGGTGAGTTGGCTGGTGCAGTCGGGCCGCCCTGAAATGGCGCGAGTCAATCAGCAAGGGATGGATCGCGGTTGTTTGTGGAGACTCGACCAAGACACGTCTGGACTTGTGCTGTACGCGAAGAACGATCCGTCATATCAGCACATTCGCAATAATTTTGCTCAAACCTTCCGTAAGAAGTACTACCTCGCGGTGGTGGCTGGGAACCCTGGAGAGGCGAGCGATGTCTCTCACTTTTTAGTTCCTTCGGGACCGAAGGGTCAGAAGATGAAAGTCGGTACGTCAGGGCAGCGTGCTCTCTTGAGCTACCAGACATTGGCGACAGTAGGAGAGCACAGTCTCGTGCTCATCGAACTGAAGACAGGCTTACGCCACCAGATTCGCGTGCAGATGGCTTCGCTAGGACATCCACTCTTAGGTGATACGTTCTACGGGGGCGCACCTGCGGAGCGCATGTATCTGCATTGCTGGCGCTATGAAACAGCTGATCAGAAGTGGGAAGATCCTCACGCAGAATTATTTGGCGACGTCTTTGACCTGAACGGTTTGCTTCAGGTGGTCCATGATAAATTGGGGTGAGTCGAGCGTGGCGAGTTTCGCCACGTACTTGCCTTCGCTGAGCGCATTGATCGTCATCTTCGGATGATCGATCTCCATCCGGACAAAGAATACCTTCTCTAAAATATCAACTTGCGATACTCGCGCGAGCTCGACGAGATAATTCGCCATCTGACGATAGAGCGCAGCTTTCAATTCCTTCTCATCGTCCTTGACCTGCATCTCACGGATCAAAACCGTGAGGTTGTTGTCGTCGCATGAGACTTTCCAGTTCTGCGGAATCCCCCTCTCAATCTTCACCAGGGCCGCACGACAGGATGTGGGTTTGAGTTTGGGGTTGTTAAAAATAGGGATGATGCCGTTGGCCCCTAAGGCCACCGTTACGATCATCAGAATTCCCAGAAAAAGCATGGGGCTTTTAAATAACAATTTCAAAAACATAGCTTAATTATCTCTGGAATAGCGCAAAAGGGAACTCAAGTTCTTAGATAGAAAGCCGATGAGTTTAGTCAAGAATAGGAGAGCGTTCCATGAGTGATAAGTTGTTGAAAATTGATGCTTCGGTGTGGAAAAAGCTAGGCCAGCTGGCCCAAGGTGATTCGGGTGTCCCTTGGGAAAAACTCGCCCAGGAGCTTGAAATCCCCCGAGACGAGGCCCGCCATCTTATCGTGAGTTTGAAAGATGCCCAACAAGAACTCAACGCCCACACCGGCGAAAGTGAAGAGGTCTTTCAAGTTTGGGACCTGGTCCAATGGTGCCAGCTCACCCAAGTCCTCGAAGAACTAGTCGCCCGTGTAGAAGTGCATGATCTACGCCCCTTAGTGATTCCTCTCCTTAAACAGCAGCGCCAGCATCCGGCCTACCCTGTGTATGTCCAATTGCGCCAGCGTTGGCAGGAAATGGCTCACAAACGTGGACCTCAACTCGTGACTCCGCAAGATGAGTTTACGAATCACAAAGTTCGGTTGATCGAAGT
>JAIXOY010000213.1 GCA_027486525.1 Pseudomonadota bacterium
CAAGCGCCGCGAGCAGCAGTTGACTGAGAAGCTCGAGGTTGTGAAGAGCATTTTGACGACGAAGCGAAATCCCTGGAATATTTTGGTCTACATCGCAAAAAATATCCCTCCTGAGATTTGGCTTACTCAAATCGAGTTTAAGGATGAGGAACTAACGTTCCGTGGACTTTCTCTCGACTACGCCAATCAAGGCGTCTTCTTGGAGAATCTCAAAAAATCGATCTTCTTCGAGAAGAGTATAACTTATAGCAAAATCCCTTTTACCGGTTCGGCAGCTGATGCTGAAAAAAGCATGGCTCCTTTCGAAGTCAAAGCTCGTATCACGAGGTTTGAATAATGAAAGAATTCGTCAGCAACGCGCTCTCAAAGCTTCACCTCATCATTTTTTTGTATGGGGCTTGGACTTTTTATTCGGTTTATAGCGATTACGAAGTTCAAATCGACGAAATCTCGCAGCAGAAGCCGGCGATTGAAGCTGAGATAAAAAAGGCAGAGAAAAAACTCAGCCAAATCGATGAGTTTCGTAAAAACGTGGATCAGACCAAGCTTCGAGTTAATGAAGTCTTCGGTAATATCGAAAAAGTTCAACGCCAACTACCTTCGGAGATTAACGACATCGAAATCCTCGATTTTCTCTCCAAGGAAGGACGTACTCTCAACGTTCCCGAACTTGAGCCAAACCCGAAAGATGAACAACCCATGGGGTTCTACATATCCAAGCAATACAGCATTAAAGGGCGTGCGACGTTTCTGCAGTTTGTCGTTTTCCTTGAAAGAATCAACGGTGCTGAGCGCTTGTTTAACGTCAAAGACTTTAAGATCACTGCCCCCACAGAGGCCCAGAAGGGGCGGTTTCAGATCGTCAACTTCGAGACGACGATTGATACCTTCAAGTTCAATTCTTCCTACAAAGAATCCTCTGGCGTTGAAGAGATCGAATCCGAATTTAACAAGAAAGAACCAACAGAAAGGGTCAGAGGAAAGAAGAAAGCAAAAGATGACGGAGGTGAAGAGTGAGATACGGTCTTCTTCTGCTCTGCTTTTGTATGCCGGTGTTCGCACAGACGAACCAGCGTCTTCGTGAGGTCTTCAAGTCGATGACGGCCATTGAAAGTCCTTTCGAATTACGTGACCCCTTCAAGGCCCCTCTTCCCAAAGGTGCAGCAGCCGGTAGTCGTGAGCAGAAAAGCCTAATGCGAGACGGGATCTACACGAACATCGATCAAGTTCAGGTCGTTGATATCAGTCAGCTGCGTATCGTAGGTGTGATGATTGGTCGAGAACGTCGTGCCCTGGCCAGGATCAAGGGCGCTGCCAAAAACGACATCATCGTTCTTCGAGAGGGGATGCGGATAGGGGCAGACAACGCGGAATTGAAAGCGATTCATCCAGGCGGAGTCATCCTTGTTGAGAAGCTTGTGAACGTCTACGGTGAAGAAGAATTTTTGGAGACAGTGATCCCCATTTCACAGTAGAATGAAGCAAGGCATCGGACCACTTAGCTTTACATAACGAGCGAGCGATATGAAAAACGGATTTTTCATTCTGGCCCTCAGCGGAATTATTCTCCCGGCTCTTGCATGGGGGCAAACCATTAAAACAGTAAACTTCTTCCAAGAGGGAGAAGTCAGCAAGCTTGTCATCGAAGTAGATAGGCCCGTCATCGCAGACCGCTTTCACGTCAAAGACGACAAACAAATCATTCTTGATCTTAAAAACGTTAAAGCCGATAAAAAGCTTCTCCGCGGCATTGATACCTCTGAATTTGATGGTGCCGCTGTCTATATCTCGGGATACGCCAAGCCGGGTGCTACTCAAGATATTCGCTTCGCAGTCCAGCTTCGCGACAACGTCCGCTCTGTTCTCGAAACGCAGGGTGATAAAATTATCTTGAGCATCGAGAACCGCTTCGGTGTGTTTTCAAAAGCTAAGATTCAAACGTCGGAATCAGGCCCCGTAACGACTAACGTTGGAACGCCCTCGCCTCTCGAAGATAGTGTGAAGGTTAACGTTCCTCGGTCGACTTCGATTGAAGATATTCTTGATAACCTCACCCTCTCAGGGCCGAAGAAGTACATCGGTAAACGCATTTCAATCAACGTGAAAGACATTCCACTGCCTGATCTCTTGCGCATGATCGCAGACACATCGGGCTTCAATATCATCATTGATTCTGAAGTTTCAGAAGTGAAGCCCCTCACTTTGTCTCTTACGAACATCCCTTGGGATCAAGCGCTGGATACGATCCTTGCCCTCTCCAAGTTGATTGCCACGAAAAATTCAAACATCCTTTCGATCAAGTCCCTCGTGAAAGCCACGGCCGAGCGCGAGGCGGAGTCAAAAGCTGAAGCCCTCAAGTTGGGACTAGAGCCTCTGGTCACAAAGGTTTTCCCGATAAGCTATGCCGTGATCGCAGACTTACAGAAAATTCTGAAGGACTACCTCACAGAAACCCGCGGCAAGATGTCTGAGGATACGAGAACGAATAGTTTGATTGTGAAAGACACCGTCGACTCAATTGAACGCATAAAAAAAATCATCGAACTTCTGGATACTCAAACCCCACAGATCCTCATTGAAAGTAAAATTGTGGAAGCGACTGAAACTTACAGCAAGCGGATCGGCCTTACCAACGGCATTCGCTTTGGGTACGATCCGGTCTCTGTTGCCCCTGCCGGAGTCCCTGTTCCGGTTGGCTCCAGCGTAGGTTTTTCATTCTCATCCGCTAGTACGGGCACAGGCGGCAGTGCGCTTGGTATTAACATTAATACCTTTAAACGACTCATTAACTTGAATATGGCACTCGAGTTGATGGAGTCAGAAGCCAAAGGTCGCATCGTCACCGCTCCGAAAGTGATCACACAAAACAAAACACCGGCGACCATCACCAGTACTGAGGTTTTTAACTTTGTCACGCAGCTCGTGTCAGCAGCTGGTCTTGTGACAAACCAAATTACACCCATCTCCGCGCCTCTTAACCTAAGTGTGACACCGCAAGTAACCAATGAAGGTTCAATCAATTTAGATGTTACGCTCAACAAAGGTAGCTTCAAGCCTGCAGTGACAGGGCCTCCGGGAACAGTGACAAGAACGTTGACGACAAAAGTTCTCGTAGATAATGGTTCCACCGTTGTCCTGGGAGGGCTCTACACGACGACTGTAACCGAGTCGCACTCAGGGATTCCCTTCATGAAGGATCTTCCGTTGGTAGGCTGGCTCTTCAGAACGCCCCACAATCCAGTAACGGATCGAAGCGAATTGTTGATCTTCCTCACCCCGCGCATTATCAATCAAGAAGAAGCGGGTTTGGTTGATCGCCAAAGTGCCACTTCGTCTACTCTCTAAGGGAGCTGCCTGTGGCCGTCCGTCGCCCAGCCTCCGCTCTGTTAAGTAGATATCTAGAGCAGTATCGTCGTCAGCCGGGCTCGAGAGTGTTTGCTCCATTAGCGGAAGCTTATCGGAAGCTTGGTATGACTGATGAAGCCCTGAAGGTTCTCAAAGAAGGGATCAAGCGTCATCCAAGTTATGTGCTTGGCTATCTAGTGCTGGCTCAGTGCTACCACGATCAAAAAAAGAATGATGCCGCATACCAGACGTTGCAGCCACTCACACCTCACAACCGTGATAATCCAGGGCTGCAAAAACTTTTTGCACAGGTTTGTCTGGAGCTCGGAAACTTGGATGAGGCACTTGAAACCTTCAAGTATCTCCTTTTTTTAAATCCGAGTGACAAGTACTCTGCAACGCAAGTTCATGCGCTCGAAGACGATCTACAAAAACGTCAGACTGTCCGTCCTCAAAGTGTCGTCTTGAAAGCACCTGCTGCCGCTGGAACACAGTTTGGAATTGATGAAGATGACTGGGCGATGGTGGACTTCGCACCTGAGAAGAGATCGGAAGAGCCGCAAGATTCGCCGGAGGACCAGTGGTCGATGGGGGCTCCCTCTGCGCTGCCAACAACGCCACCTTCCCGTGAAGAAGACTGGAAAGTCATGTCGCGCACAATCGACGATGATTTCTTTAGTGACGATGAAGTCACTCCCGAAGATGCCGACGCACCTTTGCCTAAAGATTCAACCCCCATGGCTTCCCACACTTTGGTTGATCTTTACGTTGCACAGAATCACATCGGCCCGGCGATCGATCTCTTAGAAAATATTATCTCTTTGAATCCGAATGATCGCCGCTCCGTTCTGCGCCTGAATGAACTCAAGCAGCAGGCGTCCTCCCCAGGGGTGGAGGACGATGGCGAAGAAGAGCTCATGCGAATTATTGAAACTGAAGTGAAAGCACCACACGCGGTTAAGATGGAGCGCGCTCTCAAACTATTCCTTCAGCAAGTTCAGCTGACGGCGATGGAACGCCAGGATCACCATGGCTAATATTCTCATCATCAACGGACCTAATCTCAACATGCTCGGCAAGCGTGAGCCAGAAGTTTACGGAACGCTTACCCTTGACGATGTTCGCCAGCACACAGAGCTGAAACTAAAAGACACTCCGGCCAAGCTCGAATGGTATCAAACGAATCTCGAAGGCGAGATTGTTGATCGTCTGCAAAAAGCCGCGACGCAAAATTATAAAGCTGTCATCATTAACCCGGGTGGCTATGCGCACACATCAGTTGCCATTCATGACGCTATTAAAATCCTGCAAATTCCAGTGATTGAAGTACACCTTTCTCATGTCTATCGGCGCGAGGGCTTCCGACAGACTTTATTGACGGCAAAAGCCTGCATGGCCATAATGACCGGGCTCGGAAAAGACGCCTATTGGCTTGCCGTTAAGTCGCAACTCTAGAAAGGAAGCCCCATGTATCAGACCACTGACTTCAGAAAAGGTCTCAAAATCGAGATCGAAGGAAAACCTTATCTCATCGTGGAATTCCAACACGTGAATCCAGGTAAAGGTTCAGCATTCGTTCGCACCCGTCTCAAAAATCTCGAAACTAACCAGGTCGTTGAAAGAACTTTCAAAGCTGGCGTTGAAACGGTCGATACTCCTGATCTTGAAGAGCGTGAAATGGAGTTCAACTACGGTGACATGGAAGGCTTCAACTTCATGGAACAATCAACATTCGAAATGGTTCACCTTTCAAATGAGCAAGTCGGCGATAACAAGAACTACCTGCAAGAAGGTATCAAAGTTTTCGTTCTCTACTTCAATGGCCGTCCGATCGCCATCGAACTTCCTAACTTCGTAAATTTGAAAGTTGTGAGCACAGACCCGGGTCTCAAAGGTGATACGGCTTCAGGCGGCAGCAAGAAAGCCGTTATGGATACGGGTCTTCAGGTGAACGTTCCGCTCTTCATCAAAGAAGGCGAAATTTTGAAAATCGATACTCGCACCGGCGAGTACATGGAAAGAGCGAAGGTTTAATATGGCCGTTGATATGAAAGGTCTCAAAGAATTCGTAAAACTTGCTAAAGATTCTGGTGCTTCAGAGCTCGTTTACGAGACGAAAACCATGAAATTGAAAGTGAACTTCGGTGGTTCTTCAGTTGTGATGCATTCTGCACCTGCTGTTCAGCACGCACCGGCCCCGGTATCCCCCTCGGTTGCAGCTGCACCAGTTGCTGCAAAAGCAGCTGTTGTCGATGCAAACATCCATGTTGTGAAATCACCATTCGTAGGAACCTTCTACGCATCTCCTGGCCCTGGAAAACCAATCTACGCAAAAGTTGGCGACAAGGTAAAAGTTGGGCAGGCCTTGTGTGTTCTTGAAGCTATGAAAATCATGAACGAGATCGATGCTGACGCCGCTGGCGAAATAGTCGAGATCTGCGTTGAAAACGAAAGTTTGGTCGAGTTTGGCCAAGCGCTCTTTAAAATTCGCCGCGCATGAGCTCACCAGTCAAACCATTCAAGAAAGTCCTCATCGCTAACCGTGGTGAAATCGCTGTTCGCATCATCCGTTCGTGCCGTGAACTCGGTATCGAAACGGTCAGTGTGCATTCCACAGCTGATGAAGACAGTCTCCACGTGAAAATGGCAGATGAGTCGGTTTGTATTGGCCCAGCGAAAAGTGCTTTGAGTTACCTAAACATTCCCCAGATTTTGTCTGCCGCTGACATTACAGGCGCGGATGCGATCCATCCCGGCTACGGATTCCTCTCTGAAGATGATGAGTTTTCAGAAATGTGTGCGAAGTGGGGGATTACTTTCATTGGCCCATCGCCGGAGTGTGTTCGCAAGATGGGCGACAAGATCGAGTCGAAAATCCTCGCTCGCGAAGCGGGCGTGCCAACGCTTGAACCGATTTATGTGAAAGGAAAGTCACTTCCGGAAATTACCAAAGAAGCAGAAAAGATGGGGTACCCCATTTTGATCAAAGCTTCTGCCGGTGGTGGTGGACGTGGCATGAAGCGCATTGAGAGTGCAGCTGAATTGCCAGACACACTCGCGCGTCTTGAGGTCGAAGCGAAAAACGCTTTCGGTGACGGAACGCTCTTTATTGAAAAATACATTCAGAATCCACGTCACGTTGAAATCCAGATTCTCGCCGATAAGCATGGAACTGTTTTGCATCTTGGTGAGCGTGACTGCACGATTCAGCGCCGCTTTCAAAAAATTCTTGAAGAGAGTCCTTCTCCGGTTTTGCCAGAAAAGACTCGCCAAGAAATGTGTGCAGCTTCAATTCGTTTGGCCAAAGCTGTGGGCTATGATTCAGTTGGGACTGTTGAATATCTCTATGACCAAGATGATGGTCGTTTCTACTTCATGGAAATGAATACTCGGATTCAAGTAGAGCATCCTGTGACAGAGCAGCGCACGGGCTTAGATCTCATCGCAGAACAGATTCGTGTGGCGATGGGGCATCCGCTTAACATCCGACAAGAAGACATCACTTTCCGCGGCCACGTCATGGAGTTCCGAATTAATGCTGAAGATGGCCGTACCGGTTTGCCATCTCCGGGCTCAATTACTCACTATCACCGACCAGGTGGCTTGGGTGTTCGCTCGGATGACTTCATATACACCGGATATACTGTACCGCCTTACTATGACTCCATGGTTTCTAAGATCATTATCACCGCGGATTCTCGTGAAAAATGTATCGCTCGTGGCATGCGCGCGCTTACAGAAATCGTTGTTTCGGGAATTCAAACAAACATCGATTTACACAAGTCCATCCTCTCTCATCCGGACTTTGTGAGTAACCGTTATTCCACAAATTTTCTCCAGAAACTCCTCGAATAAAGTATAATGAAATCAGGATGTTAAATGACCCCAGGAGGGGGTTACTATGGATCATTTCCAACTCGGCCGAGCCGCGTTCGAGGCGCGCCAATTCGCCGAAGCAGACACCCATTTTAAGCGTGCTGAATCTGCACTAGCGTCTGATGAGCTGACGGCTCTTCGTGAACTCCAATATCAATGTGCGAAAATTCTCCGCCCTGAAAGCTGTTGGAGAGAGCTCTATGTTGTTGCACGTTTGTATGCAGACAAAGATTCAGCTGATGTCGTTTTAAAATTTCTTGAAGCGCAGGAGGGCGTCATCCCTAAACTGCAGAAAGGAATTTTTTATGAACTGCTAGCGAGTGCTTATTTTAAGAAAGGAGCACTTACGCAATCGCGTGAGTTTGCCACCCGCCACGTGGAGCATCTCCTGTCGAAGAAGCTCAGCACCCACCTCTTAAGTAGCTCGAAGAGATACGAGAAATGGTTTCCACAGTCGGTATATTTTCAGTTCATTCACCTCCAGGCGCTTTTGGTCTTAGAAGATGTCGTGTCTGCGAGCGCACAATTCCAGGCGATCTGCAAAACAGTGCAACGGAAATGGGGAAAAATAGAAGACAAAACGGAGAACTCAAAAGCGTCCTTACTTTTAGCAGCGGCTGAATCGGCGAGAGCACTCGATGGACTCAACGGTGAAGCGACTATCCTGAACCATAAGGCGCTTCTTCAGAATTATCTTGTTTCCGAAAAAAAACTCGCCAAAGAAGACTGGAAGAAACTTGCGGAACTTGTTGTCCACGCTGACAGTTGGGAAAATCTTAAGCTTGCTCTTGAGCTCGCCATTTTGAATGGTGACAAGGCCATAGCTCTCGCTGCTTACTCTGCACTCAAGCGTAAGCGCGGATTTTCTTTCGTTAAGCTAACCAAACACGACGCGAGTTTCAAGGACTGGCTCCTGACTCATGCAGGGGTTCGTCCTGTGCGCTCCACCGAAAGTGAGTCCGTTAAAGCGCTCTCTCCCGACGACCTTAGACTAGAGGGTTCATCTCATCCGACACCGGGTGCGCAGTGGGAGAACGAGGATAGCGAAGAGTTACGCGCGGTCGAACTTAACGCGATCAAGCAACTTGAACTGCATGGTCCAGGAGTTGAACTCCTTCCAGATTTATTGGTGGCCTATCGGACGATGGGTTTTCATCGAGTTGTCTCTTGGCTTCTGCAGCGCTATTCCCTGGACGACATGCGTGGCGAACTGAAAAGAAAGATTCAATATTTTAAAGTCATCCATGCCGTGGATATGTCTGAAGGCTATTTGGGTCTTGCCCTGGTTGAGGAGATGCTCGGAGACGAGCAACTCACCATGGATGAGTACGTAGAACTCAAGTATGCGCAGGGCTGTTTGTTCATGGGTTTGAAGCGCCGAACAGATGCGCGTAAGTCTTTCATGGCCGTCGCTAAGGTCGATCCTACGTACCGGCAAACGCGGGAAAGGATGGGGCTTCTTGCGCAGGATTAATACGATCCTGATATTCTTCCTGTGTTTCTTTGTCGTTCTGGCAGGGGCTTCTTGGTCGTTTCTGCAATCGCGGGCTTTCGGTCGCTTACTTTCAAAAGCAATCACAAAAGTTTCCTCCGACTTTGATGCCAAAGTAAAATTTAGTCGACTTGATGTGCGTTTTTTTCCTCCAGGTCTCGCGCTTGAGGACGTGTCAGTTGACTACGACAGGGAGGGGACGAAAGTAAAAGCCGAAGCCGGTGAGCTAGGTGTTTCGTTTGATATTCAAATGTTCCGAGGGAAAAAGTTCCGTCTCCGTGAAATTTTTCTCAAAGAAGGATTCGCCGACATCGTTCTGGCGGATGAGAAAGAAAGTGGACGACACCCGTGGGACATTATCCAGTCGGAGCTGACGAAATTGCCAATCGATGTTGGTGCTCTAACGATCGAAAATAGTCGCGTTACCATTCTTGAGCTAACTCTGGATGTTCACACGCTGCGTGTCTCGCCCTCGCCCAAAGCGATTGGCTTTGATGGTGAGATCAAGCAGCTTAAACACACGAGTCTTTCTAAAAGTCTGGATCTGTTCAAGTTTAAAGGTGCACTCACAAAAAAAGAAATTCAGGCCGATAGTTTTCAAATTCTACAGAAGCGTTCCAAGATTAGTGGTAAGGGCTCACTTCAGTCTTGGAATGATTTTAAACTGGCTACCGCTAAAGGTGATGTTGAGACAGAAGTTTATGCGCCTGACATTCATGAGTGGGTAGATCTTAATCCCTTTAATTTTTACGATGGAATCATCCGTCTCAAAGGTAAGGTCACTTGGAACAAGGCCCAAGGGCCACGTGCCACAGCAAGTATCGTCGCACAAGGTTTTCGGTCAAATGTATTAACTGCGGAAGAACTGAAGGGTGAAGTTGTTTCGGATGAGCGTGGTATCGAGGTCACTTCTCTTGCGCTTAAGAACAATGCGGAGAAGCTACAGCTACTTTCTCCAACAGTTGTCTGGAATCAATCGAAGCGCAGCATTCTTCCCGACGGAGTCAAGGCAAGACTTGAAAACCTTGAGTTGAACAATGCGCTCACGATTCTTGGGGAACCACTTCGCCCACTTAAGGGCGAGATGACTGGCGATCTGACCTTCAACATGCGCGGGAATGATCTTTTTTTTCGTCCGGCCGATGGTTTCAAGATAGCAAACTTGCGTCTCGAGTTTTCCAAAGAAGATGGCACCAGATCTAAGATATTCCATGCTCCTGTCATCTGGCTTTCGAAGTCTGATTTTAACCTCGTCGATAACACACTCGAGTTGAATGCCCGGCTGAAGGGACCTCGCACGCAACTAGATATCGAAGGTTATCTCAATAAAAAAGAAGTTCATTTTGACATCGCCCCTGGGACTATCCTCCTCACTGACCTAGGGAATGTGGCTAACCTCGATCTCAAGGGTGAAGGTGAGAATAAGCTGAAAGTAAGAGGAACGCTTGAGGACGTTAAGATAACCATCGAAGGTATTTTTAGAAACTTTGAAATTCTTGGCTACCGTCTCGGTCATACCGAACATAAAATTGAAGTGGGCTTGAAGGATGGAGTCGTAGAACTTCCGTTGTTTAAAGCAAAGAAGGGCCGCTATGAATACAGTGGAACCGGCCTCGTCAATTACAACAATTTCCTCATGGACCTCTCGATTCAGCTACCACTCATCAGCTTCGCCGATTTTCGTGATGCCATTCACCCACTGAGTGATGGTTTGTCGTTTCTCTCTCCTGATTTCGAAGCGACACTTCAGGGGGATGTGGACATTTTCGCGCGTGGTGACATTGCCCATCTCAAAGTCGACTCTGATGTTCATGCTCAAAAAATAACGGCCTACGGTGAGTCGTTTAAAGATTCAAAGTTTTCGTTCAAGTATGCAGATAGAAAAATCCAACTGAAGAACTTTTCAGCCGTCAAAGAAGACGGAAAGATTACCGGGACGATTGGCTACTCCCTGCCTGACTCGCGTTTAGATTATCAACTCTCACTGCGGCAGCTCGGGTCGAATGAACTCGCGATGTATAAGCGGTTGCCGTTTGCCCTTGATTTCAAAGCCGTCGGTGAGTTTCAAGGCAGTCAATCTCCTGGCCGCTGGCGCCACAGAGGTTTTTTGGGACTCTCGCAATCACGGGTCCACGACAAGACAGTACCCGACAGTACCTTTGAATGGGACGTAAGAAATGATTCCGTTAGCATTGATGCGAAGGTCGCAAAGGACTGGATCGTTCTCTCGACTACGTCGGTGAACGATAGGGGTTCAACCAAAATCACTTCGGACCTTGCGGTGGACATCCCTGATCTTCCACTCTTTTTGCGAGGCGTGTTGGGTGATAACCCCCAACTCGTCAATGCAACGGGAGATCTGTCGCTTGTATCCAAGATCTCTTTGACGGACTGGCAGTGGAATAGGGTCGAGGCTGAGACGTGGCTCAAGGGCATACGCCTTATTACGAATGAGATCGGACTCCAGCAGCGCTTTCCTGCACCCCAGGTTAAAATCCGTGACGGGAAAATTGAACAATGGAACATCAAGCTTGATGCTCCAGATTTTAAAATCACTTCCAAGGCGATTGGAGATCTCAGACATAATCTGATCGTTCAGAACAATCTCGACCTGGATGCCAAGTATTTTGAACTACTGAGTAAGCACGTCCAGCGGGCGGAAGGCCGCGCCACGGCAGAGTTCAAGTGGATCCTTTCACCCAAGGATGTGAATTTTGAATTTACATCCACAGCGCGCGATATGGCGGTTAGCACAGACTTGTTGCCCTTTGCCCTGAGTAATTTGAACTACAAGATGTCGTTTAAAGACAGCGAACTCGATGTTCAGCAGTTTGCCTTCCGACCGGAAACCGGCAAAGTTCAGGCAAGCGGGACAATCTTCTTTAACGATCTTGAGCCCGATGTGAATCTCCGCTATTCGCTTGAACGCGCAGCCATTCCTATCAAAAACCGGTCAACAGTCACAGTTACTGGTGAGGGACTCGTGTTCGGTAACGGCAGACCGTACACAATCAATGGCGATCTAACGATCAATCGAGGAAGCATTTTAAATGAAATTACGGATTTCATGGGGCCCGGCAGTGCGACGGCCGACGTAAAGTATTTGCCTCGTGATCGTGAAGGTGCCTTCAGCGATTACCTTAACCTCGACATAGGCCTTAATACGGAGAATCCGATCAACGTTACAAACTCCATGATGGATCTGTACCTTCTTGGCGACTTGCAAGTCACCGGCGACGCCATGAGACCCTCTGCCGATGGTAAGGTCCAGGCCGCCGGAACGCAGTCGAAGGTGTTTTTTAAGAATAGTGAGTACTCAATTACTAAAGCGGAATTCCTGTTTAACGGAAGGAAGTCGATAACAAAACCGGATTTCGATATCTCCGCGTCATCGATCATCGCGAATTACAAAGTTACTGCGAAAGCATTTGGCAGTCCCGACAGCTTCACGTTCGATCTCTCGTCTGATCCTGGTCTTTCAAAGCAAAACATCTTGTCGCTGATCGCCTTCGGATATACTGACGATCTTTCGAATAGTATTTCGCCAGAAGAACGGCAAAATCTCACAAACGTCGGTGTGGGTTCGTTCATCTTTGATCAATTCAAAGTCACGGATATCGTCAAAAAGCAATTTGGCCTTCAGGTGAACCTAGGAACAGTCTTTGTCCAATCCGACCAGAGTATGTTGCAGGGCCGCTCACAAGACCAGGGCGGTGGTGCCGGAGCCCTCGCACGAACACGTACCGCGACTAATATTGAGGTTAAAAAACGCTTGAGTGAAGCCATGAGTCTGTCGGTTTCTAGTACCGTGGGCGGTTCCATCGGCCAACGGCAGCGAATGAACTTGAATTATGGCCTTACTCGCAAAATTCAAGTGGAAGGTGTCTACGAACTAAGAACCAACGCAGAAGGAACTGAAGATATCATCGATAACTCGATTGGTGGTGATATCAAGTATAGGCATACGTTTAGATGATGGCGCGCTTACTTGCTCTTATTTTTTTCCTGTTGATGTACCCTGTCTGGGGGTGGTCGGCTCTCATTATCAATGAGGTCAAGATTGACTGCGGCGGCGGTAGGGCCTGCACAGTACAGCGCGAGCGCTTTAAGACTCTCGAGGATACTTACCGAAACATCACTCACTTGCGGCAAACTCTCAAGGTCTTGGTGTCGGCCGGTGGAGTAAAAGATTTTAGCTGGGAGCTTTCGGGGGAAGAGGGCCCGCAATCAATTTCGATAAAATTCAAATCGAAACTACTGATCAGCGCTGTCATGATAAAATCGGACGATGACCTCATCCAAGAATACGTAGAGCGGAACACGCGTCTCAAGACAGGGGTCTGGCATGAACAGGGATTGCTGATAGATGAGTCCCTGCGATTGAGACAGTACTTGTCGTCGAAGGGCTACCCTCGCGCCGAAATAAAATTCAAAGAACGCGTGCGCGGCGACGAAGTTCTCATCACGGTAACGGTCATTCCCGGCAAGGCTCAGCTTCTATCCGAAATTGTGGTCCGCACAGAGTCCTCCGTGATTCGCGGCTTCGCCGAAAGAAAGTTCTTAGACCTTGTGGGGAAAAATTTTGACATCCAAACGGCGCGTGCGAAAGCTGATGAGCTTGAGGCAGAACTTTTCTCCTACGGGTATTACCTCGTCAGTATCGCACTCACGCCAAAGAAGGTGGGCGAAAACGTCGTGGTGGAGGCATTGATTGGGCCAGTTGAGCAGTGGACATTTGATCTCAAGCGCCCCCCCCTGCCCACTGAGGACATCAAACTTGAGTTTGGTCCCATCGTTCGCGAAATGTTTAAGCGTTATCGTCGCCCCGTTGATGAGGGCTCCCTGCGTGTGGGAATCCAGGAGTTTTACCGTAAGCAAGGCTACCTCAATGCTCTCGTCAAGCTCGTGATGTCTCGCTATCGCAACTCACTTGGTGATTGGGTGAACGCAGGTGCTGTGGAAATTAGTCCCGGAGTGAGAACGCGAGTCCGCGATGTGTCGTTCCCGGGAGCTCTGCTCTGGGACGAAAAGAAGCTCAAAAAAATGTGGGACGACCAGTCACTCGAGCTTTCCAAGGCGGGATTCTACGACGAAGAATCGCAGAACGCTTTTTCTGATTGGCTACGCGGTCAGTACATCCGTCTTGGGTATGTCCGAGCGGAAGTGCCGCCCCCTCGCGCTCTTTTTAGCGGCGAAAGTGGTACCGAGAATGCACGCCTTGAATACACGATTACAGAAGGTCCACGGGTCTTCGTAGATGAGATTCGCGTTTCGGGAGTCGATGACGCGGAAACGGTAGACATCATGGAAGGTATTGAGACGAAGGAAGGTGCTCCCTTCAATCCTCTCCAATTCACAATCGATGTAAAGAAAATCGCAGACGATCTTCAGGATAATGGTTGGTACCAAGCCGAAGTGGTTAACCGTGATGCTGACAACATCGTCCTCTACGGCAAGGACCGCTCCTCCGTTCGCCTCTTGATTAATATACGTAAAGGCAAAAAGATCACGTTCAACCGACTTGTCATCGTCGGTAACCGTGACACCCGCAACAATGTGATTCGCAGGAAATCACCCTTCATTCGCGGAATGCCGATTACGCCTACGAAAGTCCGCGATTTTGAAAACGCCCTCAGCTCCACGGGCCTATTCACTTCGGTGAAGGCTCGTCCGATTATCCACAAAGGTGACACCCCCCTGAGTGACGTCGTGATCGAAGTCGTCGAGCGTGACTACGGTTTGATTGAAATTGCACCGGGTTACCGAACGGATATCGGACTAAAACTTTCTGGAACTGTTTCTTATCTCAATATCTTCGGGGAAAATATTTCAACATCACTAACAGGACAAGTGAACCAACGTCTCGACTACACCGCCTTCGACCCTCGCCGTCGCAAGGAGGGCAAGAGCTTGATGGAGTACAACCTCACATCACAGTTCAACATTCCCGACGTAGAAGAAACGGCGATTGATTACGGCCTAACCCTTTCTATGCAGCGTCGTCGTTTCTTCTCGTTTGATGCTGATATTCGGCGCTTGGCCAATACCATCAGCCGTGACTTTGGAAGCCGCTTCTCGGTTTCGTTACGTCACCAGTTTGAAAGTATCAACCAATTCGATGCCACCGAAAAACGAGACAATGGTAGTTTCGAGATCGGTGCTCTCACTCCGAGCTTCACCGCCGACTTCCGCAATACTCGTATCAACCCAACTGCCGGGGCTTGGTTTAACATTTCGAATGAGTTCGCCAACCCGTTGTTCTTTTCTCAGAAGAAAGATGACCTCACGATCAATTTCTACAAGTTGATCTCGCGCAATCGTTTCTATATTCCAATCCCCCGAGGCACGATCGCCATTTCGGCTGTGGGCGGCCTGCAGGAAAACTTGGCTAAAAACTATAGAACTGACAGCAATGGTGACCCCGTCATCGACCCTGAAACCGGCCAACGCCTCACAGAAGGATACATTCCCAATATCAAAGTCTTCCGTTTGACGGGACTCGACATTGTGCGTGGTTTTAGTGACGAGGAGATTAACCGTCTTCCGAACGGTAACGATATTGGTGATGACCCTGTTCAAAATAAGGCCTATATGGCCAATTTGAAGGTTGAACCTCGCTATTTCATTAACGATTCTCTTATGGCCGGTGTTTTTTATGACGCGGGCCGCGTCTATGTCGATACTGTCGACATTGGTGACCTTCGCCAATCAGTGGGGGTCACTTTTAAGGTCGTGACCCCGGTGGGTACTTTGGACTTCGACTACGGCATCAAGCTCTTGAGAAAGAAGGATCAAAGTGGTAACCTCGAGGCCCCCGGACGCTTCCATGTGTCAATCGGCTTCTTCTAGTCCCCCTTAAACCTAGAAAAATCCGAGTGAAGAATGCTGAAAACCCTTAGAAGTTTTGGCCTCTTTTTCAACATCATGAGCTGCGACGGTAACCGGGGCTGATCAATTTTATTGTTTTTTATGAGGTGTATTTATGATTACGCAAAAGTCGTTCGCTCTTAAAGAAGCGGACATGCTGAACAAAAAATGGTGGGTCGTCGACGCCACAGACCTGGTGGTGGGACGCCTGGCTTCTGAAGTTGCGAAAATTCTTCGCGGCAAAAACAAGCCTACTTTCTGCACCAACAACGACGCAGGTGACTTCGTCGTCGTGATCAACGCTGAAAAAGTGAAGTTCACTGGTAAGAAATGGGACGAGAAAGAGTATAACTGGCACACTAACCACATCGGTGGAATTAAGCGTCGTACTGCTAAAGAGCAGCTCGCTAAGCACCCTGAGTTGATCGTGTATGAAGCCGTTAAAGGCATGCTTCCAAAGAACACTTTGGGCCGCAAGCAGTTGACCAAGTTGAAAGTGGTTGTAGGCGCTACACACACTCACGAAGCACAGAAACCTGAAGCCTTGACGCTGAAATTCTAAGGATTAGACCATGAGCAAAACTAAAGCATACGATGTTCACACTCTCGGTCGCCGCAAAAGTTCTGTGGCCCGCGTTTACGTTTCTCGCGGTAGCGGGAAAATCACAATTAACCATCGCGAAATCGCGGATTACTTCCCAGTGGGAACGAGCCGCATTATCGTGAACCAGCCTTTGCAATTGATGAAGATGACTGATGCCTACGATTTCAGCATCAACGTTAAGGGCGGCGGCGTCACTGGCCAAGCCGGTGCGATCCGTTTGGGCATCGCTCGCGCTCTCTTGAAACTCGTGCCGACTTCACGCGCAGAACTCAAGAAAGCCGGCTTCCTCACACGTGACTCACGTAAGGTTGAGCGTAAGAAGTACGGTCTCCGCGGAGCACGTCGTTCTTGCCAGTTCTCTAAGCGTTAATTCGTTTCGACAGTCATACGACAGAGGGCTCCTTCGGGGGCCCTTTTTATTTTTCTCGGGTATAATCTGGCGCCATGGCAAAAGAGCATCCACATATCCGCATTCGCGGTGCCCGCGTTCACAATCTGAAGAATGTAGATTTGGATTTACCGTTGCACAAACTGATCTGCTTTGCTGGGCCTTCGGGGTCAGGCAAGACGTCTCTAGCGTTTCATACTCTTTTAAGTGAATCTCGCCGGCGCTTCGTGAACTCATTCCCCAACTCTATGAAGTTCTTTACCGATCGACCTACCGCCGTCGATGTGGATGAAATCTTTCCTGTGTTACCGGTGTTCGGTCTTCCACAAATTAACCCCGTCATGGGTTCACGCTCTATCGTTGCCGATGTCATGCGAATCACTGAGACATTGCAAGGGCTCTACTTTCACTACTCCAAAGAGTACTGCCCGACTCACAATGAAGAAGTCCGTCCCATGTCCTTTTCCATGCAACTCGCGGAGGCTATTCAGGGGAAGAAGGGTGAGGTTTGGCACTTAATTGTCGGGCAAGAACTAGGTCAAGCGATTCTGGGCGATAATTTTGCGCCGGCCAGATCTTGGGATTCTAAGCGCAAGACAATCGAGAATTTCGAACCTACAGATGATCATTGGGAAGTTCTTCGTTTTAAAGAATCAACACTTTCGACTCTCGATAGCAAAAATACTGATGTCATCAAGCGTCTAGAAGGTCGTCCGCTCTTGTTGTGGGCGGAAGGACTAAAAAAGGCACTGCCTTTTAATTACATCTCCCGCCGTCGCTGTCCGTTGTGTGATTACGCTGGCAAGCAAGGCCTGACTGTCAGTGCGTTTAGCCCGCATTCAGCATTGGGAGCTTGTAAGGCGTGCAATGGCTATGGAGCGAACCTGCTGTTTGATGAAAAGAAGATGCTCGATAAGGAACTCTCAGTTGATGAAGATGGGGTCGCATTCTTACGTTTTGGGCCCCTCGACTGGTACGCCATGGAGTTGCGCAAAGTCATGAAGCGCAAGAAGTGGTCTACGGCCGTCCCTCTCAGTGAGTTGCCTAAGGAGTTCTTTAAAGTTCTGCAAGACGGAGAAGGAGACTGGGAAGGCTTCGACGGAGTGAAGAAGTACCTTGAATCCAAACGCTACAAACCCGCTGTCAGAGTCTTTTTACGAAAGATGCAAAAAGAAGTCGTCTGTACAACGTGCGCAGGTTCACGCGTAGATCAGTCTGTCAAAAATTTCAAATTCTACTTCGGGAAGACCCCGTATTCGCTGACAGACTTTGCGGGGATGTCTCTTTCCCAGTTTAGTGCAGTCATGAAAGAAAAAGTGACGATCAAAGAACCTCACGCCCTTAAAGTCTGCAAAGACTTGGCTGATAAGAGCGAACTCGCGTGTTCCATGGGTCTCAATCACTTGGCCCTAGGCCGCAAAACGCGTTCTTTATCGGCCGGTGAATACCAACGTTTATTGGTTCTCAAGTATCTTTCCTTTCAAGGAACAGATTCTTTGTTCGTGCTGGATGAGCCAAGTCTTGGCCTAGGAGAGTATGAACAAGAGATGCTTATCCGTGGCCTGCGCCAGGTCATCGCACAGGGAAACACTGTCATCGTCGTGGATCACTCTGAGCAAATGCAAAAAGCCAGTGATCATTTGGTTGTGATGGGACCTGACTCGGGTCATGCGGGTGGGGAAGTGCTTTTTCAAGGGCCAACCGAGACGTGGAAGTTTAAAGCGGTCGAAGTTGTAACAGCTGAAAAAATAAAAAAACCAGTAGCGAAATCATTTATCGAAGTGAGTGGTGCCACGACACACGGTCATAAATGGAATGACTTTTCTTTACCGCTAGACCAGCTCATATGGGTTCATGGTCCTTCGGGATCGGGCAAGACCTCTTGTTTGGTCAATGTTCTTGCGCAAAAGATTCACCGAGATCTTCATCGTGAAAATCTCGTGGATGAGCC
>JAIXOY010000312.1 GCA_027486525.1 Pseudomonadota bacterium
GAGTGATTCCGGTTCGGCCGACACCATCGCACGCCTCGTGGCCGGCAAGCTCGGTGCCCGTCACGCCGTTCTCGCGGTGATCGCTTCTTGTTCCGTGCTCACCTACGGCGGCGTCTCGCTCTTCGTGGTGGCCTTCGCGATGGAACCGCTGGCGGTGTCCCTGTTCCGCGAAGCCAATCTTCACCGTCGCTACATTCCCGGTGCCATCGCCGTGGGTGCGTTCACCTTCACGATGACCGCCCTTCCGGGAACACCCGCGATTCAAAACGCCATCCCGATGCCTTACTTCGGCACAGACACTTTCGCAGCTCCGGGCCTGGGCATCATCGCTTCGATCATCATGGGTGGTATCGGTAGCTGGTGGATGGTTCGTCGGGCACGTAAGGGCCAAGAAAAAGGCGAAGTGTTCACGGAAAAAGAAAAAGCCAGCACCACGCAAAAAAGCAATCTCCCGAGTGTCACCACCGCGTTCATTCCTCTCTTGGTTGTTTTTGCGTTCAACTTCCTCTTCAGCCGCATGGTTCTGCCGTCATGGGATCACAGCTATCTTTCGCAACCGCTCTACGGCGGGATCACGCTGGATAAAGTCATCGGCACCTGGGCCTTGGTCGCTGCCCTCATCATCGGCATCCTGGCGATCCTCGCTCTTCACTTCAAACGGTTCGGTAATCCCCTTGAGTCGATCAACCGCGGCACGCTTGATTGTATGCTGCCCGTGTTTAACACCGCTTCCGAGGTTGGCTACGGTAACACCATCGCCGCCCTCAGCTCCTTTGCGATTCTTAAGGCCGGAATTTTGAGCATGTCGGGTTCAAACCCGTTGGTGTCAGAAGCCGTGGCCGTGAACATTCTCGCCGGTATCACCGGGTCATCATCAGGCGGTTTGAGCATCGCACTCGAAGCGTTGGGCAAAACCTACTTGGACATGGCCAATGCTCAGGGCATTTCACCGGAACTTCTTCACCGCGTGGGCACCGTCGCCTCTGGTGGCTTTGACACCCTTCCGCATAATGGTGCGGTCATCACCTTGCTCGCCATCTGCGGGATGGACCACAAACGTTCGTACTTTGATATTTTCATGGTGGCGGTGGCGTTTCCGGTTCTCGCCACAACAACGATTGTTATTCTAGGAACACTCTTCGGTAGCTTCTAAGGAACTCTTTTTATACATGTCATCTGCGGCGTTGCCTGCGTCGCTCGGTTGTGCGGCTTACATTAGAGTAAGCCTCCGCCCTCACTCCTAGGCGCCTAGCATCTGCCTATCTATAAACAGAGTTCAAAATAAAAAAGGCCGGGTTTCCCCGGCCTTGAAGCTTCCAATTTCTATCTTGTTCCAGCACCATTCGAAGGCGCTCCTTGCGAGCCGTTCGACGGAACCACTCGCTCCGCTCCACGATCTACGCCGGAAACGTTGGCTGCTTGAGCAGCGGCTTGGTCGATGTCACTCTGGAGCACGAGGTCGGGTTCGAAGTGACACACACGATCGTCGCCAATCTGATAACTGAGCGCTCCAGACGTCTTGTTGAACGTAATCTTTTGTTCATCATGTGGCAGGGAGATTTCAATGCTTGAGCTCGTGTGACGCTGGCGAGCATACGCAGCATTGCAAGGAGTGGGTATGCTTGGAAGGAAGTCCCAGATTGAGTAACTCCAACCGCCGCCACCGCCGCCGCCGCCGCCGCCAGTGCAATAGAGCTCAAAGCGTTTGTTTTCACCGGAGCTGTCTGTCGGAAACATATTAAAGTATGAAGTCTCCGGAATTCTATCCCTGGTGTATAAATCGGTAGCATGGGCACAGGTCGGACATCCCGCAGGGATAACGTAGTTAGGATCATAAGGTGTTAACTTAAGCTCTTGCACTGAACAATCTTCGTCAGAGCGGCATCGGCTAACAAGCTGAATGTTCGGCATACAGCTCGCATGCGAACCTTCCGTCACCTTGTACACTCGCTTCGTTCTCCCCGCTTCGATCAGCGGATTTTGCAAGGGCGCGGCTTGAGCAAAAGCTTCGCTTTGAAAGAGGGCAAAGGTTAATGTAAGAAAGATTCTTGAACTCATAATAAACTCCCCGGTTTGATAACCGAGGAGCTTATCGGATTAAATAAAAGATACTTGAGCGCGGAGGTTTGGCTTTGGATGCAGGCTATTTTTTCAAGGCTTTAACCAGCTCATCCTTAAGCTTCTTCTGGTCCTTGATGCCTTTGCCGAGCCAGATGCACCAGGTGGCCTGCATGATCTCATCCCCATCGACACTCAACACACTCGCGCCCGAAGTGAACGTGGTTTTTCCACCCGAGTACGCGATGGTGATCAAGTCACCTTTCTTGAAGTCAGATTTGAAAACACTCAAGAGCTCTTTCACCTTGTCTTTGTTTTTGTAGTCGCAGTTCTTGTACGCGCCATCCAAAGAGTCTTTGATCTTCTCGGCTTCCACGTCACGCAGGAACTCGAGTTCGAATTTTTTGTCGCTGGTGGAAGCGGCCAACGCCCCCGCAACGTCTTCGCCGGCAGGGATGGTAGCGATGAAATGGCTGATTTTATAAACGTCGAATGAAAGGAAGGCGACGCTCTTCTGACGAATGCCTTCGCCGGTTTTCACCAGGTCTTGCGCGAAGGCCTGGTTCGCGATCGCTGTGAGTGCCAACAGACACAATAGTTTTTTCATCCAAACTCCTTCGTTAGTTAAAACTATTATAACTCAGTTCTTGGAATGGTCGAGAGGTCTTTGGATTCTAGGAACTGAAGTTGAGTAGGAGGAGGGCGTACTAAAATGTACGCCGACGACTGCGAGACAAAAGTGACGACGAAGACAATGGCCTATCGGCCATTACAACCCCATGCCCCAGCCGCCGGAGATATTATAAGCTTCTCCGGTTATTGTGGACGCACTCTTCGAGCACAAGAACGCCACCATGTCCGCCACCTGAGCAGGACTCGTCAGTTGCTTGATGTGGGAGTCTTTCAAGAACACACGCGCGAGGACTTCTTCTTCACTCAAGTTATTGAGCTCCATCTGCGACTTCACTTGGTTGCGCATGAGCGGTGTATCAACGAAACCGGGGCAGATGGTGTTCACGGTGATGCTATCGGGTGCGAGCTCGATGGCGGCGACTTTCGCGAAGCCGAGCACGCCGTGTTTGGCGGCGACGTAAGCTGACTTAAATGGACTGGCGAGTTTACCGTGAACCGAGCTGATGTTGATGATGCGGCCTGATTTGCGCGCTTTCATCGATGGTATCACGGACTTGGTGCACAGGAATGTTCCGGTCAGCATGACACCAATCAACTGGTTCCATTTTTCTAAGGGAAACTCCGCAATCGGAGACATGGATTGCAGACCAGAATTGTTGACCAAGACGCCGATGTTATCACCGGATTCTTTGACGGCTTTTTGAACGGCGTCTTCGCTCGAGACATCACAGAAGACGTGGCGGATGTTGGGGTGCGTTTCCGCGGGTGCGCGCAGATCCCAGTTGATGACGTTGTAACCTTCGGCGTGGAGCTTTTCTGCGATGGCGAGGCCGATGCCGCTAGAAGCTCCGGTAACGATCGCTGTGACTTTCGAACTCATAGGCGGCCATCCCATTTTTTCATTTTCAACTTTCCAGCACTCCACTGCTCCACGACCTTTGAGATCATGTGCATCTGCGGGCCCTTCTTATTGTGGTAGTTCGGTCCGGTGTAGCCCCACCAGTCCCAGCAACCGCGCGGGTTGTTGAGCAGCAGGTTACGGACAGCTTGTGGGTACAGAATGATGATCTTGTTGCTTTCCGCCCACCCGTTGTAGCCGGTGTGAAGCACGTAGGTCATGCCGATGTCTTCGGTGGTCTGACGGCAGCCATGAAAGGCCACGTGGAGATGACACTTCTGAAGTGCGTTTTCGCAATCTTTGGGAACGTAAGCAAAACCCATGCGCGCCAGAGATATGCCAGTCGGATTGACGCCGAAGGCCTGATCGAATTTAAAGATGCGGTCTTCCGTCGCTTTCTCTTTGGCTTTCAAAGGGCCCACGAGCGCGTCGAGGATTTCGCCGGCGACGTCGCGACCACAGCTTGAAATGTAAGGGCT
This sequence comes from Pseudomonadota bacterium, assembly GCA_027486525.1. Classification (GTDB taxonomy): domain Bacteria; phylum Bdellovibrionota; class Bacteriovoracia; order Bacteriovoracales; family Bacteriovoracaceae; genus UBA6144. The sequence continues at coordinate 4,069 of JAIXOY010000312.1, forward strand.
CGCTGAAGGATTGGCGCAGTCATTACCGAAGTCCACTGTGGGAAAGGCGTGCCCGACAGGCAAACGATCGACCACCTTCATGTTCTCAGCTTTGAGACCCCAGGCCTGATAGAGATCACGCAGACGTTGCATCATGATGGGAAGAACGGTGCGATCCGCAGTGCCTGAAAGCAAATACACTTTTGAAGTTTTGAGATTATCCAGATCGTCGATGCTGCCTTCGCGCTCAAGGCGCGTGGCCTCGCGCATGGAATCTTGCACACTCGGAGCACCGTTCGCGGTGTCCATGCAGCGATTGAGGGCATCGATCATGCTGCCGCGTGCGCAGTAGAAAGGACCGCCGGCCAACACACCTGCGCCACTCACTTTAGACGAGTAGGCCACGTGGAATTGGTTGGCAAAATAACCGCCGGAAGAAAGACCTGAGACGGTCACTTCAGCAGCAGAAACGGTGAGAGAAATAAGGAGGAAGCCTAGGGGGTATAGGATGTTTTTCATCCTTAAGGATTACCCCTAAGCTGGGTGTTTAAGAAAGCGTTTTGTGCGCCCGTCTATTCCACTAACCATTGGAAATCTTGAGTCACATTAAGGCCCGCGAAGTCCCAGGCCCGAACGCGAACTGTGTGTGCCCCTGGAGTGGTGGGGAAAGTGCCTAAAAATCCTAGATCGATGATGGGTTTGCGGCAGTTGTAATTACCGCACACCATGCTCGCCACATAAAATTTGTCGACCTGGGCTTCCTCATCTGCTCCCCCTGGCAGCATCTCGAAGTTCCACACAGTGCGTGCGGGAGCGCCGTCGATTTCAATTTGCAGCAAGTGCGGTGGCACGAGGAATTTATCATGCAGAATCAAATCGGTGATTTCTGCAAAAAGAGAATAGGTCCCACTGACTTTATTTCCACGCACTTCACGGCCATTTTTCAAGAGACCGATGCGCTGGATGCTGGGGGCGACGGTATCTGCGAGAGGATCTAAGAAGAGAAACGGGCTGATGTAACGACGTTGGCCATCCAGAATGTTTAAGTGAATGTGATGGTAGCGCTCACCGTAGGTGGTGATGGGCCAATTGACCACTTGGCCAATTTTTGTTCCTGCGGCAATGCTGCCGCCGTTTTTGAAGGCCGCGTGGATCTCCGTTGGGATGCTGTTGCGATCGACGTGGTGGTACTGCCAAAGAAACCCCTCATCATCGAGGATCGCGACTTCCCAGTAGAGCTCGCCGAAGGCGTAGTTCTCGATGTTAACGACTTTACCGCCGGCACTGGCCAACACATCCTCACCGGCATTGGCGCGGATATCGAGTCCGTGGTGGAAGTAGGCCTGACCGCCGTAATTTTGATAAGAGGCATTGGTGTGCCCAATCGAGAGCACATCCACTGGCCATGGGTGAATGGCCCCGGCCGACTTGTTCTGCAAATCTCCATAGGCCTGACTGTAATACGTCGGCGTGCTCAGGCGCGAGGGGTGCACATCATCTGCGCGGACTTGGAAACTGAAGAGCATGGCAATAAGAATAATCATAGAGCTATCATCCAACCTTCAACACACTCTGACAAATACCCGATCAAACATCTTCTCACCTTTCGGGCCAAGACGGTCATTGCTACACTAGACCAATGAAAATTCTTCAATGTCTTATGGTTTTATTCATCAGTGGTTGCGCCTTCCAACGCTTGGCGGTGACTCAGTTGGATAATCTGATTGAGATCGAAACCGCGTCGAAGTTGGATCTGTATCGATCACAGAAGAAGACGCTCGAAGTTGATGTGACGGTGTTGCTCGAATCCCAGAAACCTCACCTGGAGAAGCTCACGAACCTCGTGAACAAGATCGATCCCACGAAGACAGAGCTCTTTCCTGAGCTATGGACCGAAATCTCAGTGGAATATCGCCGGATCGCCCTCGCCTTCTCTGGTCTCTTGGCCAAGCACCTTGTGACTCTCGATCCGAAGCAGCGGGGACATTTTTTTACCAAGATGGAAAGTGACAACAAAAACATTCTCGCTAAAAGCGAAGCACAAGATGTGGAGAGCGTGAGTTCACGAGTGAGTTTCTTCTTCGGAGAGACGAGTCCTGCGCAAGAGAAAGTAGTAGAGCGAAATCTGCCCGAAATCAAGCGCCGCACACTGGCCCGCCTTGAGCGTCGCAAAAATCTCCACAAAACCATTGGTGACATCCTCAGCAGCTCCGCTTTTGCCGCCGACAAAGAACGCCGTATC
>JAIXOY010000096.1 GCA_027486525.1 Pseudomonadota bacterium
ATCAAAGGGATTGCGGAACTGGGTGGTGCGTACGATACCCAGGCGCTCGGCCAACATCATCTCATCATTTTTCCACGGATGGAGAACCCGGTTATAACGATTGTTGACTTGCGCGATGGCCAGGTTCGTCTTGCAACGAAGTATCTCGACTTGCAAACTCTCACGACCGGCACGTACGCAAGCATCATTACCATCGACAATGAAGTCGGCGGTAAGATTGTCTACGAAGAGCAAGGCCAGTATCGGGAACTTGATGTCGAAGCCACTCTCATGCCTCACCGACTGTGGGGCCAGCAGAATGGGCGTTGGATCGGCTCGCGAACTTCCTACGAGACCTCGATCACGACAGTTTATAGCTATACGCCTGCGCGGATCGAGAAGTTGGTAGAACTTCCGATCATCTACAACAGCTATCTCCTGAACAATGTCTGGTTGGCGCAAACAGAAAATGCCGGGTGGATCTTGAACAAAAGCTCCTGGCTCATCGAGCAGCGCTATCCCGGTGTTTGGGTGAACCAGATCAAAGTCTACGACTTTGAAATTTTCCAGTTTGCTCCGGTGGATTCATCCGTGATGAAGAACATGCTCATTCATAGAAACAACCAGACGACTGCGTTTGTGATTCCTCCAGGACATACCCTCGCAGCCTCGCACCCTGACTGGCTCACACTTAACCACGACACCGACCAGTACAGTGTCGTGAGCCATGCGGGACGTGCGCTGCTTCCTGCCATGGAAAAGCAGTCTCCGCGGAGCTGCACAACTGGCATCAACAATTCCCTTGATTGTGCGTCGACGAATCTCCAGCACGCCGGTTGGAATTACCAACACGTCGAAGGTGATCGCTCGTGGGTCGTTACGAATTTCGGAAACTACGGAAAGCTAAACTCTACTCTCGCGCCGTGGGCGCAAGGCCTGTGGTCGTCGAATGAGCTAGCGGTGGCCAATAAACTTTCGGCGGGATTCTACGGAAGCCTGGAAGGTGGCAGCATCTTTTCACCTTTCTCAGGTGTCATGATTTACTTTCCAAAAAACTAGGGCCCTTGCGGGCCCTCGTTTACTACGATTTACCTGGAGCGCGGTTAAGGGCGTCCCACGCGGAGTTCGATTTCTTTAAGTTCCCATCGATGTCTTTCATGAATGTGTCGCGAGCTTCTTCAGAAGAGAAGCAGTAGTTTTTTCCTTGGTACGCGGCCGTGATCGTTGGATCACATTTCACTTTTGCCCCTTTACGGCACAGGCCCATCGCACAGTTGCTATCGAACTCTACGGCGACTGGTTTTACCTCTGCGGTTTTATTGCAATCACACTTGTGGTCTTTGCCATGATGGCCTTTAGCATGGTGACCTTTGCCGTGTGAACAAGCTCCTAAGATCACCGTCATCAAAAGCATTAAAAAAATTCTCATCTAGTTATCCTTTTCGTTTTAAGTTTTTAGTCTGACACTGGGGACAAATCCCCGAAAATTCCAAATGGTGTTTCAATAGAGCGTAGCCCATCCGCGCGACTTGCATTTGTACCACGTCCGGCAGACAAGCATCGATCTGCACAATCTTTTTACAAACAGTACACATCAGATGGTGGTGATGGCCATGGTGGCCATGCTCACAGCCATCCTCGTCGGCGTGTCCGGCCATCTCCCAACGCACAAGGCCGTCGCCGAAGAGGCGCTTCTCAACGAGATTCGATTCTTCGAAGGTGCCCATGCTGCGATAGAGAGTCGCAAGATCGAAGCCTTCACTCTTAAGCTTCATGGCCATTTCTTCGACGGTAAAAGGCCCGTGATTCTTCAAGAGAAAATTTAAAATAGTCCGGCGCTGTTCGGTGACCTTGAGACCTGCTTTTTTAAGCAGTTCGTCTGGTGCGTGGGGGTCCCCACTCACGGCTCACCACTTTCTTCAATCTTCTGATGGATACTCGCCCGCAGCTCGCGCAGAGAATCGATGCTCTTTTTCAAATAGTCGTCGGCCTTGGTGAGACGTTCTTTTTCTTCGGGGAGCCCGAGCTTTTTTTCATCAAGGTTGCGCAGAACTTTTTTTACGGCGCCTTGGATGATCGTCAGGTGATTGGCAAGCTCGTGGATGTGGCGCCGCTCTTCCGAAAACCTCATGGTCTCGCACCGGGATTTTTCGCGAGGTACGTCGCATCGATGATCAACTGATCGATCTTTTCTTTCTCGTACCCGTAGTAGCCGCGGATTTGGCCAAGTTGATCAACCAGCACCATCTTCTCCGAATGAGCAATGTCGTAGAGATCCTTCGCGGGTTGAGCCGGAGCGACATTGATCTTGTAACCATCACGGTAGAGCGTGAAGAGAGCATCCTTGTCCCCGTGAGTAACGAAGCTCCACACCGCCCTGTTGGCGCCATACTGTGTCGCGACTTTCGAGAGAATCTCCGGCGTGTCGTAGTCGGGATCGACGGTAAAACTCAAAATAGCGAGCCCCTCGACATCTTTAAGGCGCTCTTGAACCTTTGCGGTATCTTGCAGCATCTTCGGGCAAACCGACGGACAGCGCGAGAAGACGAAGTTGGCGAGATAGACTTTGCCACGGAGCTCATTCGAGCCGAAGTCCTTCCCTTCTTGGTTTTTCAACTGCCAGTCAGGAACCTGGGCAATGACGTAGAGTTCTGAAATGGGTGGCGTGGGCTGGCAGGAAAGTGCGAGGAAGAGCAATAGAAAGCCCCACCGCTTCAGCAGGTTGCTCGCTGGGAGCAGGTTACCTACTGAAGCTGGTGACGGGCGGTTCATTTATTTTGTCTCGATCCGATTCATGAGAGCTTGGCGCGCCTGTTGATCGTTCTTCAACTTCATGAGGTCTTCCACGTAGTAAGTCAGCGCCCAAAGATCGTCGTCACTCACGACGTCTTTCCAACCAGGCATCCCGGAACCGGAGACTCCGTAAAGCATGCGCTGGTAGATATCGGCGGTGGAGTGGATTGAGCGCAGCGGATGGTAAGTGAAGTCAGGTGGAATCACCTTGTAGTTGTACTCCGAATCCTGGAGCTTCAACTGGTAGATGGTTTCGTCCATTCCCGCCATCTCCGTACCGTTGATCTCTTTGCTCCAAGCATTGATCTGGTCCATGGAAGCGTAAGCACGGTGGCAAGTGGTACACTGGGCCACGATGTGGTACACCTTCTCGCCGCGAGCAATCGCTTCAACACGCTTGTCTTCGCCGTATGGATTAGGCGTCGGCTCAATCTTAGTGCCGAGGACTTTATCCGCGCCTTCCCACGTCTGAGGAGCGAAGGTCTTGATGTACTGAGTGACCGCATCGAGACGTTCATCAGAAATATCCCACGGAAGCATCGCTGAGCCGTTGAGGCCTTTATGAATGATGCGATGGAAGTCCACATCATGCGGAAGTTCACCGTAAGGCACGTTGGGGAATTTGTAGAGGCCCTGGGTCAAGTTCCGTGGCGGTGGGTATGAGCCTGCCGCGGAAACGCCCTTGCCGTCACCGGCCAGGCCGTGGCACTGGACGCAGTATTCGAGGTAGGTGGTGTGGCCGAGGTTGAGGGTGGCCGCATCGACAGCTTTTCCACCGGCAAACATTCTGCCCTCGGTGAATTTTCCGCGATTACAGGCCGTGACCGAAACGAGCAGGACCAGGAGTATCAGTTTCATAACGTTCCTTTCCATGACTATTTACCGTGTCTTTTTTCGTCTGAAATATAAATGAAGCCCTTCAGCACGAAGAACGCGATGAAGAGAACCAAAATCAGCAGCCACGTCGGCGACTTAAACTGGTCGTCCTTAGGGAATCTATAAGGGTGAACGATGATGGAAGATTCAGAGGTGAACTGAGGCTTCGCTGGTGCTTTAGGAGCTTCCATAAATATACTTCCTTCGAATTAACGATAGAGAGATTCGAGAATAAGAAAGACGGCGTAGACCACCGCCGACAACGGAATCAACGCGACGAATTTCATCCAACGCGTTTCCTCTTTTAGGTGCATGTAGAAGTAACCCACGATGGCCGCTTTACCGACCGCGAGGAAGGTCAACGAACTCGCCTTCGAGAAGTAGCTGATCTTCATGTCTGGGATCAGTAGCTCCACGATGGTTAGTACCGTTAGCACGGCAAAAACTTTGTAATACTCGCCGCGATGACTCTTGTGACTTACAGCACTCACAAACAGCTCCTTGTCCTAGGATTTACTCTTTCTATTTATTAATAAACCGATATCGATCATTAACTTGTTAATTCCATCTTTCACTATCGGGTAGTAGCCACGGACTCTCCCCTCTTGGTCCACCAGCACGAGATGGTTCGACAAGATCACCTCTTCGACCGTGGTGGTTCGTTTGCCGAGCTGCGTGGGAACCTTCAGTCCATTCACCACCAAGGCCTGGATCTCACTGGCCGGGCCGGAAACAAAGCGCCACACATTCGGATTGGCCTTCAGCTCACGGGCCTTGGCGTACAAGACCGCAGGTGTGTCGACGTCGGGCTTAACAGTCAAAGACACAATCGCCGCACGATCAACCACCCCACGGATCCGGTGCTGAACGCGCTGAACTTCTTTAAACGAAAGATCACAGATTCCAGAGCAGTCCGAAGACATCACATGCAGCAAGTACACTTTGCCTTTGAGCTCACTCGAACCAAACGTGCGGCCTGTCTCGTCGAAAAACGAGTAATACGGCAGAGTCGTGATCACGGGAAGTTCGTTCGGCAAACGGCGCCCTATGCTTTTCAGCAAAGGGTACGCAAAAAGGAAAACGGACGCGCAGATCCAGAACCACTTATTAAGCACCATCTTCTCAACGAAAGTTGAGTTGCGCACATGCCCCGTAGTTGTCGCGGTCGCTGTAGCTTCCACAGTCATCCTTCTAAAAAACGAACAGACCAAAGAACATCAAAACCCACACCACGCCTAGGAAATGCCAGAACTTCTCTACGTTGATGGTCTTCTGCATGGCCGCGTCTGTTGGACTGCGCAGGACCACGTGCAGATAGCCGAGAGCAAAAAGTCCGAGCACCACGTGGACCGCATGGATCCAAGTGAAACCGTACATCACCGACGCAAAAATGCCCGACGTCACGAAGACGCCCGTGCTCTTGAGATGGAACCACAAACCACTTTGGGCCAGCATAAACGCCACACCCAACACAGTCGTCAGGGTGAGGTGCCCACGGGCCGCGGAGAAATCTTTACGGGCGACATCTAAGCGAACTTGGTAGCAGTACCAACTGCTCACCGCGATCAAGACCGTGCTCAGGAACGGGAGCCACAAAGAGACCTTCTCGGTGCCCATCGGTGGCCACGTCGCCGCTGAAGAGCGGAACACGGCGTAGCCCATGAAAAGCGTGATGAACAGCATGGCGGCGGAAACCAGCACCACTGTCATCGCGAGGTTACTTTGGAGCTCGTTCCGTTTCACGCTGGTCCTTCTACCAATTCTTCAGTCTGGTATTGGAAGTCACGGCCCGTCTTCAGATTCGGGTTACCGAACTCGTGAGGCCCGCACTTCACGACAGGAATCACGTCGTAGTTGTGGTGCACCGGCGGCGATGGAATGGTCCATTCCAACGTACCTACGTTCCACGGATTGTTCGGCGCCTTCTTCCCTTTGTACAAAGACCAGAGGAAGTTGATCACGAAGATGATTTGGAACGCCCCCATCAAGATCGCAGAGATCGTAATCATCTGATTGATCGGGATCAGGCGCTTGAGCGAGTCGTAGACGAACGGGTTGTAAATCCGGCGGTGCATGCCACCGTAGCCGACCATCAGCATGCCGAAGAAGATGCCGTTCAAAGGAATCATCGTTCCCCAGAAGTGAATCTTCGCCATGGTCTCGTTCATCATCCGGCCGAACATTTTCGGGAACCAGAAGTAGATCCCGGCGTAACCGCCCAAGAGAACCGAGGCGGCCATGGTGTAGTGGAAGTGGCCAACCACGAAGTAGGTGTCGTGGAGGTAAAGGTCAGTCGTAACCGTACCTAAATGGAGGCCCGTCAGGCCTCCCAAGCCGAAGACGAAAACCACGCCCAAAGAGAAGAGCATCGGTGAATCAAAACGGATGGATCCTTTCCAGAGCGTGCCCAGCCAGTTGGCAAAGAAGATCGCCGAAGGAATCGAAATGGTCATGGTCAAGGTCATGAACGACTGCGTGAGCAACGGACTCATCTGCGTGGTGAACATGTGGTGACCATACACGATCGTAGAAAGAACGCTCACCGCTGTCATCGACAACGCCGTCGCCTTGGCACCGAAGGCCGGCTTACGAGAGAAGAATGACAACAAGTCAGACACGATCCCCCAGGCCGGGAGAATCAAGATGTAAACTTCCGGGTGACCGAAAATCCAGAACACGTGTTGGAAGAGAACCGGGTCGCCTGAACCGGAAGTCGCGGAGGCACCCGCGAGGAAGAACGTCGTCCCCATCACACGGTCGAGTGTAAGCAAGATGACACCTGCCCCCAAAACCGGAACGAAGATGGCGTTCAAGATCGCCGTGAGCCAGAGACCCCACACGGTCAATGGCATATCAAAATAGCCCATGCCTGGAGCACGCAAGGTGATGACTGTTGTGACGTAGTTCACGGCACCCATGGTGGATGAAACACCAAACAAGAAGATGGCGACACACCACAAGGTTTGCCCTGCTCCGGGACTCCCGATCATCGTCGAGAGCGTTGGATAGGACGTCCAGCCACCGGCCGCAGCTCCTAGCGGAAGGACCAGTGAAGCGAGCAAGACGAGGCCCGAGAGGAATGCGAACCAAAACGACAGCATGTTCAGCATCGGGAACGCCATGTCGCGTGCGCCGATCATGAGGGGGATGCAGTAGTTACCAAACGCACCAATGAGAATCGGCGTGATGGCGTAGAAGATCATGATGGTTCCATGCATGGTGAACAACATGGCGTAGCTATCTGGTGGAACAATACCGGCCGAGTTCGGGAACAAAAGGTGCCCGAGCACAGGGAACGCTTCGCCGGGGTAGGCCAGGGTCCAGCGGATCAAGAGCGCCATCAGGCCTCCGATACCGAGGAAAATGATTCCGTACCACAGGAACTGCTTCGCGATCACTTTGTGATCGAAGGAGATGATGTACTTACTCCAGAAGGTGGTTGGTTCCGGGTGAATTTCGTTATATCCGCCGCTCATATTAGTACTCCCACTTCCAGCCCCACGCTAAGTTCTTATCGTCGGGATTATTTGTATTCATGGCTAACTTCTCAGACGTCGACTGCCAGACCTTGAAGTCTTCTTCGCTGTAGACGGTGAGCTTGGCTTTCATCATGTAGTGGTGAGTGCCGCACATCTCGGCGCACACGATGTCGTACTCGCCGGGGATGTTGGCATCCCACCAAACGCGCGTGACACGACCCGGGATGGTGTCCACCTTCAAGCGGACGTTCGGGACGAAGAACGAGTGAATCACGTCCTTGGAGGTGAGGTGGAAGAGGATCTTCGTGTTGGTAGGGATCCGGAGATCGTTGTTGGTAACGATGTCGTCAGCTGTGCCGAACTGATCATCGGGACCCGCATAACGGAAAGACCACATCCACTGCTGCGCCATCACTTCGACGCGCAGAACCTTCTCCGTCTTCGGGTTCGGCCATTTCCAGAACACGTCCAATAGATCGTTGTTAGAAAGACGAGTGATGTTCAAGTCCACCGACAAGAAAACCGCGGCACCGATGAACGCGGTGATGAGGAGGTGCTTCTTCTTGTTGCCGTAAGTGTAGAGAGGGGTCTTGTTGCGCTTTTGGCTGTAGAGGTACGAGAACCCGAACAGGCCGATGCACACCAAGATGAAGTAGAACACCGCCAACACGGACGTGTAGGTGAAGAGACTGTCGATCAAGTGACCGTTGGTCGAAATGTCGATCGGCGGCTTAGAAAGTTCCCACCAGCTCGTCGATACACTTAAGTTTAAAAAATCCATTAAGCTTCCCCTCGGATAAGCGAAAAAATATTATCTAAAAACCAGCATCGCCACGAACACGCACGGCAGGTAGACCAGCGACGAATAGAAATAGCGTCGTGACCACGTCAGCATGTCCTGAGAATCGTCTTTGTATCTGTAACCGACCAACGAGAGCACGATGAACGCTCCCCCCACGAGGAGCATCGTATTGCGGTAGCCCTCGCCCGCTTCACCGATGGCGAAGGGGAGCAAAGAAACCAACAGTAAGATCAGCGTATAGAAAGCAATCTTATGAACGACGACACGAATACCGAGTTCCGTCGGAAACGTTTTAATGCCGGCGTTTTTGTAATCCTTCGCGTGGTAGATTGAGATGGAAAGAAAGTGCGGCAACTGCCACACAAACAAAATCGCAAACAGCACAACGCCCAGTGTACCAATTGAGTTCGTGACTGCGGTCCAGCCCATCAGAGGAGGTATCGCACCTGGGATCGCGCCGGCGAAGAGGGCCCATGAAGTGCGCTGTTTCATCGGAGTGTAGAGGAAAATGTAGGTCAGCGTTGCGACGAGACCAAGGAATGCGGTCAATGGGTTCGCGACGAGAAACAGTGCGATCAGACAGATCGCAATCAAAGAGACACCCATCTTCGAGGCCAACTCGGGACTCACGCGACCGGAAGGAATGGGACGATACTTCGTGCGCTCCATCTTCGCGTCGATGTCTTTCTCCATGACACAATTGATCATGCACGCTCCGGCCACTAAGCCAGAAGTGGCCAGGGTCGCGACGATGCCTGTGAGCAAGCTGATTTCACCGGGGGCCAGGAATAGTCCCAGAGCACTGGTGAAGATGACCAACATCGATAGACGCGCCTTCGTCAGAGAAAGGATGTCTCCCAAGACGGAAGTCTTGTGCCCATACATGTCGATCGAAGTTGCAAAAAGTGTGGTCATGTCAGCGCCATTTCTTACGAAAGAATTATTCGTTCACACCATTATTTTTAGGGTCGTATTTTTTCGCCGCACTAAAAAGAATGTAAAACGGGATATAGGTCACAAGAATGAAAATGCCTAAAATGATAACCGTGTAAGGCGGCTTCCCATCATTGAGCGCAGCGTGGCAGTTCGGACAAGCCAAAGCAGCCACGGGCCAAATGAAGAGTAAGCAGACTAACAGCAGTTTGTTCATAGCAAGTAAATGAAGGTGAAGACCAAGATCCACACCAAGTCCACGAAGTGCCAGAAGAGACCAAGGATCTCGAGGCGATTGTAGTCACCGTTGTCGTAACGACCTTCGCGGGCAAAGCGGTACTCACAAATCAAGTAGATGACGCCCGTGAGAACGTGGAGCCCGTGGAAACCGGTGATGACGTAGAAAGTTGAAGCGAAGAGATTGTTACCATGAGCGAAGCTCGAGAGCGTCATCCCTTGGTGAACAAGGTGCTGGTACTCGTAGACCTGGATGCCCAAGAAGAAGACACCTCCGGCGATGGTCACCAAGAGCCAGTTCAACATGCCTTGGCGGTCTTTGCTCTTACAGCAGTCGATGGCGAGAACCATGGAGAGCGAGCTGCAGACCAGGATGAAGGTCGCAAAACCAGAAAGGTTAATGCCTAAGTATTGAGCGGGATGCGGCCAGTCCATGGTGGCGCGCAAGATGCCGTAAGCCAGGAGGAAGCCACTGAAAGACATGGCGTCGGTGACGAGAAAAATCCACATCGCAAGCTTCCCAATGGAAGCTTTGCCGAATTGAGGGTCGTTTCTTTCCTCTTGATGATGATCAAGAGATGATGCGTGTGACATACCGGATTCCTTTTTTGTAACTCATGGTATTACTGATCCCGCGCAATTGGAATAGGATTATTGTTAATCATGACGCTGTTGTGAACCACTGATAGAGCATCAAATAAATGACGACGCCGGTGAGCGAGACATACATCCAAATGGGAAATGTCCAGCGAGCGATTTTCTTGTGACTCTCCCACTCTCCGCGAAAGGCGTGCCAGAAAGTTTTGAGAATCATGGGCACCATGACCGCGGCTAAAATGATATGGGGAATTAGGATGACAAGGTAGACCGTTTTAATCCAGCCCAAATCGGGAAACGGTTTGGAACCGGCGTGGTAATGGTAAATCAAGTAACACGCGAGAAATGCCGCCGAAACAACCAGCGCCGAAATCATCAAAGCTTTGTGCAGCTCTTTGCGCCCCAGCCTGATCGCGACATATCCACTGCTGAGCAGTACCGTGGCGATGCCATTGAGAGTCGCATTGATGGCGGGCAGGTCATAAACATTCATAATTTAAGTGATAGTAGCGCACGGCCTAAGGGTCTCGCAATGCAGTTTTCCTCAGACAAAGCTTGTCTCACTCCTGTCTGTTGAAAAGAAAAGTTGGAGCGATTTCTAAATGGCCTTATGATGCCCCTATGCTGCACGAACTTGAAATGCTTCAGCGCCGACGCGCTCAGCTTTACCAGCAAATACTTGAACAGGCAGAGCTCCATCTTGTGCACAACGTACAGGAGTGTCGCTCACGACGTAATGAAGGTAATCGTTGGTTTTTTCGCCGCGGCATGGAGCAAGGGATTGATAGCGGGCTGCGCTACTATTTTGAAAACTACCTCAGCTTTACAGAAGACCCTCGCCCCTTGGCGCAAATTCTCATCGAGCACAAAAAAACTGTTATTGAGACCTGTGAGCTGGCCCCCTATAAGGCCATCATCAATTGGGGCCTGACTGAGCTGGAAGATATTCTCGATGTTGAACGCGAAGACGTGGTCAGTGGTATTCAGCATGGCCTGTGTGCCGTCGCCCACAATCTCCCACGCCTCATTAAAACCTCCGAAAATAAAAAAGTCCCTTTGCGTAGGCCTCTGCAAAGCGTAATAAAGTAATCTTTAGTGTTTCTGCACGGCACAACACATGAAGGAAAATTCCATGCTCCTGGGCCTTGATTTTCGCCGTGAGTTTTATTGGCACGGCACTGATTTACGTGTTGGCTTTCTTTTGCCGGAATCGCGCGCCAAAATTTCTGCGGGCATTGCCCACATGTCGCGGGAAACGATTCGCCATCGCTTCTTCGGAATTAAGAACGGCTTCACCGAGCGCGAACTTAAGTACCTCACAGAGATTGATGGCTACCACCACTTCGCTCTAGGCGTGGAAGAAGTGAACAATCCTGAGCGCGGCGTTGGTATCATGCGGATGGTGCGCGATGATCTCAGTCCCAAAGAAGCCGAAGTGGCGCTGCTGCTCATCGATGATTATCAGCGCGTGGGCCTCGGAACCTTGTTGATGCATTTTTGTCTCGTGGCGGCGGCAGAGCGCGGGATCGAGTCTTTGCGGTTCACCTATCTTCCGGACAATTCCGGCATCGTCAAACTCATCAAGCGGTTTGGAAATCCCAGGGCCGACATCTTGGCGTCGGACTATGTGCAGATGAAAATCACCATCGGAAA